>JBBRNS010000198.1:0-7080 GCA_038230175.1 Burkholderiales bacterium
AATGAAATTGGGGAAAACCCTATTTTCTGACTATCTTTTTTTGCACGAATTCAAATCGTGGACACCCCAAAATCTCTGCAAACCCGCATCGATATTGGCTTTGCGGGCGATGGGCTTTGAATTAACCGGACACTAGTGACAGCAGATAGGCGCAAAGGTCAGACGCAGAACCTTCAATGAACCGGCCAAAAAAACCAACGCTGCCTGCCATGCGTTGGGCAGCGCACAAACCCTCGCGCGCGCGCCGTGGCATCATCACCACCACACCGTGAGGAACAACCCGATGAAGCTTCAATCTACCGCTTGGTTTGGCGCACTTGTTGTATTAATTTTTTTTGGAGTACCCGCTATGGCCACCGAAGAACCAGCGTTCACCGCCAGCCTGAAAGAAGGCGCTTTTGAAGTGCGTAGTTATCCCGCCTTGGTGGCGGCGCAAGTCAGCGTGACAGGTACGCGCGATGAAGCGTCTACCGCCGGCTTCAAACTGCTGGCCGGATATATTTTTGGTGGCAACACACGCAAACAGAGTATTGCCATGACGGCACCGGTGGTGCAGGAAAAGGCGGGTAGCGAGACCATCGCCATGACCGCACCGGTCATTCAGACTGGTGTGCCCGGACAGTCTGGCACATGGACGGTGCGTTTTATCATGCCGGCGGCCTATACCGTGGAGTCCTTGCCCACGCCCAATAACCCCAAAGTACAGTTGATGCCGCTGCCGCCAGCACGGTTTGCTGCGGTGACCTTTTCAGGTTTGGCGCGTGAAGACGATGTGGCACTGCGAACCGCCGAGCTCAACACCTACATGGCGAGCCATGCTTTACAGGCGGCAGGCCCGCCAGCCCTGGCACGCTACAACCCGCCCTGGACGCCCTGGTTCATGCGGCGCAATGAGGTTCTTATTCCCGTTGCGCCTTAGTCCTGCAGTTCAGGCTGGCGCGTCTCACTGGTGTAAATTGTGATGAGCAACCCTATGGTAAAAATTTTTAGCACCTACGCCGCCACCGCGCTTGTAATGATTGTGATCGACCTGGTTTGGCTGGGCGTGGTGGCCAAGCCGATTTACGCGCAGGGTATTGGCCATTTGATGGCCGACCAGCCCACATTGTGGGCCGCTGGGCTGTTTTACTTGCTCTACCCGGTTGGGTTGGTGGTGTTTGCGGTGTTACCCAGTGCGCTGCATACAGTGGTTGGCACGGGCTGGCTGGGGTCACTGCTTGCGGGCGCACTGTTCGGCTTGATCGCCTACGCCACCTACGACCTGACCAACTTGGCAACGCTCAAAGATTGGCCGCTTTCGTTAACGTTAATCGATATGGCGTGGGGCAGTAGCGTCAGTGGCGTCTCGGCGGCAGTCGGCAAGCGGGTACTAGAGCATCTTTCTGCGGGATAAAAGGGCACGCTGCGGTGCGCGGGCGTCTGCAACTTGAAGTAGTCAGCCAACGGCTGACGATTCGCTTATCCAGCCGGGCATCTTGCGCAGACCATGAATTTGCTGAAAAACGGGGGCTAAAGACATCGGCTTTACTTCCAATTTACCAATTACGGTCATGGCGCGCGCCACGCGTTACCTATAATTTCTAGCCTCTTCACCACCTAATTCACACCATGGAATCCGACAGTTACCGGTCTCCGGCCAGTCTGCTCGGCGCATTGACCACCGGTTAATGCAGCCGCTTGCCAGACTTCGCACGGAGGCTTTTGCCCCACGTGCCTGGCAAGCGCAAACAAAGCGTACCGCGTCGTTGGCGGACCTTGTTTTCAGCCTGGCTTTTTGATCAACGGCATACCCTGGTGTATGCCATGGCGCTTGCATCAACATGCAACGCCAGAGCGGGAGATGTGTCCATGGTGACCCAATCGGCCAAAAAAATCGCGCGTCGTCTGGGCCCCGGCCTAATCACCGGAGCAGCGGACGATGACCCAAGCGGCATCGCCACCTATTCTCAGGCGGGTTCTCAGTTCCGTTTTTCGCTGGTGTGGACGCTGCTGCTGACCACGCCGCTGATGATCGGCATCCAGATGCTGTCCGCCCGTATCGGGTGGGTTACCGGCGAAGGGTTGACAGCCAATATCAATAAAACCTTTCCACGCTGGATCACCACCCTGCTAGTGGGTCTTCTGGTGATCGCCAACACGATCAATATTGCCGCCGATATCGGGGCGATGGGCGAGGCTTTTAGACTGCTCCTCGGCGGGCCATTGGCGCTGTATGTGCTTGGTTTTGGTGCCCTGTGCGTGACCACCCAGGTGGTGTTCTCGTATGAGAGCACCGTGCGCATTTTGAAATGGCTCACGCTGGGGCTGTTTGCCTATGTTGCCGTTATTTTGACGGTGCGGGTTCCGTGGCACCAAGCGCTCAAAGAGTCTTTGCACCCCTGGGCCTTCTTGCCAAAAGACACCTCCATGCGGGATTATTCGGCCATGGTGGTTGCGATGCTGGGCACCACCATCAGCCCCTACCTTTTCTTCTGGCAGGCAGCGCAGGAAGTGGAAGACAACAAGCGCCGCCCAGACGCTCAGGACCTGCGCGACCACCCCGAATACGCAGCGGAGCATCTTTCGCGCATCAAGGAAGACACGGTGGTGGGCATGACGTTTTCCAACGTGATTGCGTTGTGTATTGTGATTGCCACCGCAGTGACATTAAACGCGCAGGGCATCACCAACATCCAAACCTCGTCCCAGGCGGCCGAGGCGCTGCGACCAGTGGCTGGTGAGTTTGCATTTGCACTGTTTGCGCTGGGAATCATTGGAACGGGCTTACTGGCCGTGCCCGTTTTGGCCGGGTCTGCTGCCTATGCTGTTAGTGAACAGTACGACTGGACGGCGGGTTTGTCGCACGGCTTTCGTGATGCCAAAGGTTTTTACCTCATCATCGTCGGTGCAACCGGCATGGGAACGCTTATGGGCTTTCTTGAAGTGGACCCGCTCAAAGCACTGGTCTGGAGCGCCATCGTCAATGGCGTGATTTCAGTGCCCATCATGGCCGCGTTGATGTGGATTGGGCAGTCCGAGCAGCGCATGGGGCCGCACACTATCAATGTGGGGCACCGCGTTTTGGGTTGGACAGCCACCGCAGTGATGGCCATAGCGGTTGTCGTCATGCTCATCACCAGTTTCTAGGCATTCACCATGCAATCCAATATACCCACCAGGCTGCGGCTTACCGTCGGCGCAATCATTCCTGTTGCCGTCATCACCACGATTGCCTGCGCCATCATCGGCATGATTGGGTTCATCGTGGTCCATACGGTACAAACACACGGTTTGATGCCACGTCCGACCCAGCTGGAGCACTACACCTGCGATGGATTTGACCCGCCGATCCAAATCGCCTTTCGACACGGCTTGGAAGTTATGCAATTGCAAACCGGTGGCCTCTCGATCCAAGGCAGCTTGCTCAACGGAAAGATCACATGGCAGGGGCTATCGGGCACCGCTAACACCGCGCGACTTGCCGTTCCTACCGAAGTGATTTACGACGACGCGCGCAGTTTGCGACTAGTAGCGAGCGACCGGTCTCAGCACGTTTGCACGTTGACTCCCCTGCGTTAAAGGGCAGCCTCGACAACTTTGGCGTGGCGCTGGTGGTTACACCGGTCATGGCTGATCGCTAGGTTTTCAACATGGCTGTTACCACCCTCGCTCAGCGGCCGGATGTGCTCCAGCGTAGCGTTGGCGGGCAAGACATGCTCACCACAAACCCAGCACGGAACCAAACCATGGAGCTGGCGCGCCACGGTTTTATAGATCTTGTCACGGGTAAGGCCCAGGCGGCTCATCGCGGCCCTCAGTCTTTTTGCAAGCGCGCAAATGTTTTGCGAAATTTCTCAACCTTAGGCGCTGCCACCGCCATGCAATACCCCTGCGTAGGGTTTCGGGCAAAAAAATCCTGGTGGTAGTCTTCAGCCGGCCAATAGTTCGCTAAAGGAACCACTTCAGTCACGATGGGCTGGGTGTACACGCCACTGCCGGTCATCTCGGTAATGAGCGCCTGCGCGACGTCGTGCTGGTCCGCATCACTGGTGTAAATGCCGCTGCGGTACTGTGTACCGGTGTCGTTGCCCTGGCGGTTGAGGCTGGTGGGGTCATGGATCACAAAAAAGATTTCAAGCACTTCCCGCGTTGATATCACCGCCGGGTCATACACCAACTTGACCACCTCGTTATGACCCGTGGTGCCTTCGCAGACATCTTTGTAGGTGGGCTCTTGAACATGGCCGTTGCTATAGCCGGACTCCACATCCTCAATGCCGCGCACCTGCGTGTACACGGCCTCAGTGCACCAAAAACAACCACCACCCAAGGTAATGGTTTGAAGTGGGTTGATTTGGGCTGGCATGGTAATTCTCCGAAAAAATTCGTTAGTCGTTGGCAAAGGGTGCGATCTTACTTGGGCCGCCCCAGCCGCAACCCGATGCCGCCCAGCGCGGCGACGCTGAAAATCGCCCCCGCATAAAAGGTATAGGCAGCACCATATTGGTCCCACAACCAGCCCGCTAGACCGCTTGCCACCAACATGGCCAAGCCACTCACCAGGTAGAAGAACCCGTATGCCGTTCCCCGCAGATCGGCCGGGTCGGTGTCGGCCACCATCGTGGCCAGCAAACCTTGGGTCATCCCCATGTGAACACCCCACAGGGCCACCCCACTCAGAACAACCACCCAATGGCTGCTGGCGGCCAACACCAAGTCGGCGGCCACCAACACGACCAATCCCCAGGCCAGCAACTGGGTATGGCTCATGCGGTCTGACAGTTTCCCAAATGGATAGGCGCAGGCGGCGTACACTAGGTTCATCGCAACCATCACCAGCGGCACCAATGCCAATGCAACACCCGACTGCTGTGCGCGCAACACCAAAAAAGCTTCGCTAAAGCGCGCCAAGGTAAACACGGCGCCAATAAGCACCACCCACCAGTACGAGGCACTCAGGCGCGCCAAGTTCTCTCGGCGAATGGGATTGGTGCGCTTACCTTGCGCAGTGCTGGCGGGCTCCCGCACGCCCACAACAAGCAACAACACTGCCAAGGCGCCGGGCACGACCGCCACCCAGAATACCGCTCGAAAATCGTTGGCCCAGAGCAGCATCAAGGCGACTGCCAGAAGCGGCCCGACAAATGCCCCTACGGTATCGAGCGACTGGCGCAGCCCAAACGCGGCGCCCCGCATCTCGGGGGACACCAAATCGGCCACCAAAGCATCCCGCGGTGCACCGCGAATCCCTTTGCCGACACGGTCAAGCAATCGGGCTGTGATCACCAGACCGGCGCCGGTCGCAAGCGCAAAAAAAGGCTTGGTCAGCGCGCCCAGTGCATAACCAACAACGGCCAAGCCTTTGCGTTTACCCAAGTAATCGCTCAAAGCGCCTGAAAAAACCTTGACGATCAGGGCTGTTGCCTCGGCAGCACCCTCAATCAGGCCCACCGTAAAGGCACTGACACCCAAAGCCGTCACCAGAAACAGAGGTAAAAGGCTGTGGATCATCTCGGAGGAAATGTCCATCAACAGGCTGACAAAGCCCAAAACCCAAACGCCAGACGGAATCTGGCCTTTTAATGTGGTGGTTTGCCCCGTCACACGGTCAACCGGGCGCTGTGCTTGCACGGAGCGGTTTTGCTGAAATGGCCCCATCGGCGCTGCGGCGCTGCTCACGTTTGGACATCCAGGCCATGCCGCCCCCAATTGCCGCCAAAGCTGCAACATAGAACAACAACTGCATGCCTGCGGGCTGCGCGTCGTAACCCACCAAACCGTGCAACAAAGTCCCTAGGGCGGAAGACTGCGACAACATGGCAGAGGTGTCCCAGAGCGGCGCACCCAGGCTGGGCAGAAGGTCCGCTTGTACCAATTTGCGAGCCAACTGCGACGCCATGCTCGCGGCCAGCAACAAAACCAAAGCCCCGGTGATACCAAAAAACAAACGCACGGGGACTCGCAGCAAGCCCGCATATAGCAATCCACCCACCAGCGCCCCAGCGCCCAGCCCCCCAAGACCGCCCAAAACGGTGGTGCGCAATCCACCATCGCTCCCGGTTGCAATGCTGTACAGGAACAAGACCGTCTCTGACCCCTCGCGCAGCACGGCCAGTGCCACCACCAAGAAAATAACCGACCTCTCGCGACTGCCTTGGTTGATTTCTCGGGCTGTGCGTGAAATCTGCTGCGCCATCTCACGCCCATGGACCGACATCCAGATGTTGTGCCAAGCCAGCATACCAACCGCTAAAGCCAAAATGCCCGCTTGGAACAACTCTTGCCCGATACCGTCCGCCAAATTGGAGATGGCTTCCATACTCGACGCCACCAAGGCGGCGCCAACTAAACCGGCGAGCACGCCGCCAACAATCCAGCGGGAGCGCAAATGTATGCCCCGCGTAGCAGCGGCCATCACACTGATGATGAGTGCGGCTTCGAGCGATTCACGAAAAACGATGATGGCGGCGGCAAACATGATTGGTGGCTTTTCTGGCTGTTATTCGACAACAATCGTACCTTGGACACCCACTTCCGTCTCATGGTATTCCTCCACAAACGGATATCGACCAGGCTTTAATGGACCCAGGGTGATGGTCGCAGTGGCCTTGCCCGGAATTACTTTTTCACGCCCCAACGGTTTGCTTTCAAATTCAGCCGGGGTGGCGTCTTTGTTTACCACCAGCAATTTCACCTTTTGACCCGCCGGAATTTTGACCTCTTTGGGTGCAAAAACATGGTTTTCGATGGTCAACGTGAATTCGGGCGTTGCGGCCAAGCTGACTGCGGCCACCAACGACAAGAATGCAAAGGAAACAAAGCGCTTCATAGGGGTCCCTGCTTAAGGTTAAAGCGTAATGATAATGATTCTTATTGAATTAAGCAACACCAACTTGCCCGTTTAATCGACAAACGGGCAAATAATGCGCCCGCGCCGGTCGAGCTTCCGCTTAAAAAGGCAAAAAATCCCGCAGCCCCTAAAGGCTGCGGGATTTTTAAGTGGGTGCCAGAGGCACTCAAACGAGTGCCACCGTCATGCCACTATTAGTTGTGGCCGTACATCCAGATGCGGGTGCCTTGCAGGTCCAGATTTTTGATCTG
>JBBRNS010000199.1:0-7058 GCA_038230175.1 Burkholderiales bacterium
AATTTGCTGGTCAATGGATCGTCTGGTATCGCCGTCGGCATGGCCACCAACATCCCCCCCCACAACCTGAACGAAGTGGTCGATGGTTGCCTGCATTTACTGCGCAATCCCGAAGCCAGTGTTGACGAGTTGATGGAAATTATCCCGGCCCCGGACTTCCCCACTGCCGGCATTATTTATGGCATCAGCGGCGTAAAAGACGGCTACCGCACCGGTCGTGGCCGCGTTGTCATGCGGGCCAAGTGCCACTTTGAAGACATCGACAAAGGCCAGCGCCAAGCCATCATCGTCGACGAGCTGCCTTATCAATGCAACAAGAAGACGCTTCAGGAGCGCATGGCCGAACTGGTGCATGAGAAGAAGATTGAAGGCATTAGCCATATTCAGGACGAGTCAGACAAGTCCGGCATGCGCCTGGTGATTGAGCTCAAGCGCGGCGAAGTGCCTGAGGTGGTGCTCAACAATCTGTACAAGCAAACCCAGCTGCAAGACACGTTTGGCATGAACATGGTGGCATTGGTGAATGGCCAGCCCAAGTTGTGCAACCTGAAGGATCTGATCGAGGTGTTTCTAGAGCACCGCCGCGAAGTCGTCACCCGCCGCACCATTTACAACCTGCGCAAAGCCCGCGAACGCGGCCATGTCCTGGAAGGCCTGGCGGTCGCGCTGGCCAACATTGACGAGTTCATCGCATTGATTCGCAACGCGCCTACCCCGCCCGTAGCGAAGGCCGAATTAATGAGCCGTCCGTGGGACAGCAAACTGGTGCGCGAAATGCTCACCCGTGTCCGCACCGACGGTGGTGTCATCAATGCGGACGATTACCGACCCGATGGTCTAGAAAAAGAACTCGGTATGGGTGCGGACGGTTTGTACCGTCTCTCCGAAGTTCAGGCCCAGGAAATTCTGCAAATGCGTTTGCAACGCCTGACCGGGCTGGAGCAGGACAAGATCGTTGCCGAATACAAAGAGGTGATGGGCGAGATCGAAGACTTTTTGGACATTCTGGCCAAGCCCGAGCGCGTATCCACCATCATCAGTGAAGAACTCACTGCCGTTAAAACCGAATTCGGCCAGACCAAGGTAGGCGCACGCCGCAGCCAGGTTGAATACAGTTCGCATGACCTCAGCACCGAGGACCTGATCACCCCCACTGACATGGTGGTCACGCTCAGCCACAGCGGCTATATCAAGAGCCAGCCCCTTGGCGAATACCGCGCGCAAAAGCGCGGCGGGCGTGGGAAACAGGCGACGGCCACCAAAGAAGACGATTGGGTTGACCAACTCTTTATTGCGAACACGCACGACTACATCCTGTGTTTTTCCAACCGCGGCCGCTTGTACTGGCTCAAAGTCTGGGAAGTGCCGCAAGGCTCCCGGGGTTCACGGGGCCGTCCCATCGTCAACATGTTCCCGCTGCAAGAGGGCGAGAAAATTAATGTTGTTTTGGCACTGACCGGCGACAAACGCAGCTTCCCAGCTGACCAGTATGTGTTCATGGCCACCAGCATGGGAACGGTCAAGAAGACTGCACTGGATGACTTCAACAACCCACGCAAGGGCGGCATCATTGCTGTCAATCTGGACGACGGCGACTTCCTGATAGGTGCTGCGCTGACCGACGGAAAACACGACGTCATGCTGTTTAGCGACGGCGGCAAGGCTGTACGCTTTGACGAAAACGACGTGCGCCCCCTGGGCCGCACCGCGCGCGGTGTGCGCGGCATGATGCTCGACGAAGGCCAAGGCGTCATTGCCATGTTGGTGGCGCAAGACGAAGCCCAAAGCGTGCTGACCGCCACCGAAAATGGCTTCGGCAAACGCACCAACATCACCGAGTACACCCGCCATGGCCGTGGAACCAAAGGCATGATTGCTATCCAGCAGAGCGAGCGCAATGGCAAAGTGGTTGCCGCCACGCTGGTGCACGCGGATGACGAAATCATGCTAATCACCGACAAGGGTGTTTTGGTGCGTACCCGGGTCAGCGAGATTCGTGAGTTGGGCCGCGCAACCCAAGGCGTGACGCTGATGGCGCTGGACGACGGCTCCAAGCTCAGTGGCCTGCAGCGTATCGTCGAGAACGATGCAAACACCAACAGTGACGAAGCCCCATCGGAGCCCGACGACGCGGCAGAAGCCCCTTAATCGCTATTGCATCAATAGCAACAAACCTAGTATCTACGAGGGCTGGAGCTTATTTTTCTTATTAATTGACGTGATGCAAAGACCTTTTAACTTCGCGCCAGGACCCGCGACCATTGCGCCCGAAGTGCTCGAACAGGCCGCCCGAGAAATGCTGAACTGGCCCGACGCCAGCGGCAGGGGCTGCGGCATGGGTGTGATGGAAATGAGCCACCGCGGCAAAGAGTTCCAGTCCATCTACCAGCAGGCAGAAGCCGATCTGCGCGGGTTATTGGCCGTGCCAGCGCACTTCAAAATATTGTTCATGCAAGGCGGCGGCTTAGGCGAAAACGCCATCGTCCCGATGAACCTGAGTGCGCTGCGCGCGCCAGCGGGTGCCAGTGGCACGGTGGACTTCGTCGTCACCGGTGGCTGGAGCGACAAGTCGCACAAAGAAGCCAGCAAATACTGCAACGCCCACCTCGCCGCCAGCACCAAAACGCAAGGCTACACCCACATTCCCGACCCGGCCAGCTGGCAACTCAGCGCGCAAGCCAGCTACCTGCACCTGTGCAGCAATGAAACGGTCTATGGTGTTGAATTCCAAACTTTGCCTGACCTGAAGGCGTTGGGATCGGATGCCGCACTGGTGATTGACTTTTCGTCCCACGTTGCGTCCCGTCCGGTGGACTGGAGTCGCGTCGGGCTGGCCTTTGCAGGCGCACAAAAAAACCTGGGACCTGCGGGCCTCACCGTCGTCGTGGTGCGCGAAGACTTGCTGGGACACGCATTACCCATGTGTCCTAGCGTGTTTAACTACCAAACCGTTGCAGACAACGGTTCTATGTACAACACACCCCCCACCTACTCGATCTATATGGCGGGCCTCATCTTTCAATGGCTCAAGCGCCAAGGCGGCGTTGCCGCCATTGAGGCGCGCAACATTGCCAAGGCCAAAATGTTATACGGGGCCATTGACGCATCCAGCCTGTACTTCAACGCGGTACACCCCAGCTGCCGCTCACGAATGAACGTACCCTTCTTTCTGCGCGACGAATCACGCAACGAAGCCTTCCTAGCTGGCGCACAAGCCGCTGGGCTATTGCAGCTCAAAGGCCACAAGTCGGCCGGTGGCATGCGCGCCAGCATCTACAACGCCATGCCCATTGAAGGGGTCCAGGCCCTCGTCCACTACATGCAAGAATTTGAACGCACCGCCGCGTAATGGCAGAGCACGTATTCACCATGGCCAAAACACTCCCCGAACTGCGAACCCAGATCGATGCGCTCGATTTGGAACTGCTCGCCATGCTCAACCTACGCGCCGCGCTGGCCAATGAGGTCGGCGAAATCAAACGCGTTGAAGGCTCGGCCGTATTCCGCCCGGAACGCGAAGCGCAGGTCATTGCGAGCTTACAGCAGACCAATCCAGGCCCATTAAAGGGCCAGAGTGTGGCCATGATCTGGCGCGAAGTCATGTCGGCCTGCCGCGCACTAGAGGCACCCCAACGCGTGGCCTACCTAGGTCCCAAAGGCACCTTCACCGAAGAAGCGGCGCTGCGTTTCTTTGGCTCGAGCATTCAGCATGTTCCTTGTAGTAGTTTTGACGAGGTCTTCCATGCCGCCACCGCCGGATCCGCCGAATTTGGCGTTGTAGCCGTCGAAAATAGCACCGAAGGGGTGGTCACCCGGTCGCTGGACCTGCTGCTGAATTCGCCCTTGCACATCGTTGGTGAAATCAGCCTGTTGGTGCGCCACAACTTGCTACGCACAACACAGTCCGCGGAAGGCGTTGAGGTCGTTTTGGCGCACCCACAGGCACTGGCCCAGTGCCAGCAGTGGCTCAACACCCATCTCCCGAATGCGGAGCGCCGCGCGGTCTCTAGCAACGCGGAAGGCGCACGCTTGGCAGCAGGTAATCCGGCGTGGGCCGGTATCGCCAGCGAGCGGGCGGGCACCGAGTTTGGCTTGCACATTGCCGCCCATGCGATCCAGGACGATCCCTACAACCGCACGCGCTTTGTCGTGGTGTGCCTACCCAGCACCATGCCAGCCCCGCAGGCCACGGGAAAAGACTGCGTCAGTCTGGTGGTGTCCGTTCCCAACCGCCCTGGCGCAGTGCATGATTTGCTGGTGCCACTCAAAAAACACGGCGTGTCCATGTCTCGCTTTGAATCGCGCCCAGCGCGCTCCGGGCAGTGGGACTATTACTTTTATATTGATCTGCAGGGGCACCCCTCCCAACCCGAGGTTGCCGCAGCCTTGCAAGATTTACAGGGTTTGTGCGCCTTTTACAAGGTGCTTGGCACCTACCCCTTGGCCGATTGACCCTTATGACCGCCCCAGTTCTCAGGAAGAAATATGTTTGAACAACTTGGTCTGATTGGATGCGGCTTGATGGGGGGCTCGTTTGCCCTGGCCCTCAGGAGAGCAGGCTTGGTGAAGCGGGTCGTTGGCTACAGCAAGTCGCCCAGCACGACCGAACGTGCCCGACTGATGGGTGTGATCGACATTGAAGCACCTTCAGCCCTCATGGCTGTATCGGGCGCAGACATTGTCCTCATCGCCGTACCCGTTGCGGCAACCGAAGCCACTTTTAAGGCGATCAAGCACTTGGTCACGGCCGATATGCTGGTGATGGACGTGGGCTCCACAAAGCGCGAAGTCATTGATGCGGCGCGACGCGCCCTGCGCGAACATGTCGGCTCGTTCGTGCCAGCGCACCCGATTACGGGCAAAGAGGTCTCCGGTGTGGAAAATGCAGACCCTGATCTGTACACCGGCCGCCAAGTCATCATCACCCCCGTTGACCGCACACTGCCTGTGCAACTTCAAAAGGCAGTTGATGTGTGGAGTGCGCTGGGATGCCGCGTGCTCAAGATGACTCCCGAGCAGCACGACGCGGCATTTGCGTCGGTTAGCCACCTGCCCCACATGATTGCGTTTGCGCTGATGAACGCCGTCTCGGGCCAGCCTCAAGGCAAGGACTACCTGTCACTGGCAGGCCCAGGGTTTCGGGACTTCACCCGCATTGCCGCCAGCGACCCCAAGGTCTGGCGTGACATATTGCTGTCCAACCGGGAGGAGTTACTGGCGCAGTCCAAACTTTTCCAAGAAAGCCTCAAAGCACTAGAGCGTCAGATCGACAGTGGCAACAGCGAGGGCCTTGAAAGCCTGATCGAAAAGGCCAGCCACACCCGCAGCAACTGGACCATGAGCGCCAAGCAGCGACCATAATGTTTTCGACCGAATTTCTGGACCTTCCGGCACTGAGTGGTGCAGCTGGCACCGTCACACTGCCGGGCTCAAAAAGTATCTCCAACCGCGTTCTGCTGCTGTCGGCGTTGGCCGAAGGGCGCACCACCGTCCACGACCTGCTGGACTCGGACGACACCCGTGTCATGCTCGATGCCCTGCGCCTTTTAGGCTGCACGATTGCAAGCGATGGCAACGCCCTACAAATCACCGGGTTGGGTGGTGTGCTGCCGTCAAGGCGCGCCCAATTGTTTCTGGGTAACGCCGGTACAGCCATGCGCCCGCTTGCCGCCGCCCTAGCGGTGTTGGGGGGCGACTTTGAGCTCCGAGGCGTGGCGCGCATGCACGAGCGCCCGATTGGTGACCTGGTCGATGCCCTGCGCCAACTGGGCTGCCAGATTAACTACTTGGGCACTGACGGCTATCCGCCGCTGCATATTGGCACGCCCTCACTCACGCTGGACGCACCCATCCGGGTTCGTGGCGACGTATCGAGCCAGTTTTTGACAGCCCTCCTCATGGCGCTGCCGCTGGTGGCGCAGCAGGATATCGTGATCGAGGTGGTGGGCGAGTTGATCTCGCACCCCTACATCGAAATCACCCTTAACTTGCTGGCACGCTTTGGCGTGGCGGTGCAGCGTGATGGGTGGCAGCGCTTTACCATCCCGGCGGGCAGTCGACTGCGCACACCGGGCGACATTCACGTCGAGGCCGACGCGTCGTCTGCTAGCTATTTCATAGCGCTTGGCGCAATTGCTTCGGGGGCTAACGGTAAAAACGGCATAAAAATTCAGGGTGTAGGCTCAGACTCTATTCAGGGCGATATTCGCTTCGTCGAAGCCGCAGCACTCATGGGAGCCCACATCACCAGCGGCCCTAACTACTTGCAGGTATCCCGAGGCTCTTGGCCACTTAAAGCCATTGACCTGGACTGCAACCACATCCCCGACGCAGCCATGACCCTAGCGGTGATGGCCCTGTACGCCAACGGCACCACCATCTTGCGCAATATTGCCAGTTGGCGGGTTAAAGAAACCGACCGCATTGCCGCTATGGCAACTGAATTGCGCAAGTTGGGCGCAACGGTGCTCGAAGGCGCTGACTTTATCCAAGTAACGCCACCGGCGACGCGCAGCGACTGGAAAGCCGCATCCATCCATACCTACGACGACCACCGTGTGGCAATGTGTTTTTCTCTCGCGGCTTTCAACGCCGCTGGCGTGCCGGTGCGGATTGAAGACCCCAAGTGCGTGGCAAAAACCTTTCCCGACTACTTCGAAACCCTGTTTTCGGTTGCATACGCACCGGCTGCGGCCATTCCTGTTATCTGTGTGGACGGCCCCACCGCTTCGGGTAAAGGCACCCTTGCCGACGTACTAGCCCAGCAGCTGGGCTACCATTTTCTAGACTCGGGTTCGCTCTACCGTATCACCGGCCTGGCCGCCACCCGCGCCGCAATCGCGCTGGATGTAGCCAACGAACAGGCCATCGTCACCTTCTTACGCAGCCTGCCCATCCACTTTGAAGGGAGCCATATTTGGCTCGCGCAAGAAGATGTGAGCGAGGCTATCCGCACCGAAGAAGCGGGCATGAATGCATCCAGAGTGTCCGCTTTCCCCGCGGTTCGAGCAGCTGTGATCGATCTGCAGCGCAACTTCGCATTCTGGGGCGACACCTCC
>JBBRNS010000200.1:0-7057 GCA_038230175.1 Burkholderiales bacterium
AGTGCCTCTTTCAAGCGCACATGAAGGTCCAGATTTTCCCGCGCATGCTGCTCTAAGTTCGATGCATAGCAGGCATAAACGGCACGCGCTGAGCGCTTGGCTTGGTACATTGCCATGTCGGCACAGCGCATGATGTTTTCACTGTCCTGTGCATCCGTTGGATAAAAGGCCAGCCCAATGCTGACGTTGGAATGCACCACTTGGTTGTGCAGCGCGAAGGCCTGTGTCATCGTGGCGAGCAATTTCTCTGCCACGGTTGCCGCTTCATCGGTGGAGAGCATGTTGCTGATCAAGATGGCAAATTCGTCGCCCCCTAAGCGTGCCAACGTATCGTGGTCGCGCAGTGCTCCGCGCAAGCGCTGTGCGACCTGCAACAGCAGTTCATCACCCGTGGCATGTCCAAAACTGTCGTTCACTGTTTTAAAGTCATCCAGATCAAGCATTAACACCGCCACATGATGGCCGTTGCGCTTGGCCTGCCCAAGCGCTTGGTCAAGCTGCAAATTGAAAAACCAACGGTTGGGTAGGCCAGTTAACTGGTCGTGCATAGCGCGGTGGCGCAAAGACTCCTCAAAGGCCTTGCGCTCCCGCAGGTCATGCACATAGGCAATGGCGTGCCGATCGTGCCCGTCGTCCCAAAAACCGAGTGAAATATCTACTGGAATTGGTTCGCCGCTGCGGTGCATCAGTGTCAAATCCGACGTGCCCATCGCGCGCTCAAGCGGGGCACTGAAATAGCGGCGCATGGCCCCCGCGTGGTGCTTACGCAAATGTTCTGGCAAAAAAATGCTTACATTCCGGCCAACCAATTCGTGCGCGCTGTACCCTGACAAACGTTCCATGGCTGGGTTGGCCAGAAGAATGTCCCCGGACTGGTTAACCAGTAGAAGCCCGTCGGGCGCTGCGTTCAAAATCTGCGTCTCACGCAGGCGCTGAGCGCTCAGATGCTGCAGTGGTCGGTTCAGCGCCTCGTCGAAAGTGGCATAAAACAGGTAGAGGTAAGCTGCCACCTTGTACAAGTGCCCCATCAGGTTGGCAGCGTCCTTACCTACCACACCCAGAATAGCAAAAAGAGATTCCGATACGACTAACAGGGCAACGGCAAACGCTAAGACCTGGACACCTTCATCGGCCAGTGTTTGGCGTCGTCGCCACAAAACCAATAGTGTCAATAAGTGCACGCTGATGATTACCCACTCCAGCCTGACTTTCAGGGGCGTAAGTCCTCGCCCAGTCACAAACAGCGCAGGAAGGCGATCCGGCCAAAGCAGGCCAACGCATGCCAGGCCCGCCACAAGAGCCAGCACCAAGCCAACTGCCACGCGCTTGCGCAAAGTGCTGACCGCAGGTGCTTGCGGCAAGGATGCGTACACCAGAATGGATACCGCAGCCAAGATGCGCCCGCACAACCAAAAAAATATCGACTTCTGGGGCGTGTTGGTTGAGATGACATTCGGCATACCGACGTAGCTCATGGCGTGCAACCCATCCAGCAGCCCTACACCTAAAAAACCGACGCCCAGTAACACCACTGCGCCATTGCGTACCGCAAGCGCTGCCCGGTAGCCTGTCACAAATACCAGTGCGGCTACGACAATTGCAAAAATTTCTACCGCATTGTGAAAAAACAAAAATAAGTTAGGGTCAAGAACCGTAGGCTGTACCGGCTTGTAAACCCACCACCATGCGGGCATGGCGATGGCCAGCAGCGCCCAGCCAAGTGGCTTCTGGTAAGCGTCACGTTCTGGCATTGGCTCAGACTCAGTTTGAGAACACCTGCACAGCCTCCGCTAGTCGCATCGCCTGGTCACTCAAACTATTGGCCGCAGCACTGCTTTCTTCCACCATGGATGCGTTTTGCTGGGTCATCTCATCGAGTTGGGCCACGGCTTGGCCAACCTGTGCAATACCAAGTGCTTGCTCTTTAGATGCCGCGCTGATCGCAGAGATCAAGTCGTTCACGCGCCCGACTTGGCCTACAAGCTCATTCATGGTTTCACCGGCCTGCGCCACGAGGCGGGTGCCCCCTTCGACTTTGACAACCGAGTCGTCGATGAGGCTTTTTATCTCCCGGGCTGCTGCAGCCGAACGGCCTGCAAGATTACGCACCTCTGTGGCAACGACTGCAAATCCGCGTCCTTGTTCACCCGCTCTGGCAGCCTCTACAGCGGCGTTCAGCGCCAGAATATTGGTTTGGAATGCGATGCCGTCGATCACACTGATGATGTCAGCAATCTTACGGCTCGATGTTGAAATGAGTGCCATGGTCTCCACGACATCGACCATGGCTGCACCACCTTGGGCCGCAACCTGCGTGGCTGCTTTCGCCACTTGGCTTGCTTGTTGGGCGGTATCCGAGTTTTGGCGAACCGTGGCGGTTTGTTGCTCCATTGCGGCGGCCGTCTGCTCTAGGCTCGATGCAGTTTGTTCAGTCCGGCTCGACAGGTCGTTGTTGGCCGCCGCAATTTCTTGGCTGGCTACGCGTACCCCAGAGGTCTGCTCGTAAACATCCGCCACCAGGGACTGCAGGTTTAGCCCGGCTTGGTTGATCGCGCGCGCGATCAGGCCAATTTCGTCGCAGCGGTTCAGGTTGAGGTCTTGGCCTGCCTCGCCACTGGCTACCTGCTGCGCGACGCCCAAAATTTTTGACAGCGGCTGGGTAAGCTGGGCTTCAATAAACCAATCCGCCAAAAGCAAACCACCGGCGGTAACGGCCGCTGCGCTCGCCAACGCAGCCCCACCCAGGCCTGAAGAAATGAGTACCACACCGATGGCGGCTCCCACGCTGAGCATTGGCAGGCGTACCCGCCACGCGGCGGGCATTGTCTGTAGCGCGCTAGCCCAGTGCATGAGGCCGGTGCGCACGATCAACCCACGGTGAAAGGCGAGGCCCCCGGCCTGTCCTTTCTTAAAGCGGCGGTAGAGTGCATCAGCCGCTTCAATTTCTGCGCGCGTGGGTTTGGTGCGCACCGAAAGGTATCCCGTAACCTGGCCGTTGCGCCGCATTGGCGCGGCGTTGGCGCATACCCAATAGTGGTCCCCATCCTTGCGCCGGTTTTTCACCAGTGCGCGCCACGACTGGCCCTCTTTAAGGCTACGCCACATGTCGGCAAAAGCCTCAACCGGCATGTCCGGGTGGCGCACCATGTTGTGCGGCTGGCCCATCAACTCGTCTGGCAAATAGCCGCTGGTGCGAATGAAGGCGGCATTGGCGTAGGAAATGTGGCTGGACGTGTCGGTGGTGGAGAGCAGCGTCTCATCCGCCGGAAACTGGTACTCCCGCTGGGTGACTGGTAGATTGGTTCGCATGGTGCTCCTATCGATTTTTAAAAGCTATTCGCCAGAAAACGTTGGGCCAGACAAAGGTGGTGGTGCCAGCCATGGGCACCTCAGCGACAGGACACTGCCGGCGCCGGGTTGGGATTCAATGCCGAGTTGGCCGCCAATTTGGCGCGCGCGCACCTGCATGCTGAGCATGCCAAGGCAAGCACCTGCCTCGGCGCGTTTATGCATGTCGGTAACGTCAAAGCCGATGCCGTCGTCTTGCACGCGCAGTAGCAAGTCGTCGGCGTCGCGAACGAGCGTGATGCGTACCACCTTGGCGCTGGCATGCTGGGTAACGTTGCGCAATGCTTCTTCGACAATTCTGAAACAGGCCGTCTCAATCGCGCTGCTTGGGCGCAAAAGCCCGCATTCGTGAAAGAACCTGACCGCAAAACCATCGTGGTGGCTGCTTCTTTCAGCGAACGAATTTAGCGCTGGTATCAAACCGAGGTGGTCCAACATGGTCGGTCGTAGCGCTGTTGATACGTCACGCAGCTGTTGGATGGCGTTTGCCACAATGTGTGTGCTGTCAACGATCAGTTCGTGCTGTTTTTCGTTCCTGATATGCGCAGCGCGCTCAAGGTTGATCTTGATGGCCAGCAGGGATTGGGCAAGGTCCTCATGCAGTACCAACGCGACGCGGCGTCGTTCCTGTTCATGCGCTTCAAGTGCATGGACTGCCAGCGCTTCGTAAGGGTGTATCAGGCGGTCTGACGGTGTTTCTGCCTGATGATCGCTCACCGTTTGGTTGAATTGCATCCCGTAATCGCCCTTTGCCCTTGAATAATTTCATTGTGGGTGGGGGGCTTGCGGCGTATGTGGCGGTATTAGAGGAAATGTGAGCGGGTTCACATCCGCCATGTTTTTGGGGCCTCAGTTAGTCGTTTTACGCCCACAAAGCGGCGCGGCGGTTATTTCGCCGGCGTCGGCAATCACCCTGGCAATTCGGATTCGTTGACTTCGATAAGCCGCCGACTGATGCGGTAATAAATGCCGTCTGCCTCTAACGACCGCATTGTTTTGCTTAGGCTCTCACGGCTTATACACAGCAACTTGGCCAAGTCCGCCTGTGGGGGCATGAGAATGCGCATGTTGCCGCCTTGTTCGTGGATAAGTAGACTGAGTGCCGCCAATACCCGGGGGCGCAATGCCGCGACACCAACAACGCGTCTCCATTCGGAAATAGACGACACCGTTTTGGCACACACGTCGTTCATCAGCGATTGCATCGTCTTCTCACCAGAGTTTGGCAGTAGCGCTATTCTCACCTTGCACACCGTAACCTCGGATACCGCCTTAGCCCAAAATAATTCAGGTGCTTGTGAGAGAGCGCGCGCGCCCAGTATTGCGCCTTGGCCCAGCACTGCCAGCGGATTAGTTTGATTTTCCGCGCCGCATTTCCCCAAAATGAGCAAGCCAGTTTGAACGACTTTGAGGTGTTGACTTCGCACATCTTCAAGCAGGATGGTTTCACCCGGCTTGAAGCGTTGGTGGCTCAGTGCCTCCCAAGCCAAATTAGGAAACTCTTCGGACAATTGGGTAAGCCAGCACGCCTTTTTAAGTACGCATTGCGTGCAGCGGATCAAGCCAACATTTTTAGTCATCGGTCAGATGCAGCTAATAGCCAAAGAAGAGAATGTGCATATTAAGTGTTGTTTTCAACCATCACTTATTGTCACTTACGCACCCGCTTTTTAATGTGACCAAGATCACATTCAACGCAATGAGCAACTTGTATGCCAACGCCCGTGAGCGTGTGTAGGAGGCGGTGAACAGCTGTAGCTGTTCGAGTTTCAATACCCCCTATTAAACAGGCGCTTGTTTCATAACTTGTCCAATTGGGACAGCATGGGCGGGTGTCCTGCGGATATGAGTTGTCGCAACGCTTCGGTGCGCTCGGGTTTGGGCAGCGCTGCTAGCTGACGCACCGCCTCAAAAAAGCGTGGCCAGGCCGCGCCACTGGCGTCGCCTTGGGCCTGACGGGCAAACAGCACCTCAAACGCGGGCACCCATTCGTCATAGGCGGCAAATGCACCCAAGGCGGCATTGTTGGCATTGGCCACCCAGCGGTCGTAGCCGGTGTGGGGCAGGGCGCGCGGGGCGGCTGGCCCAAGTCGTTCAGCCTGGGCGCCATCGTCCGCATCCCAGCGCGCTGCCAGCGCGGCGTATTGGGTGCGAAAGTGTGCCATTGCTATGGTTTTCATAGCTGCTTGCGCAGGTTCTTCGGGGGCTAGAGGGTTATTTGGTTCATAAATAGCGGCCAGGGCTTGGCGCGTCTCCCGTACCAGCACTTTAAATTCATTGCGCCGGGCGTCAAAGCGTGCGTACTGCGCGCGGGCCTCGGGTGATGCGCGCTGCGCCAGCCACGCGGTACTGCCCAGGCGCTCCACGGCGGTAGCAAAAGACTCGTTAAACGGTGTGTCGTCCTTGACATACAGCACCTGGTGGGCCAGTTCGTGGAAAACCATACGCGCCAACTCGCCCTCGGGGTAGTTGATAAAAGTGCTCAGCAGCGGGTCGCCTCCGGCCCAGTTCATCCAGCCCAGGGTGGAGTAGGCCGGCACGCCGTAGACGCTGGCCTCCAGGCCCTCGCTTCGCAACTCAGTAGCCAGGGCTTGTGCCTGCGCTTCGTCAAAATAACCCCGGTAGCCCACACACCCAGCCACTGGGAAACACCAGGTTTTAAGGGTCAACGAATACGGGGGGGCAGCCACCACGTTCCAAACCACCGATGCACGGTGCAGGTCGGCGTAGCGGTGGTAGCTGGCGTTGTCTGGCAGGCCCAGGTCGGTCACCGCAAAGTCGCGCATGCGCTGTGCCTGGGCCAGCCGGGTCTTAAGGGCTGCGGGTGTTTGCGGGTCGGCCAGCCACTGGTCTATGGGCTTGGCCGCGTGCATCATGGCCAAATGGCCGGTGACCGACTGCAGGTAGTAAGGTGTGCTGGTGCAGCCTGTTTGCAGCAGGGCGGTGAGCAGGTACAACACAGTCAGGCCAAGGCGCATAGGGTGCGTGTCCGGAAGGCCGCCGTCGCGTTGGCGCAGCGGAAATTATTAACAAAATAGGCCTCTAGCCCTCATGTAACATGCGCAAGAAGCTATTAAAACGATAGCGCTTGCGGCACAATGGGCTCCGACTCAGTATCGAGCCATTGGCGGATTCTAGACACAGGAGACACACAGCATGGCATCGGGAAAGATTTTGGTCGCCCAAGGCGGCGGCCCCACAGCAGTCATCAACCAATCTTTGGTGGGGGTGGCGCTAGAGGCGCGCCGCTTTGGCAATGTAGAGCGCATCTACGGCGCATGCCACGGCGTGCGCGGCATTGTGGACGAAGATTTCGTCGACCTCACCCAAGAGACCAGCCACAACCTAGAGCTGGTGGCCCGCACCCCGTCCAGCGCCTTGGGCTCCACCCGCGACAAGCCCGACCTGCGTTACTGCCAAGAGATATTCAAGGTGCTGCGGGCGCATGAGATCGAGCACTTTTTCTACATCGGCGGCAACGATTCGTCCGACACGGTACGCATCGTCAGCGAAGAGGCGCACCACGCGGGCTATCCGCTGCGCTGCATCCACATTCCCAAAACCATTGACAACGATCTGGTGGGCAGCGACCACACGCCGGGCTATCCGTCGGCCGCGCGCTTTGTGGCGCTGGCCTTTGCTGGGGCGAATCTGGATAACGCGGCCTTGCCCGGGGTGTATGTGGGCGTGGTCATGGGGCGCCATGCTG
>JBBRNS010000201.1:0-7034 GCA_038230175.1 Burkholderiales bacterium
AGGGATGTCGGGGTCAGCTTGCCGTCCGGGCCGACTTTGTTGTAAGTCACCATCTTGCCGTCCGCGCTCGGTACCGCTGTCAACTGGTGTTGATTCATGCCGTCCGAGGTTGAGTCCGATACCAGCTTGGCCAGACCATCGTGGCCACCCACCATGGCGGTGCCCAGCTTGTTCCTGAATACGGCATCGGCGGCCTGGATGTCGGCAACCTTGTTTTGGGCGATTTCCTTTTGCATGGTCAAAGCCTTCATCGGGTCGTAGAGGCGCAGGGCTGTCACAACACGCTGATTGGCTGCGTCTGGCGCGTTGTAGGCTGCCATGCCCGCCGTAGCAGCGGCTGGATCGGTGAATATCTTGGCCCGCCCTGGCAATGAAGAATTCAAGCCTTGAGCCGCGACGACGTTAACGGGAACCGGTGCCTGCCCGGTCTGCTCACGGCGCATGTCGGCTTCGGCCTGCATACTGTCCATGGTGTCCGCATCGGGCGCGGCTTTGTACAGCGACTTGTTGCCACTGGCATCGGTCACAGCTACGCCATCGGACAATGTGGCGGGGTTGCCTGCATCGCGCAGGGTCTGGTTGTCCGCTACTGCACGCTTGGATGCGTCAATACTGAGCTGCGCCGCCTCGTTGCGAAGGGCGCGGTCTTCATCCTCGCGTTTAAGCTTTTGCTTTTCTTTGTCGGCATTGAGGTAACCAGAACCAAGCCCGGCCAAGAATGCGATTGCTGCGCTCATAATTTCTGCCTTTCAGTTGTGTGATCCCGCAAGGGGTGGATGCACGCGCGCTGCGGACTTTTAAAGCGTCAATATTGCCAACTTGCAAGGCAAAAAAGAAGGGGGGTCAAGATCGGCATACACTGCAGTTTTTTTCTGGAGGTTGGTATGCGTGCTTTGATCTGTTTAGCGGTGGTGGGAGTGCTGGCTGGATGCACGGGGTTGGACCGGCTGATAGAAATGCGCAGCCAAACGGCATACAGCGCGCTAAGATTCTTAGTCAAAGCCCTTCAGGTATTACGGTGGAACATAGCGAATGGGGCAAGCCAATAGCATTCAGAATTGCTGATGACCATTGCGCGACAATGCAAAAGACAGCTACATATCGGGGTGGAGTCATGAAAATCGGCCCCGATATGATGTCAACTTGGAAATGTGAGTGATCTACGCTGGCATGCCAGCAGCAGCCGCAAAGCGGTCCATTTTTTTGCTCAGTCCTTGAATTGCAGCCATGGCCATACCATTCATGGCAATCAAGTCAATTTTCTTGCCGCCAGGAGCCGCCTTTGCGCCCATAGTTTTTTTGACATCTTGAGCCATGGGGCCAACGTGAATTTCTCCACCGTCATCCACAGGGCTTCCCGGCTTGTAATTCCAATTGCTGACAGGTGTGGCTTCAATAGCTTTAAGCGCTTCATCTGGATTGGTTGGAGTGATGTTTTCTTTCATATTCACATCTGACATTGTCATTAACTTAGGCGCATTCGAAAGTGCAGCCCCGCCCATCGTTCCAAGCGCACCCCACAAACCATTGTTGGCGGCGCTCTTTGTGGCGTATGCCTGCTGGTTTATGTTGCTTGTCTGATTCTGAATGTTGGCCATTGATCCATAGGTACCGGCAGCGCCCGCAAGACCGGCCTGCGCACCCGATGCACCTGCATTAAGGATTTGCGCACCACCGGCTGCCACATTGAGTGGGATCTGTGCGTTGGTGGTTGCACCATTTCCGGCAGTCAGCGCAAGACCCGCGCTGGTAGCCTGGCTGCTGGCCAAGTTACGGCCCAAGTTGGCCGCATCCATTTTGCGGGCAACGCCTATGGTTTCGACTTGCGTGCGTGCTGTATTGCCTGCTGCGGCCTGTTCGGCTGCGGTGCGTACACCCAACATGCCCTGGGTTGCTGCAAAGCTGCCAGAACTGGGGTCAACCCCTCTTGCCATGGCTTCGCGTGCGACCGTACCGCGTGCGGCATCGGCTTGCGTGCCAACGTTGGCCATAGCCTCACCGGCTTTAAGCTCACGGCGGCCAGCGGTGTCGTAGCCGCTCGCATCAGCAACAATGCTCTGCTCCAGTGGCCGGAATGTACCCTTGTTATAGGTATCGTAGTCCTTGGCCATGTCAGATTGAGTCTGCATTGAGGCCAATTGCGCGTCACTGACTTTCTTGGCCTGTTCCGCGGCATACGCGCGATCTGGTGCGGTTTCAGCATAGATTTGCTTTGCCCATGCCAATTGTTCGGCAGAAATCCCGGCCTGCTGTACGGCTGCGGCATTTTGGCCACTAAGGTCGGGGGCGGCGGCTGGCGGTGGCGGCGATGAACTGCACATAGCTACTCCTTCAAAAAGGTGTAGCGCTCTTGCGCATGGTGTCCGGTAAACCGGGCTCTAAAAGGTCTTCACATGCCGGATGCTGACCGGCTTGTATTTCAAATACTTGGCCATGCTGTCGGCCCGGTTCGATAACTTCGAGTCAAACGCCACGCCGCGTATCCCGACAACGTGTCGCAAAACCTCTTCAACATACTGCCAAAACCGCACCGCCATGAAGCCGCCACGGTGTTCCGGCACAATAAAAAACGTGTCTTCAGTCGCAAAAAGCTCCTGGTTGTGCATACTGCGACTGATGTAAATCCGCATGTTGCCCACCATTTCACCTGTTGCGATTGAGCGCACGGTGAATTGAATCATCCGGCCATCCCGCTCGGCCTCGTTCATGCCTTTGTAGTTGGGATCCATCGCAATACCGGTCAAATACGCCTCGGTTTCCTCGTAGTGCAGCTTATGCAACTCATGCAGACCGCCCAGCGCATCCGCAAAAGCCTCGCACTGAAAACTGTAGCCCTTGTAATCCCTCGACTCAAACCACTCGGGCAAATACGTCTTGATCGGAAACAACTCCATCACCAAACTGCGCGCCAGGTCGCCATCTATGACTTGCCCCAATCGGCTGGCCAGTGCAAGGATGAGGTTTTCGCGCATGGGTAGAGGTTAGCCAGCGGCGGGAGCTATTTCAAGGGGGGTAGGTTCTTTCAGCCCTGCAGGCGCGTAACGACTTTGTTATGTTCTGTAATCAAGTCGAAAAGCGTCGCCGTCGCGGGCAACGGCTTGAGGACTGCGACGTTTTTGTTCTGCCCGGTAATATCGTCCATGTTCTGCTTGACGGTTTCTGCAAACCGGTCGAGCTCTACATTACCGGTGCGAAGCTCTGGGATGGCGGCGCGCTTGCTCATGTCGAGGCCTGCACCAGTTCTTTTTTGCTTTGGGCAATCGAGACGCTGTGCACGGGCACGGTCGATGAAATCTGATAGCTGTAGATTTCAGATTTGAAGCCGCCAGGTAGCTTAAAAGGATTCTTTGAACTCAATTGTTTGCTAAATACAGGTAGGCCATCGCGTAACAGCGTGAATTGCACGCTGCCAGCAGTGGCGACCGGTACCGGAAGCAGTCCAGACCCTGCAACCTCGTAAACACCAAACTCGGCAGAAGCAATCTCACCGCCTACATACCCGGTCGACATCAGGGCAATGTTGGCTGCCAGTACAGTCGTGTTCACCGGAACGATGTCGCCAAATTGGGCGTGAACTTGTGCGCAGGTGAAGTTAATCGCCGACCCAAACTGGTATTCCTTGCTGTACCAGAAAGCCAAATAGCGATTAGCGCCATCGCCATCCCACTGGTATAGCTTGTTGCCTTTGATGGCATACAGCTTGCCATCCAGCGGATTGGGGTAAAGCCCATCTACTCGCTCATCAAAGTTGACCACGCTGTCTGGGTCAATCAGATCCAGCATGACGATTTTTCCAAGTGCGCCAGCAAGCCCATCATGCATCGCGTAGTAGCGCCGGTCAAAATATGAGCCTATGAAGCTCGCTGGCGTAAGTGCCTGCCACTCGTCATACCGGTAAAGCTGCTCGGTGATGTTTCGCACGCCAGAAGGTGAAGCCAAATAAAGGCCGTCATGGCTTGCGAACAGGCAGCCGTTACCGCCATCGACTACGCTGCGTTTTGACACGCATGGTGCGAGGGTGTCGCCGGGTATCTTGCTAACACTGGCAGCCTCCGGCACTGTAGCTGTAGCAATCAAGGGATAGGTGTCAGTCAGAATGATGACTGAATTATTGACCGGACTGGTGGCCACGCCAATGCCAGAAAAAGCATAGCGGTTTGCAATCGGCCATGAATACGGCTTGTACTGCTCGCTGAAGCAGATTTGATTGCCCGCAAGTCCTGCCAGCGCGCCATTGGCCAGCGTCACCAGGCTGTGCATGTTCTTTGGCGGCGCGAAGCTATCCACGGTGCTGATACCCTCACCCAGCGCAGTGCTTGCCAATATGTCGCTGTAGCTGGTGGTTGCCACAGCAATCTCTGCAACACGCTTGTAGTCGGTTCCGGTGCCAACCGTGCGGTAAATCACCTTGGTCATGCCAGTGGTGTTGTGTGGTGCAACCCTGGCCCATGCGCCGCCGCTGGTATAGGCTTGCACAGTCGTCAGCGCTACCCGCACTTTGTTGGTCGCGGTATCCACGCTGGTTATTGCAAACTTTCCATTCAGGTCAGTCATGCCCAGCACGCCGGAGAAATTCAGCTCTTCGTAGACGGCCAGCCCGCGCACCGTGTTAAGCGTGACCTCAACAATGCCCGTGACCACTGTAGTCGCCGCTGATGCAGTTCCACTGTTCGGATGCGCAGTTGGCAAGGCGCTTAGATCCCAACTGCCATTGGCAAAGCCCGATACCAATACCGCCGGACTGGGTGGTGATTCCTCGCCATAGGGTGTTTTGTAAGTCACCACGTAGGCGCGCGACTCAATCGTGCCAGATCCAGCCGTTACCACCAGAGTCGGCGCGATGGTTGGCCCAGTCACGCCCAGCACGTAAAACGCAGTTGGATAGGGCCCGCTGCCGCTGATAGCGTCCACATAGGTGCTCATGCGCGGTTCGCCATCACCCGTGAAGTAGAAGCGCCCTAGTGAATCTTGTGCGGTAGGCGACTTGACGACATCGACTACCCGGCTGAAGGCCAGCCAGTTGTCCAGGCTATTGAAGCGGTAGCGAAAAACCGTCTTCAGGGCTACAGCTAGCGAAGTATGAACCAGCGTCAGGCCTTTGATCGGATCAAGACGGCCAGAAGTGATTTTGCAATTCAACGCTGATTGGGCCTGATTCTCCCCAAGCAGGCGCGCGCTGATGCGAGGGGCTTCACCACGAAAGGGCTTGACGTGAATGGCGGTCATGGCTTTAATCAATCACAGCGTAAGCGATGCAATAGCCAGCAATCACGCCGATGACCAGGCAGAGCGCGTAGCCGGTCATTTTGTGGCGCTTATAACTTCAAGCCGCTGCCTTACCGCGTTGTACTGCCCTTCGCAGAGCTTGACGGCGCTGGCGAGAATTTCAGCGTCGGCACTGTACCGGATAAGAAACTCTGCATCTCCGCTTGCCAGTTGCGCACCGGATACACCAGTGCAAGCGGCGGCAATTGCGGGACTGATTGCGCCACGTTCGGGGCGGCTGCGCAGCTCGCTAAGAGCAGCATCGCGGGCAGCAGCAATAGTTTTAATTTCAGCATTTTTAACTCCTTCAAGGATTAGCGCGTCGGACTTTAAATCACTTGTGGTTTGCAGGCCTTTGATGACTTGAGCCTGCACGGCCTTGTCTTGTTCGGCTTTGTAAGCGTCAAACTTGGCTTCTTCATGAACCGCGCCCTTGTAATACCCGAAGCCCATCAAGGCAGCAGCAAACGCCGCCATCAGCATTAGGCGAGCGGGCAGCGGGACTAGAGAGGTGAGCGCGGCGATCATGCGAATGTCTCCTGTGCTGCGGCGTACAGCGCCTGACGTTCGGCATAGCCGTTCAACCCGCCATTGATGCGCCGCGTGATGGTTTGAAACTGGTCAGCGTCTGCCAACTCATTTAATCCGTGCGACTTCCAGAACCACGCCGCGCTGCGGGCCGCAAGCTCAGGCGTGCCAAGTAACTCAGGATGCTCAACAAGCGGCTCCCCAAGGGCTTCGCCAGTCTTTGCGTAGTTGTGCCGCCCAGTGGTCTGCAATAGGCCCCTGCCCCGGTAGTTGTAGCCGTCACCTGGTTCTGTGTTGCCAAGGTCTGCACGTCCCTCGTAGCGGCGTTGGGCTTCCGTTGGCCCCCACAACTCGACAAGCCAATGTAAGCCCCCGGACTCATGTCCGACCTGGGCCAAAAATGCAGCCTGACGCGCTGGCGTGTTGATGTCAAATTCCTGCATCGCAGCCTCAGCGAATGGCAGGAATGTCTCGGCACGGTCAATCCTCGCGCCGGTGCATCGTGATAGGTCTTGTGCGTTCACTGTGCATCCTTTGGGGTCTGAACAATGAACTTGCCCCCAAGCCCAAGCATGACAACCCCGAAGGTAATCCATGAAATTGCCTTACCAACCGTGTCGGGCAAGTCAGCTTTTACCTCAGACGGCAGGCCCGCCCACACACCCTGAAGACCGCCAGCAATGCTCAGAGCAATGGTGCTGTAGTGATGCCATACTTGTCTTGCGTTGTCTACGAATTTCATATTGACTTCCTCCCAAGTTTCACGCCTTCACTGAAAAATCTACGCGCCATTTCTGTCAGCTCGCGCGCGGTAAATACGGCGCAGGTTTCTATCGCACAAGCCGCTCGTTCTTCGTCATCCATTTGCACTCCTTTGAAACTAGCGCAGCCGGATAAGACAAGAGCGATTAGCAGGGTTTTCATAGCCTCACCTTTTGATCGACAACCTCAAATTCCTCGCTGTACCACTCGACCTCGTGCGTGATTAAAATGCCCTTGACGAACGCTACACCATAAAATCTATAAGTTCCCGGCGACGTGTCTGTTGGGACGATGTGAATTCTGGTTATGGCTCGGCTGCAACCTGGATCAATGCTTAAATTCACGTCAGGCAAAAGTACAGGCAAAACGCCCAAGTTTTTACTGTCAGCGTTTAAAAGCGAATGCGATATTGAATAATGCTTGATGACATTCGTGCTGTTGCAGCGTTCAATCAACAGTGGCACGGCATCTCCGGGGTG
>JBBRNS010000202.1:0-7033 GCA_038230175.1 Burkholderiales bacterium
GCCGTTTGTTCAGGGCGTGCGCGAGATAGTCGGTGGGCATGTCACAGTGCAGATCGCCAAACGAGGCGATTGCACACCTTGAAGGTCACGCCCAGGCGCTGGACCTTCAAGCCCAGCTTTGCCTGGCTATAGTAGAAAAGGCGGCTGTGAAAGAACTGTGAGCGTTGGCTCAATACAAGTCTGCAGTTCATGCATCTCGCGTTACTGGCTCTGTTACTCGGCTCTGTTACTCAAAAGGCTTTGAATACCGCCCAGGCCGTAAGCCCAGGGCTTTTTCGAGTCAGATTTCGATGGCGTTCAGCGCTTTGTCGGCGCGAGAACGCGTATGCGGCATGGTTATGCTTCCAGAGCCAGAAATTTGCTTGGAAAGAGCATTGAACCTCGTATTTAAGGATTGGTGTTGTTGGTATGTCTGCGATAGTGGCGATAACAATTGCGCAACTGATCGATTGCCTGCTTCGGTGTTGTACCAGTAGCTTGCAGCCGCGTAGCGCAAAGCCGTGCGACAAACAGGCCGTCACAGCAGTAAAGCCAAAAGACAGTTTTGCGCTCTGGCACACCGAGTAACGTATGCCGTTTCAACGCAGGCTTGGTTGGCGCATACGCTGAGGTCACCTGCCAGCCCTCGGGTACTGTCCACGTGAGGCATGATGCCGAGCATTCCTGGAGCATTGCATTACTTATTTGCATCTGTCGTGCTTCTACAGCGTCTACCCGATCTTGCTTTGAATTAATTGGCTTGTAAGGTACAAGTACTCTTTCGTGGAATTGCTCAACGAACGTGCATATTTCCCCTTCGATCAATTGAACAGCCCACGGCCAGCTAGATGCTGTTGCTGGTCGGCGCACAGTCTGCGGCGACGTCCAACTCAAAAGAAATTGAGTCTGCGCCGACACTTTCAACCAGTCGTGCAGCAATGTGTGCGAGGCCCAGTGGTATTGCATCCACTGAACAGCGCTTGTTTTTGCACACCACTTTGGTAAATCAATATGTGTCTCATTGACATGCAGCTCACCCTTGACTCGCCCGCCCGATACGGGATCGTTACTCGGCTTGCGGTACGGCCGACGCCGTTCAAAAATGGTTTTTTCCAACTGCCTTGTCCATTGCATTTCGGTGAATGCTGTGACGAATCTAGGTTGGGACCTAACCTTGTGCAGGGTCAATAAATGGTTCGCATTGAAGGCATCCTCAGGCATCAAGCGATTGCGTCTTTGTATGACGTGTCTGCGGATGTAGCGACAAATTGCCCTGTACGTCCAAGTAGTTGGATTACCCATCCGATACGACGATTTGGACGAAAACTCCGGCTTGGTCTGGGTATCACGACGTGCTGGAAAGGGTCCACCCCTGATCACCGTGAGGTCGCCTTGCATGACTGGGCTGTCCGATGGGCGGCTCAATATCGCTGGGTAAGTGACCGCGAAAGCTGCGCAAATCAGCGGCAAGGGCAGCGGTGTATTGAAGCTGCGTTCGGAAATAGTGATCAAGGACAAGTCATCGAGAAAGCGCGCGACTGGCTCCAGTAATTGGGTCTTGGTGGGATCGAGTGTGGGTTGACGCCAATTACCCAAAGCTATGGCCTGTCCGGCTGGGCAGGCGCACTTTTCGTAGTGCGCAAAATCATAAGAGGTCTGTTTACCTGCAAAAGCGCTTGCGCAGGTGCACGCATCGATCAACAGTTCGCCGTGCACAGGACAGTTCCGCAAAAGAAGTAGCGAAAATAGTGAAGAGTGATAGCCTTCTTGCAGGCAAGCGCGACAAAATCTCAACTGATTTGAAAAGTACGCTCGCAACCATGGCTGTACGCGCGCCAGCTGGGACCATTCAAAAATCTCAGGTGGCTCTCCCAGAGCTTGGGCGAGCTTGACAATGTCGATAGGGCTGTGATCGTTGAAAAGGGGGTACCAGGTCTGACGTAATTTCTGTATATCAAATGTCTTTAGAGTTCGATCAGGCAGTTCGCACAAACGCATGCGATTGAGCATCCCCAGTCGAATCAAGGTACTCCAAAGCGATGCATAAGGCCTGATGCTGCCCCGGTACCAGGTCAGTTCGTGATTGAGCCACTCGTTGGCCATGGCTCATGCCGAAGTTTGGCTTCTGCGGTGTGCAGTTGCATTCACGATGGCCATCAGAGCGCGGTGACTGCTTTGAGAAACCAGTTGGAACCACGCTTGCTTTGAGGTGGCAATTCGCCAGTCCGCGCCACCAGCAATGCGCAAAAGTACGTGCCTGCTTACCTGAGCGATCGTGCGCATGGGAAAGTCTTGAGGACCCTTGTAATTTTCACCGAGCGATTCATTGAGCGCGCACATCAGTGCCTCCGCCTGATTTGCCATGCGAAAGCCTTCTGTCCAGGCCTGGGGCGCAAGACCGGCTGTGAACGAAATGCCGCTTCCCACGGGCCATTCAGTCGACTCGTCATATCCTTGGAGAACATATCGGAGTTCTTCAATGGTTCGTATACCGTGAAACCGTCTGGACTCCAGCATGAAGCGAGCAGCGACGTGCGCGCCACCCGACAGCGCCATTCCGGTCGGTTCATCAAAAAACTGTAGCGAAGCGATCGAAAAAACGCACAAGCGAATACGAAGCTTTTCAAGCGTACTGTGGAGCTCCACTAACCAGATCCATTCCCGCTGCGACATGGACTGTGCCTCGTCAATCACCAGCACCATGAAATGTCCCCCGCCTTGGTGCGCCATCCATATCCATCGCTCGATCAGCATGCGTTGGCGATCCAGTGGGCTTTTAACTGCCCTGGCCAGAGGATGCCTGCTGGCCTCCAGTAGGTGCGCGTAAAACCGCCCCATTGAATTCTGAGAGCCCGCGTCGATATGACTCCAGATGACCATCGGTATGTAGCCACCGTGCCGCTCAGAAAGCAGCTGTGGTAGCCAGTTGTCGACAGCACTTGACTTGCCAAACCGAGAGGGCCCGTAGATGGTAGCGCCGTCTACCTGATCGTCCAGCCAGCCTGCAAAGCAGTCCACCATTGCGTGGATTGGCGGGGTAAATAGCGAGTAGTCGCGCGTTACAACGGGGTGCTCGCGTGAGACGTGAGGCGGCACCAGTGGTTCTGCGCGCAAGTTGGTCTCTACCATTGCTTGGCCATCCGGGGCGGTGGCAATGATGGTGTGATGGCGTTTGATGGAGTTTTAGTGCCGAGCTCAACAACTGCTGGATTTAAGGTCTGCGGATGATCGCCGCGCATGTCGGCCATTGCTACCATGGGCTGCCCAGTCAGAGCTTCTGCAAATTGGGTCAGTACGCGTCTGGCTTCGAGATAGGCGGGATGCACTGGCAATTTTTTATAGACAGAATTCTCCGCGTACCGAATGAGCTCTTCGATTGGGTCGCAGCCATTGGTAATGTGAAGTAACCGGCGCTTGTCAAGTGCGCGGATCGCTTGGCGAATATACAAAGTATGCGGTGTGCGGTGCCACGGCGGGGCCGCTCGAATTGTGCCAAGGTACTCACCATTTTTAGTGGAAACACTTGCAAACCTTGCGTCATCCTCATTTTCCAAGTGCAGCCAAAGCGTTTTGCCAATCAAATCCGTTCGAAGGCAAAGCCATTCGGCGGAATACCTTGCATTGGAAAAATTGAAGTGTGGTCGCCGGCCACTGGCCACTCCGCCTAGCAAAGTGCAAAGTTTGCGGACGCCCACCATGCGTTGGACGCTGCCTGGATCTGCAATTCGCAGGGGTGCCGAGCGCCTTAAAGTGAGAAAGTCCAATTGCTCCAGCGGAGTTCGAGAACCTAAGCCTGAGTGCGGGGTGGCGTTGTAGTTTGCAATGAGCGTGTCCAGCAGCTCCTGTGCGTATTCCAGCTGAAAATGCGTTTCTTTTGCTGCAACGTCGGGATCGAACCCCTTTTTGTCTTTGGGATTGCTACGCGTTGTTGTAGAAAGTTTGTGAAATCCTCCAGCCGCGAGCTGCCCAAAAAAGGATTCGATGAACGGTCGGTCGTCCAAACTTCTGCGGCTGGAGTAACTGCCAGGGTCCTGAGGTTTGATAACTCGTGCTCCGACAATATCCTGGATGGGTTTCTCTACACGTTTGCAGATATTGGCCATGGCCCCGTCGACGCTGAATTCATCCCAGCAAGCGCCAAGGTATTGCTCGGAACGATAGGAGGGCAGGCAGGCGCTTTTTGTATACGCATTCGCGCTGAACTGGATTTCCATTGGCTCCCACTTGGTGAGCGATTTCTTGATAGCCCGTAAAACATCCTCTGCTGAGCACTCTTTGCGCAGGCTCAGGTAATATCCGATAACAGCTCTGGATTCCACTTCGATCAAAACGATTACCCAGAGTCGATGGATCTTTTTTGACTCAAAGCCGCCATGTGGTGAAGGAATCATGACCACCATGCGGGAGTCCAGTTTGTGCGCATCACACTCAACTCTTTCGAAAACTCGCAGCACGGGCCGGTCAACACCGTCGCCAGCCTTGGCTTTGCGTTTTCCGGTTACCCCCGATACGATTTCTATGTGCCGCGTGGGAGATTGCGCAAGCACGCGATCTATGAATGCACAGATCGTGATGTAGCCCATCCGCTCAACATTAAAGGGCCACTCTCCGCGCTGCTCGTAGCCACGCTCGCGAAGCTCGTTGATGAACCACCTAAAATGCGCTTGCTTGGAGCGTCGCGTGGTTTCCAGAGCGCGTGTGTTACCGAGGATTTGGTCTCTGAACCGTATTTCTATCGCTCGGCCTTCAGGGGAGGCAAATAGCCATTGCAGAGCACCTGCGACACCGCCGCCCCAATTTGTGGCGACTGGCATTTCGCTTCTGGTGTACTCCTTAATTCGAAAGTACCGAAGTGCACCTCGCCAACCGAGCAAACTGCCGTCTTCTGCCTGGCTCAAGCATCGCTGCGTAATCAGCCGATAGATGTTTCGACGTTTCAGGCCGGTTGCCTTTTGAAGTGCCGCGTCGTTTGCGCCGTCAAGATAAAGCTCGATGGCGAGCTTACGGCTCAGGAATTGGTCGCGCCGTTCAGCAGACAGTGCGCCACTATCGACTTTTGCCCAGTTAGAAGTGTCAACCTCAACTGGATGCCCCAAGGGATTGTTGGGACTACTTCCAATCCGCCGAAACGCCATTTTTGGCTCCTGTGTCGTGCGCAATCAAGGGTCAAATTTACTTGCAAATGCAATTGATGTACAGATTTACTTGCAGTGTCCGGTCCAGTTATGGCGGAAAAAGCGCTTAAAACTGGTGAATTTGGCCCTAGATACGGGGTCAAAATCACTTTTGTGAGCGTGAGCGCCGCTACATCCGCACGAACTAGCCAGCACGAACCAGCACAGTCACCGCAAACCTTAAATACACGGCTGAGATACAATGTATCTCAATTTAACGATGGGAGTCTAATATGGCAGCTACAGCAATGATTCACGTTCGGATCGACGAACAAGTCAAAGCGCAGGCCACGCAGACGCTGGCGGCTATGGGTCTTTCCGTATCAGACGCGGTGCGCGTGTTTTTGCTGCGCGTTGTCGCCGAAAACCAGCTTCCATTTGCACTAAAGGCTCCAAACGCACAAACGCGGGCTGCGATGGCCGAAGCCGACGAGATTGCTCGCATGCGCCAGGCACGCTTTGCAACGGCTGCTGAACTTTTTGATGACCTCGAAAAAAACAGCGGCAAGTAAACGCGCCGTGCTGCCGAGAGCAGCGGACTATGCCAAGTCATTTCTAAAGGACTGGGAGCGTCTATCGAGATCCGGTCGTTACGACATGAACCGGCTCAAAGAGGCGATGCTTTTACTGATTGGCAACGAAGGCCCACTTGGGCCTGAATGGCTTGATCATCCGCTTGGGGGCGACTGGGTCGGGCATCGAGAGTGCCATATCGGTGGTGACTTTCTGTTGGCATACAAACTCGACAACGGCAAATTCGACTTGGTGATCTTCGTGCGAGTTGGCACACATGCCGATTTGTTTGAGTAGGGCGGTTTGTTGAAACTATTGCTCTGGCCGGTATTGTCAACTTGCGAAGAGTGGACGGAGTTTAATGTTGATTTCAGCATCCCCCTGAGCGGTTTTGTCAACTTGACGGCCCTGCTTGACGCGCCGACAGAATGTAGCCGTTGAAGACCGCCAAATTGCAACACACCGACAAGAATTCAGCCATCTCCCACGCTGGCTACCGTTTCCCACCGGAGCTCATCAGCTACGCGGTCTGGTTGTATTTTCGCTTTCCTCTGAGTCTTCGGATGGTCGAAGAAATGCTGGCCGCACGTGGCATTGAAGTGAGCTATGAAACGGTGCGGCGTTGGGCGCTCAAGTTTGGCCAGCAAGCGGCTCGGCGTATTCGGGCAAGGCCAGCGGCCTTTGGCGACAAGTGGCATCTGGACGAGGTGGTCATCATTATCAATGGCAAGAAGCATTGGTTGTGGCGTGCCGTGGATCAGTTTGGCTGCGTCCTTGATGTGTTGGTGCAAAGCCGCCATGATCGGCATGCCGCCCAGAGACTGATGCGAAAGCTGCTCAGAAAGTGCGCCACCACCCCTCGGGTTCTGATTACCGACAAGCTCAAAAGCTATGCGGCGGCGATGAAAGATATGGGCCTACGCTTTGAACACCGCCAGCACAAGGGGTTGAACAACCAGGCCGAAAATTCGCATCAACCAACGCGTGTACGGGAGAAGGTCATGCGTCGATTCAAATCGGCGCGCCAACTGCAGCAATTCCTGTCCGTTCACGATCAAGTTGCGAACCTATTTCAGCATTGCCGGTACAACGTGAACGCCGCTGAAAAACGGACGAAACGCAGCCAGGCCTTTGCAGCCTGGCAAGGGGTGACTTGCGCGAACACTTTTGGCGCTCAATTTGCATGATCACTTGGGAATGTTGAAATCACCATGAAATTTCGTCTAGGCTCCGCAAGTTGACAATACCCTTGTGCCTCAGTGCTGAGCAACGCCAGGGCTTCGGCCTCGTCAAACAAACGACTCTGGGCAGACAACTGCTCGGAGCTGGCACCGAACATGCGTTGGCGCGCCAGTATGGCTTGCTCA
>JBBRNS010000203.1:0-7032 GCA_038230175.1 Burkholderiales bacterium
ACGCATGCCACACAGCATTACAGCCACGAGGCACGCAAGAGGCAACTTGCGCTCACGCGTAAATGCAGTGGGGTGCTCAGGATGACGTGCAGTGAGAAGAAACTCAGGCGAGTCGAGGTGAGTGGCCAGCTCGGAAAATAGTGCTTTAAGGGACATGGTCTTACATGAGAGGAAAAAAATTTCTCTCATTGCCAACGGCGATTTTTTTCTAGCTTGTCAAGCTTTATTTGCGTTTATTTGAAATTATTTTCAATGCAGCCGATTCAGGTTCTTAACTTGGGAAGATTGGGCAGGCAATGCTCAGGTTGTACCGCGAAGAGGAATCCCGCTATTTCCTCGACAGCGCGTTGGCCGCTGACCCCACGTTAGCACCGTATATTGATCACATCAGGGCAGCATATTTTGGGCCAATTGGAAATGATGCTGCCGCCATTGCCTTGCTCGAAAAGTTTATCTCCGGGAACCACGATTACGGGGTCTCCCAAGCCACGTGGCTGATGCTGTTGATGATTTTGAGCTACACCACACTCGACCCGAATCGCAGAGAATTTATAGCTACTGCCAAGCGATTTGCAAATACCTTAGAAACAAATCGCCAAACACACTCTGCCGAATACGACCGCCACCGAACAAAGTCACCGAATCAACCTTTAAGGGTTGGATTTGTCGCCGGCGAGTTCAAACACCACCCCATATTGCATTTTCTTCTAGGTATGTTGGAGAATCTTGATGCAAGCCACATTCATACTGTGGCTTTCAGCAACAATGTTTACGACGACTCGGGCACCGACATTCTCAAAGCTGTTTTTGATGAATGGGTTGATATTCGCGATGTGGACGACGACGCAGCCGCCGAGTTGGTTCGCGAGCGCAACATTGACGTACTACTCGATCTGTGTGGACATACGGGCGACGGGCGACTGCCGCTGTTTGCTCAAAAACCGGCTCCCGTGCAAGCCACATGGTTGGGCTATTGGGCCAGCACCGGCCTGAGCACTATTGACTACATCATTGCCGACCCTATTTCTGTTCCAGATGGTTCAACTGAATGGTTTAGTGAAACGGTCTACCGCATGCCCACCACCCGCCTGTGCATGACCGCCCCGAGGGCAGCGCAATCCATTGCAGTAGCGTCACTCCCGCGTCTGCGCAATGGCTATATCACCTTCGGCTCATTCCAGCGCACCCTTAAATTAAACGACGATGTACTCGCATTGTGGGGGCGAGTGCTACGTGCAGTGCCTCAGGCGCGACTACGCATCCAAACGGACACTGTAAAAATTGGAAGCCTGCATGCACAGCTCGCCACACGAATGGACGACGCAGGGCTAGACCTTTCGCGGGTCGATTTAATTCCGCAGACCCCTTCTGCTTTATATCTCGCCGCGCATAGTGAGGTTGACATCATTTTGGACACCTTTCCATTCACTGGCGGCACGACCACAGCACAGGCTTTGTGGATGGGTGTGCCCACAGTGACGCTTTCGGGCAGCACCATGCTGTCATCGCAAGGGGCGTCAATGCTTAGTTGCATTGGTTTGCCCGACTGGATTGCCAAGGATGATGAGGATTACATTCGCATCGCCTGCCACTTTGCAAACGATCCTCAACATTTGGCGCAATTACGAAGCGAGCTTCGGGATCGTGCGTTGCGATCGCCTTTATTTGATGTCAAACGCTTTGCGCAAGACTTTACGGATGCACTGTGGAAGATGTACCGTACTAAGCAAAGCGACATCCCAAGCGTTTCAAAATGAGTCCAACGGTAGTGCAGCAAGAACATTCGCAGCGGGATCCAACAACAACGTCCACGCCGACTTGCGTCCGACCAATGGCAAGTACACGGCCGTTTGAGGTTTGCCGCCCGCCGCTGCAATGAGTTGATCTATTTCTGCCGCACTATCCGGAAACCGCGACTTAAGTGATGCCACTGGATGCGCTGCAACCAGTACCCGTGGTTTAGCCTGTTCATAGGGTTGCCACAAGTCGGGGCGCGCCGCTATAGAAACGCCCCTCAGTGCGGCCAAAGTGGCCTCCAAGCTTTCGTTAGCATCACGAAATTGCCGCACCGCCAATAGCGTAGGACCAGTCCAGGGCAAAGCACCCACGTTGGCTGGGGTCATATTGAGCATGTCCACAGGAACGTCAACTGCATGGACAACCCTAAATCGATCAAACTCGAACACCAAATGCACTGGGCGCGCTACGCCAACCGTCCACAACCCATACGCCAAAGCGGCAATTTGCAGCAGCACGACAATGGCCAAATCCCTTCGCAGCTCCTTTAATGGCTTGACGCGGTTAAATACCGTAAACGTAACTAGCGGGCCCAATATGATGTCAACGGAAACCACGATTAGAAACAGTTCACGTCCACCAGATAACTCACGATAGGGGTAAGGGTACCAAACGTTAAACACCAACACTGCGCACAGTGTGGCAATAGCGCAAGTAAAAATCAAATGGATAGCGCTTGCACGCAGGCGGTCGCGCCAAAAGTTGGGGGATGCTGAAAAAAGGCTCATTCAATGCCATCAACTTTCCAAAAATGCTATGTCAGATTAAACGCACAAGATAAGCAATTTCGCTTAATTTACCTAACTCTCAGCCCCACAGACAAGTAGCCCATAGGGAAATTGACCACCCAAAAGCGCGCAAGCCAGCGCTGGTTATTGCGCCTTCAATAAGGTACTGTCCAACTTCAAACTAGGCCTGCATTGTTGTTTATCAGGCAAAGCGCAGCAGCTAGGGGAATTGTTGTTTGGGGTTGCCGTGCCTTCGCAGTAAGCGGCACGCAGTGAATCCATTCCCCAATTCACAACTCCTTCACCGTACAGATTCCTAAAACGATGAATTTCCCTGTCAGCAGCCTCCAAATGTTGATCCAAAATCTCAAGGGAAATCAACTTGACATGGGCGCTTGGATTGAGGGAGTGAAAGACATATTCGCGAATTTTTTCCACTTTCTCTTGGCGTTCGGCTGCGCGCGGCTTATACCGGATCATGTCCATCATAAAGCGCATATCCGTCAAAACTAGGGGGGTCGTTTGTGTAAAACCCTCAGGCACGGCGCCAACATTTCTATTTTCAAATCGCAGAACCCTGAAGTCTTCTGCGAGCTCTAGGTAATCGACACATACCGCCGCAGCCAAGCAAGTCGTCAATACCAATAATGGTACAGCGATCAGCCATCCGATTTGCATGGGGCTTACATCATTCTCATTCTTTGACACCCCATGCCCCCCGAGATATCCCAGCAACACACCTGCGGGCAACAAAAAAAATGCATACGCAAATGGAAACTCGAGCAATGAGTGCACCGCAAACGGGAAGAAAAGCACATAGGCAATCTTGTATTGGACTTGAGATTTTCGCCAGTTATTGGCCACTGCAAAACCAAACGACAGCAAAAGCAACACGCCCAATGGGATACCAAACCACACAAGAAAGTCAATAATTACATTGTGTGCGTAACCCGCTTCAACCCCACCAAATACATGTGCTGCAGCGACGGACTGGGCATAAGCGGTTTGTGTCAATCCATACCCTGTCCACGGCTTGTCAGAAATGGCCCACATGAGCTGGCTGTAAATGTGCAATCGAGGACTGTCGGCCATGAACGCGCTGTACCTTGAGGTGTCAGCTTCGCCTGCGGCGCCCAGTTTCGGCAGCAGCACAAAACTTACAAGAAGTATTACCAGCCACCCTAATGTGAAAGCGAATTTTCGCCCGCGACCAACCATCACCAGGTAAGCAGCAGCGACCACGGCACCCACTATCGCTGTCCGCGATCCGGTGGCAGCTAGGGCGGGTAGCAGGGCAAGCATGCTGAAACATGCCACAGACGTTTTTATGGCATTTTTGCGCAGCAATAATTCTACGCACAGCACGCCTGTCAGCAACAAGGTACCTTGGTTGTTTGGTTGACCCAAATTCCCATAAGGCCTCATGCCGCCATGTTCTGACATTAGCAGGGGGTAGTAACTTTCAATATGAAACCACTGGCCAAGCACGACGCCCGACGAAACTATCGTGGTCAACAGCACGACGGTAAGTGACATTTTTTCAAATGGGTTGGCGGTGTCTTTCACACCGCCATGCAAGGCGTAGCCTACAACAATGCTGATGGCAAAGGCACCAAGGTACAAACCGCCAAGCCCCATGACCTGACCGGAAATCATGCCAGTGCTGTATTGCGCGAGCGATGCCAACGCAATGAAAAATACAAAGACGATGTACGGGGGTGCCACCTCAATTTTTCGACCGCGCACCAGAATGGCTAGCGCAGCGAGAAGCACGGCGGAGAAGGCAGCCGCTTCATTTTCAAAAACCACCCATGGGGGATAGTGGTTAGGATTCAACCAGCAAACTATGGCGAAGGCCAATGCAGCGTAACCCAGAAGACGGCAATAAAAAAGGCGCCCGGACGGCGCCTTTTTTAGCAAGAACGGGTTTTCATCAGGTGCCACGGCATGAAGAAGGCAAGAATTTTTGGCCGACGGTTGTATTTACACCACCACACACCCAAAGCACCACTGATTGGCCTGCAGCAGTCACCGCAACTGCGCATGTCCCAGTGCTATACCCTGGAGTGTTCACAACGTTTGTCGTGCAAGGCTGAATAGTCAAATCACCCGTTGCGCCGGGAATGGTTGAAGCCGCAGTAATAACACCGCCAGTGGTTGTTTTGATCGTAGACACATACCGCGAGCCAGATCCTGATGCCGTTTGCTCACAGCCAAACGAATTTGCGGCTGTCGGCAATGAGTTTCCTGCTTGGAAATATTCCGTGATCGATGTGCGGCAAGAAGACGCTGATAGCATCACCTCCGACATCTTTGCACGCAACGTGTAATCTTGGTATGCAGGCAACGCCACCGCAGCCAAAATACCAATGATCGCCACAACGATCATCAACTCAATTAGGGTAAAACCCTTTTGCATAGAACGCTTCATTTGAAACTCCTTGGTTAAAAAACTTACAAGGTCTAACCAGCATATTCCATGCCAATCGGCATTTGCATTTAAAGCTCCAAAAACCTAGGGTTTACCCCGAAATTTCAGGTCTTTGGCACACAAGACACTGACCTATTGCGTCACATAGAACGACATTTTTGTCACAAGCCGACCTTACTTGATACACACCGACCGCACCATCTTCAAATCGGTCAAACCCATCATGACCTTCTCCATGCCGTCCATCTTCAGGGTGCGCATGCCGCCCTCTACCGCTGCGGCAAACAGTTCCGCCACGCGGGCGCGCTCTTGGATGAGTTTTTTGACATCGTCCGTGGCCACCAACAACTCATGCAGGCCGACGCGGCCCTTGTAGCCCGTCTTGTTGCATTTGTCGCAGCCAACCGCTTTATAGAGCTTGACCTGCCCGCTCTCACCGTAGGTTTGAATCCATTGGTCGACCATCTTTTTGCTCTCGCCAGCGTAGTCTACTTTCCACGCCTTTGAGTGGCGGAGTTCTTCGGCGTACTCGGCGGCGAACAGACGCAATTCTTCAGCATCCGGCACATACGAGGTTTTGCAATCACACAGCTTCTTTGCCAACCGCTGCGCCAAAATGCCCAGCAAGGCATCGGCAAAGTTGAACGGGTCCATGCCCATGTCCATCAACCGGGTGATCGACTCTGGCGCCGAGTTGGTGTGCAGGGTGGAGAACACCAAGTGCCCAGTGAGTGATGCCTCCACACCCATAGACACGGTTTCTTTGTCGCGCGACTCACCCACCATGATGATGTCGGGGTCGGCCCGCAAAAAGGCCCGCATGATGAGCGGGAAGTCGATGCCCGCCTTTTTGTTGACTTGCACCTGGCGCAAGCCTTTTTGGGTAATCTCAACCGGGTCTTCAGCGGTCCAGATTTTGGTGTCGGGGGTGTTGAGAAACTTTAGGATGGAATGCAGCGTGGTGGTTTTGCCCGAGCCAGTGGGGCCGCACACGTAAAACAAGCCGTAGGGCTTGCTGACGGTAGCCTCCACCCGTGCCTTGTTATGCGGCGTCAAACCCAGTTTCTCTAAGGGGATAGGCTCGCCAGCCGCCAAAATCCGCATAACCACGTCTTCCACCCCGCCCGCAGACGGTATGGTGGCCACCCGCAGCTCGATGTCTAAGGGGCCGTATTTTTTAAACTTGATCTTGCCGTCTTGCGGCTTACGGCGCTCGGAGATGTCTAGGTCACACATGATCTTAAGGCGCGTGACCATGGCCTGGCGAAAGTGTGCAGGCACCTCGACATAGGGCACTAGGCTGCCGTCAATGCGAAATCGGATGCCGGTTTTAAACTTGCCCGGCATGGGCTCAATGTGAATGTCAGATACTTTTTGGTTGTAGGCGTCGATGATGACTTTGTTGACGAACTTGACCAGCTCGTTGTCGGCGGCGGCAGACTCTAGTGAGTCGTCATTGCTGCCGTCGTCAATCGGGCCGCCGTCCATGTCGGCCAAAAGGTCGTCAATGGTGCTGGTGTCGGCTGCAGTGCCAAACAACTGCGCCAGCGTTTCTTTAAATTCAACTTGGGTGGTGACCTTGTACGCAAACTTGGACATGCGCGGAAACACCTGCGGCACCACGCGCGAGCCGCGCACGGCTTCGGGGTCCACACACATGATGACCAAGCCTTCGGGCGTATCCTCTAGCGGCATCCAGCCTTGCTCTTCGATAAATTCGCGTTTAAGCGCGCCGTGCAGCATTTCTGAGCGAATGCGCCCCGCATTAAACGGCTCGTAGGGCACTCGAAAGAACTTGGCTAATGACGGGCCAATGGCCAGTGGCTTGATTTTGAAGGTGGCCATCAGCAGGTGTTCAACCGACTCACCGGCCGAGCGCGCGTCTACCACACACTGCTTTAGTTCGTCTTCGGTGAGCAAACCGTCGGCTACCAGCGCGTCATATTTGGTGGTCTTCTTAGCAGGAGCGGCAACACCTTTTACCCGCTGGCGAATGGCGGTGCCCAGGGTTTTGCACAACTCGTTAACGCCATCGACCTCTAGCGCTCCGAAGGGCTCGTCGCTCTTGTTGTTGAT
>JBBRNS010000204.1:0-7014 GCA_038230175.1 Burkholderiales bacterium
GGCGCCACGACCTTCTTTACTATCCGCTCCTATCTGGCGACCATGCGCAAGCAGGGAGCTTGCCTGTTTGAGTGCCTGATCAGTACTTTTAACGGTCAGCCTACCCAGCCTCAGTTGGCTTGGTGAGCTGAGTAGTTACATTTTATAGGTAAAATCGGCCTATTGCGCACGTTGGATAAGGGTTTATAGCTATCGAAATAGGAGCATATTGCTCTCCAACCTGCTCTGCGCGATGCTTTCAAGCAACATTAACGGTTCGTTGGGCACGATGTTTTTGATGTGGATCAATAGTCGGGGGAATCGCTGCTTGGCAAAACAATAGCCGCACCATGATGGCATGCATTGCCATCAACATGAAGTGAATCAGGACATGCGCACCAACCTCCCAGGTTACCCAAAACGAATATGCATTTCCGGGTTCGGAGACCTTGTTGTCGACGACCGATGCCGCTGGCCGAATAACGTATGCCAATGCCTCTTTTGTTCGTACCAGTGGCTTTGAAATGGAAGAGTTGGCGGGCAAGGCTCACAACATTGTGCGCCACCCCGATATGCCGGTGGAAGCTTATTCCGACATGTGGCGCAGCCTCAAGGAAGGGCAGTCCTGGACCGCGCTGGTTAAGAACCGGCGCAAGAATGGGGACCATTACTGGGTGCTGGCCAACGCTGCGCCAATGCGGCGAAATGGCCAACATGTGGGCTACCTGTCTGTTCGCACCAAACCCACGCGGGCCCAGGTGGACGGCGCCGACGCCCTGTATCGTCGGTTCAAGGAGGGGCGCGTTGGCAGACTGGCCTTTCATCGCGGGCTGGTGGTGCGCACAGGGCTGATGCGCTGGGCCAGTGCATTGCAATTGCTGCCTACCGCCTGGCGAGTGCGACTGCCGATGGTGGGTCTTGCGGTTGCAACGATCGTGGCGCTAAGCCTTTCCGGCTTGTCTGGTGCGATCTTGGTGACCACAGGCGCAGTCATTGCGGCGGGTATGCTGGCGGTGTGGATTTTTATCGAGGCGCAAATCACGTCACCACTGGAACAAATCCTGAGGGTCGCCCAGCAGGTGGCCAGCGGTGAGGCGGCAGAAGACCTCGGTTTTAACCGCTGTGATGCCATTGGGCTGATCGCGCGCGCCTTGAACCAATCGGGGCTGAATCTTCAGGCTTTGATGGCCGATGTACAAGAACAGGTATCGGGCGTGCAAGTTGCCAGCCAGGAGATTGCCGCGGCCAGCAACGACCTCTCCAGCCGCACGGAACAAACGGCGTCCAGCCTGGAGGAAACGGCTGCTGCCATGGAGCAGCAGACCGCCTCGGTGCGACAGAATGCAGAAACCGCTCAGCAAGCCAGCCAACTGGCTAGCGCGACCAGCCAGGTCGCCGAACGCGGCGGTGCGGCGGTTGCCAACGGGGTCTGTACCATGTCCATGATTTCGGACTCCAGCCGCAAGATCGCCGACATCATCAGCGTGATTGACGGCATTGCCTTTCAAACCAACATCCTTGCCCTCAATGCCGCAGTCGAGGCTGCGCGTGCAGGCGAGCAGGGGCGAGGTTTTGCGGTGGTCGCCGCCGAGGTACGTGCTTTGGCAGGCCGCTCCGCCCAAGCAGCCAAGGAAATCAAGGTGCTTATTGATGACTCGGTCAACACGGTGGAGGACGGGAGCCAACGCGTGTCCGACGCAGGTAAAACCATGACTGAGGTAGTCGACCAAGTGAAGCGGGTTAGCGACTTGTTGGCCGAAATCACCCTAGCGTCCAAAGAGCAATCGCTCGGTATCTCGCAGGTGGGGCAGGCAGTCGGTCTGCTCGATGAAATGACCCAGCAAAACGCCGCTATGGTGGAGCAAAGCAGTGCCGCGGCAACCAGCCTGAGCGATCAAGCACTGCGCCTGCGTGAGGCGGTTAATGTGTTTGCGAATTAGGGTGCGGCGCGCAGGTGCACGCGCGTAATAGTCAGAAGGCCCGCATCACTGTCACCGCGGCCCAAAGCACCACTATTGGGGCGATGTGCAACGAAACGCGCGCCGTCAACCCTGATGGCGTCTGCTTGGAGCCCTTGTTGATAGTTTCGAAAATGCAGTGCAGCGGTCGCTGCCTTGCCCGACGCCCCATCGTATTCCTGCGCGATGGCGGCACAATTCCGGTATGACAACATGCCATTCCCACCCCAGCGACACGGCGCTTTGTACCGGTGTTTACCGCGCGACTTTGAATGAACTGGTGCCTGTGGCGGCCCTGTTCGACCAGTACCGCCAGTTTTACGCGCAAACACCTGACTTGAAGGCTGCCCGCGCCTTCATCGCTGCGCGCCTGGAAAGCGGTGAGTCGGTCATCTTGGTTGCCCAGGACGCGGGAGGCGAGATAGCGGGGTTCTGCCAGTTGTACCCATCGTTTTGCTCCGTGGTGGCTGCGCCCATTCTGGTGCTGTATGACCTCTTTGTGGCGCCCGGCGCGCGCCGTTTGGGGCTGGCCAAGGCGCTGATGCGGGCTGCCCAAGACTACGCCACTGCCCAGGGTGTGGCCCGAATGGATCTAACCACCACCCACACCAACACCAACGCCCGGGCGCTGTACGAATCCCTGGGTTGGCAGTTGGATACGGTGTTTCGCGCCTATACCTGGACGCCGCATCGTCTGGATTCGGATGCATTGCATGACTTTACACAGAGTTGCGACGCGTGATCGCCGTTTGGCAGTGGTATTTTTGGGTCGTCCAATCGCACCTGCGGCGATAGTCGCAGACTGTAAAAATACAAAGCAGAGAAGCTCGAAATGATTGATCCATAGCCCACAGTAAGACGGGCTTCTCAGTTCTTGCGCAGCGCTGCCAACTACCCAACACTGGTGCTGGCCGAAAACGACATGGCTGAATTTTCCTTCGCGCTGGGTGTGGCGGCGCGCGCACGCGGCATGAGCGCAGAGGCCGAACAGTCGGGCCTGGCGAGGCCTCCACCCGGCCTTGCCCGCTTTGTATTGGGTCGTGGATTCCACATGTTCGGCATATTTGCTAGCAATGCTATCATTGATAGCAATTCACTTCCCCGAGAGGTTTGCCCATGGCCACATTGACCATTCGTAATTTTGATGACGTCCTGAAAGACCGTTTGCGCATGACGGCAGCCTCGCACGGTTGCTCCATGGAGGAAGAGGTTCGTACCATTTTGCGCAGGGCCTTGACGCAGGCGCCCGCCACTGGTGGCTTGGGGAGCCGGGTGCATGCCCGGTTTGCCGCTGTGGGTGGTTTGGAGCTGGAGCTTCCCGAGCGAACCGAAGCGCCGCGCCCCGCATCATTTGACGGCACGGGGTCCGCAGCATGATGGTGTTGGACACCAATGTGGTGTCCGAACTCATGCGGTCTGAGCCCGACGCACAGGTCATGCGTTGGTTGGACGCCCAGCCGCCCGATCTGCTATGGCTTACCAGCATCAACGTGGCCGAACTGCTGTTTGGCTTGACTCGCCTGCCCGATGGTGCCCGCAAACGTGCTTTGGCGCAGGCCATGGCGGCTGTGTTGGAGCAAGATTTTGCCGATCGTATTCTGAATTTTGACGTGGAAGCTGCTACCATTTTCGCCGCCCTTACGGCGCAGCGTGAGCGCATCGGTCAACCCGTGAGCCAAGCCGATGGGCAAATTGCGTCCATTTGCCTGGCACACCAAGCGCAACTGGCGACGCGCAATACGCGTCACTTTGAAGGTCTGGGCCTGGTGTTGGTGAATCCCTGGGTGGCAATGGCGTAAACCAGGCACACATAGCCAATGGCAGGCTGCTTCGTGCCGATGCGCCGTCTGCGCATAATCCGCCCATGGAAACCAAATGGCTTGAAGACTTTGTCTCGCTGGCGGAAACACGCAGTTTCAGCCGCTCAGCGCAGTTGCGCCATGTGACGCAGCCGGCGTTTTCGCGCCGCATCCAGTCGCTTGAAGCCTGGGCCGGCACCGATTTGGTGGACCGCAGCAGCTACCCCACGCGCCTGACCGCCGCCGGTGAGACCCTGTACGAGCAGTCGCTCGAAGTCTTGCAAGCCCTGCAAAGCACCCGCGCCATGCTGCGCGGCCACCACGCCAGCGCACTCGATGTGATTGCGTTCGCGGTACCGCACACGCTGGCATTCACTTTCTTCCCGGCCTGGGTATCGGCCCTGCGCGACAACTTTGGCCCCATCAAGAGCCGGTTGATGGCGTTCAATATGCACGACGCCGTTCTGCACTTGGTGGAGGGCAGTTGTGACCTGCTCATCGCCTACCACCACGCCTCGCAGCCCATTGGCTTGGATGCTGACCGGTACGAGATGGTCAGCCTGGGTGAAGAAACCCTGGCGCCTTACGTCAAGCCCGATGCCAGCGGTGCCGCCCGTTATTTGCTGCCGGGTCGGGCAGGGCAACCATTGCCGTACCTGGGCTATGCGCCGGGGGCGTATTTGGGGCAGATGGTGGACCTGATTCTTAAAGACGCCCAAACGGCCATTCACCTGGACCGCGTGTACGAGACTGACATGGCCGAAGGCCTTAAAGCCATGGCGCTGGAAGGCCATGGCATCGCGTTTTTGCCCTACAGCGCCGTCAAAAATGACCTGCGGGCCAAGCGGCTGGTCAGCGCCTTGCCACCCGGCACTGCCGGCCTGCAGATTACGATGGATGTGCGGGTGTACCGCGAGCGACCGCTCAACCGCGAGCCCCAGCGCACCGCCGCCCTGCAGGCCTTGCGCGGTGCGCCCCTGGCGCCACGGGCGGCCGCCTTGCGCATCGCCAAGACCAACGCCCAGGCGCTGTGGGACTTTTTGCAGGCACCAGACCCAGCGGTCACGGCTGAGGCAAACGCCACGCCTGAGGCGCCCGCCACGGCTGCCCCGAAACCGGCTTGACCGCTCGCCTTTTCTTTACGACTTATTTACGGACCTATTGCCAGACTATGACCGCCCCATCCACCCTCACCATCACCCGGCCCGACGACTGGCACCTGCATGTGCGCGATGGCGACGCCCTCAACACCGTGGTGCCCCACACGGCAGCCCAGTTTGGCCGCGCCATCATCATGCCCAACCTGCGCCCACCGGTGACCACCGCTGCGCAGGCCTTGGCCTACAAGTCGCGTATCCAGGCCGCAGTGCCCAGTGGTGTGCAGTTTGAGCCGCTGATGACGCTCTACCTCACCGACAACTTGCCCGCCGACGAAATTGCCCGCGCCCAAGATGCGGGCGTAGTGGCCGCCAAGCTCTACCCGGCCGGTGCCACCACCAACAGCGATGCTGGCGTAACCGACCTGCGCAAGACCTACAAAACGCTAGAGGCCATGCAAAAGGCGGGCATGCTGCTGCTGGTGCATGGAGAAGTGACCTCGCCCGAAATCGATCTGTTTGACCGCGAGGCGGTGTTCATCGACACGCAACTCATTCCGCTACGCAAAGACTTCCCCGAGTTAAAAATCGTCTTTGAGCACATCACCACCCAAGAGGCCGCGCAGTACGTGGCAGAAGCCGACCGCTTCACTGCGGCCACCATCACGGCCCACCATCTGCTCTACAACCGCAACGCGATTTTTACCGGCGGCATTCGCCCGCATTACTACTGCCTGCCGGTGCTTAAACGCGAAACCCATCGCCAGGCGTTGGTTCAGGCAGCCACCAGCGGAAGCGCCAAATTCTTTTTGGGCACCGACAGCGCCCCGCACCCGGCGCACCTCAAAGAACACGCCAGCGGCTGCGCCGGTTGCTACACCGCCGCCACCGCCATGGAGCTGTACGCCCAAGCCTTTGACGCGGCGGATGCGTTGAATAAGCTAGAAGGCTTTGCCTCCTTTTACGGCGCTGATTTTTATGGCCTAGCGCGCAACACAGGCACTATCACTTTGCGCCGCGAGCCTCTGCTAGTGCCCGAGAGTTTTGCCTTTGGCGACGCCCAACTCAAACCCCTGTGCGCCGGTGAGACCTTGCCGTGGCGCATGGCTTAGAGGCGATTGACTGGGCGGCGCCGTGGTTGGCGCCGCTGCGCCAACGCGGGCGGGCCTTAGCGGCTTTGACCGATGACGGCGGGGAGGGCGTGTGTGTCCAGGCACTCAACAGCGCTATCCCTGCCGCGCCTGTGGTGTTTGTGGGCCAAAGTGCCTTGCCCCCCGGTGAAGCCTACGAGGCGTTCATCCACCGCACCGCCCAAGTGCCCACCCGCGATGGTCTGCACGACTTTTTTAACGGCCTGTGCTGGCTGCATTTTCCGGCCACCAAACGCAAACTCAACCAACTGCAAGCCGGGCAAATTGCCCACAGCGGCATTCAGCCCGTGCGTGGCCCCGCGCGTGATGCGCTGACCCTGGTGGACGAGAACGCCGCCTTCTTGCAATGCCCCGACGCCCTGTGGGACGCACTGGCGGCCAAAGACTGGCAGCGCCTCTTCATCACGCTGCGCCCGCTCTGGGCGGATGCCCAATTGGTGTTATTCGGCCATGCCCTGCTGGAGAAGCTAGTTTACCCACGAAAACCCATCACAGCCCACGTATACCGTGCGCAAGCAGCTATCAATTCGATAGCATATATGGATGCCTGGATGGCCCAGGACCTGAGCGCCGAGAAGCTGGCCACCAAACCGTTTGCCCATTTGCCGGTGCTGGGTGTGCCGGGGTGGTGTGCGGCCAATGAAGACGCGATGTTTTATGCAGACGCCACCGTGTTTCGTGCGCCCCGTGAGGCCGCCACCCAAGCATGAGTTGGGGCCGCGGAGTCGCTAGGAGGCGAGGGCAGGACCGCGCCGTAGCGCTCAGTGCTGCAAAATTTTGCCCAAAAACTCTTTGGTGCGGTCTTTGCGGTTCTCGGGGTGGTTAAAAAATTCGTCTTTGGTGCAGTCTTCCAGAATACGCCCACCCACATCCATAAAGATCACCCGGTTGGCCACCTTGCGGGCAAAACCCATTTCATGCGTGACCACCATCATGGTCATTCCCTCTTTGGCCAGGGCGACCATCACGTCCAGCACCTCGCCCACCATTTCAGGGTCCAGGGCCGAGGTGGGCTCGTCAAACAGCATCA
>JBBRNS010000205.1:0-7011 GCA_038230175.1 Burkholderiales bacterium
CGGCCCGCAGTGCTGCGACCTTTTCTGGCAGTACGTAGCGTGCTTGCGTATGGGTGGTGGCAATCGACAAGGTGCCGCTGTCTTCTGCACTGTACTGCTCGCCAATACGTTTGAGGTTGCCAAGCTCGCGCAGTATTACGTCAATACTTTTTAGTACCAGTTGGCCAGGCTCTGTAACGCGTTTGAGTCGCTTGCCGTGGCGCGCAAAGATCTCGACCCCCAGCTCCTCCTCCAGCTCGATAATCGCTTTGGATACTCCAGGTTGGGATGTGTGCAGCGATTTCGCAGCCTCGGTAAGGTTCAGATTTCTGCGAACCGCTTCTTGAACGAATCGAAATTGGTGGAGGTTCATATTTATTTGAAGCTAAAGATGAACTTCATTATCACCAAATTCAGCTATTTAAAGGCTTTCAATGGCCAATTGGGCGAGAAGGTGAACCAGTCGGGGATCTTCCCCGACCGCCGGGTTAAGCGTAAAACTGACCGCAGGAAACGCCTCTCGCAATTGGTGGACCAGCTCAGGAAGGTCTTCCCGTGCATGCCGACCCACGCCCAAAAACATGGGGAGAATGCTGATATGGCTTGCCCCCGATTCAACCAACTTTTGCACCACCGTCGCAAGGTCTGGTTTGCTGAGTTCTAGGTAGGCGCAGGCGACGGCGGTCTGGGGCGCAAGAGACGCGATGTGTGCCGCAACGGCTTCCATGGGTTTGTGCCAAAGGGGGTCGCGCGATCCGTGCGCAAACAAGACTATGGCTTTGTCGGTGCTGTTGTGTGTCATCGTCGTAGGACGAGCCAGGTAAAGGCTGTCAGTGAAATTACAGAATAGATCAGGCCCGGCAGCGCGGCGGTGAACCATGGCTGCCACCCCTGGAGTGCACCAAGGTCGCCCAGCACGTTGTTGAGCAGTACAAAGCTGATTCCCGCCATGACGCCACCAAACACGTATGTGGCGACACTTCCCGAGCGAAAATGCAAATAAGCGAATGGCAAGGCGAGCACCACCATCACCAAGCAGCTCAAGGGGTAGAACACCTTTTTCCAAAATTGAATCTCGTATTTTTGCGCAGATTGGCCATTGGCCTGCAAGTGTTGGATATATTGAAATAGGTCAATCGTGCCCATGCGTTCAGGTCGCAATACGGCTGCCGCCACCATTTCTGCGCTGATTTGCGTGGGCCATCTAAACTGCGCCAACGTTGCGCGCGCTACGCGGGACGACGTATCACCGCCGACCGTAAATTCTGTGCGGTCGACGTCACTCAGAATCCAGTCATCATGGTCGCCAAACTGTGCGGTTTTCCCTTTGGTCATAGAGACCATGTAGCCTTGGTTGTCAAATTCAAAAACCCGTACGTCGCGCATGCTTGCGTCAGGCGCCAAGGCGCCAACGTTGACGGCATAGCGGCCATAAGGCTGCTTTTCTTTCAACCAAGCACCGGTCTTTCCAACGGTGATACGGCCCTGAAATTGTGACTTCAAAAGCTGCGCAGTTTTGTCAGCCAGTGGCGCGGCATAGTCGCCAACGGTAAACGTGACGACCACGAAAACCACCCCCAAACTTGACAGCGTTCTGAGTGCCCGCCAGGGGCCAAGTCCACTGGTACGCAGTATGGTGAATTCGGAGCTTTGCGCCAGGCGGGCCATGACAAAAATCGTACCTATCAACACGGTGATCGGCAACAACTCATAGACATGGCTTGGTGTGAGCAAGGCGACAAATATGAGCGCTTTTGCAATGGTGTAGCCACTGCTCCCGTAGTTGGCGACGCCTTTAAGTTCCTCAACAAAATCGAAGAAATAGAACAGAGTGACAAACCCCAGTGTTACCAGTGCCACTGCCACCAGGACTTCACGGTAGAACAGGCGACGGATCGTTCTCATAGGGGTGTGTTCTTCCGAGTTGCGGCGTTCTGGTGGCGTGACGGGCGGCGCAGCACCCAGTTGTAGTGCCGTTTCACCAACCACAACACGCTTAGCGTACAGGCACCGCCATGTAGCGCGATGAGGTATATCCCTGCAGGGATTTGTCCACTCTCGATCCAACTCTTACCCAGCAGCAATAAGTTGAAGTACAAGACGAAGGCCATAAAGGCAAAGCCGAGATTTGCTGTGCGTCCGACGCGCGGGTTTACCCCGGCTGCTGCCAAGCCAATGATGACAAAGTTGATGGCTGCCAGCGTTAAACCGGCTCGCCAAGACAGTTCGGCCGCGTTTTTGAGGTTGCTCCGTTCCTGTAGCAGCTGCAGGGTGCCCGTTGCACTGGCTGGTGCATAACTTCGGTTGGATGCATCATCGGCACCAATACGCACGCCATAGGTGCCAAAAACACTGACATGAAGGTCTGGCTTGCCCGCAGCTTTCTCAAGGCGTTGTCCATTTTCCAACACCAAAAACTTGTCGGTTCCGACGACCGCGATGTGGCCGCTGCGGGCTGATGTGATCGTCTCTTTGCCCTGTTCTTGGGTGGCAACGAAGACGTTTTTTCCAACTTCTTGCCCGCGCGCGTCTTTTTCGATAAAGAAAACGCGGTCGCCGTTGGCGGACTCTTGGAACTGACCGGGCTCAATTCGCGCCATGTCACCGCGCTTTTCGTATTTGTCACGCAGGTCCTCAATGCGACCAAATGCCCAGGGGAGCACAAAAAAAGCCAAGGTCAAAATGACAATAAAAATAGGCCACGCAAAGTGAAACAACGGGCGCACAAGTGACCCCAGTCCCCTACCACTGCCGAACCATATGACCATCTCGCTGTCCCGAAACATACGCGTCAACACACTGAGCACCGCGATAAATAGGCTCAAGGACAAAATGGTCGGCATGTCTGACAGTACGGTGTAGCCCATGATGATCATCACGTCGGATGGGTTAAAGGTACCCCGCGAGGCCTCACCCAGGGTTCGTATGATGGTCATAGTCATCACAATCGTCACCAAAACGACCAGCGTGGCCCCAAAACTGCGGGCCAATTCTTTTCTGATGGAGGAATGGAATAACATGGCGTACGAGGAAAACCTGAATTATGAACTTTGAACTCAAGCCTTTGGGCCTGGTGGGCGTATCCACCGAAAAATGTGATGCTTTGGTCGTCTTGGTGCCACATGGCTTCAAGGCTGCCAAAGACGATTTGTCGCAATTGATTGCGCAGGCGCTGAAGTCGGGCGATCTTGACGGAAAGCCCGGCAAGTGGTTGTCGATTCACCGGCCGATGCAAGCCAATACAGTGCAATTGGTTTTGGTCAGTGTGGGCGAATCGAACGCGCGCCAGGTGCGCAGCGGGCTTGTGGCGGCCATGGCGGCAATCAAGTCGAGTGCGCTGAAGAAACTTTTGGTGTGCTTTGCAGCGCCTGCGCGGGAAGATGCTATACGTGCCGCGGTCATAGCCATTGCCGACGCCAGCTATACCTATACCTTCACCAAATCTCAGAAAGAGGGCCGGACCCTTCATAAAGTCATTGTGGCGGCGAGTAACGCCAGTGAGGTACACACAACTTTTGAGCGCGCAAGTGCCATTGTGGCCGGCACTGAAGTGGCCAAAGAGTGGGCTAACCGTCCCGCTAATTTCTCAACACCGACCATGCTCGCGCAAGCTGCACAAGAACTGGCGGAATTACCCAAGATTAAATGTGAAGTGTTAGGCCCCAAAGAGGTCGAAAAGCTGGGTATGGGCGCGTTCATGGCGGTTGCACAGGGGTCAGAGCAGCCTCTGCGGTTTATTGTCTTGCGCTACAACGGCGCAGCCAAGTCCCAAGCACCTACCGTGCTGGTTGGCAAAGGCATCACATTTGACAGTGGCGGTATTTCGATCAAACCTGCCGCCGAGATGGACGAGATGAAGTTTGATATGTGCGGTGCGGCGAGTGTGCTGGGTGTATTTCACACGCTGTCGTTATTGAAGCCAGCATTGAACGTAATCGGATTGATCCCAAGTTGTGAAAACTTAATTAATGGCCGAGCGGTGAAACCCGGGGACGTTGTGACCAGCATGGCTGGCCAAACCATTGAGATTCTCAATACGGACGCCGAAGGCCGACTCATTTTGTGCGATGCATTGACCTATGCCGAGCGCTTCAAGCCAGCAGCGGTCGTTGACATAGCCACGCTGACTGGGGCTTGTGTTGTTGCGCTAGGCGCAGTGCGCAGTGGCCTTTTTGCGGGCGATGACGCGCTTGGTGCCGCACTGTTTTCGGCTGGAGAGCGCGCGCAAGACCTGTGCTGGAAAATGCCTTTAGATGAAGATTATGCAGAAGGGCTTAAATCCCGGTTTGCGGATGTTGCCAACGTGGGTGGGCGCGCGGGCTGTGCTGTTTCGGCCGCGAAATTTTTGCAGCGTTTTGCAGGCAAATTTCCTTGGGCGCACTTGGATATTGCCGGTACTGCGTGGAAAGGGGGCGCTAGCAAGGGCGCTACCGGCCGGCCGGTAGGCCTGCTCGTGGAGTATTTGATGGCAGCGGCGGAGTCCAAGTGACGGACATCGCGTTTCACTTTGGTGCGCCAGACAAAATGGCCTATGTCTGCCGACTGTTGCGAAAAGCCGCCTCAAGCGGCGCCAAAGTTTTGGTGCTTGCGCCTGATACGAGGTTGGGTAAGTTGGATGCGGACCTGTGGGCTTTGTCCCCGACAGATTTTGTTCCCCACTGCAACGACTCAGCAAGTGACTCCGTCCAAAAGCGGTCTGCGGTGGTCTTGGCGTCGAAAATGGCGCATGCGCTCCCTGACCACGATGTGCTGGTGAATATGACAGATGCGGTGCCGAATCAGTTTGTCGGCTATGCGCGTTTGATCGAAGTCGTTAGTACGGACGATGCAGATCGTCATAGCGCACGCATACGCTGGAAGCACTATGCCGATCTCGGCTATTCCATTACCCGCCATGACCTGGCGCTACGCGGAGCCAATGAATGACGGGGTCTACTTCGCCCTTGCGCTTTGTTCCGACGCTCACCGAAATTGTGCGTCCCAATGACTTTGATACAAGCAGTCACATGGAGCAGCAGCAACTTACTGATCGTTTGTTACAACGCATCATGCCCAAGGTGGAGGCGCAGCTGCGCAATTCGATCCAGGCGCTGGTTCAGGACCAAATGCGCTTACTAGAGCCTCGCCTGCAGCAGGCGGTGGAGCTTGCTACCCGCCAGGCGATTGCCAAAGCGGTCACCGACGAACTAGAGCCGTAGGCATTGGTATTGCCCTGTAGCACTCAAGGACTTGTCTGCAGCGCAAAAATAGTACCCATATCAGTAAACACCCCTATGCAGAAGGGGCCTAAATTGAGTTATCGTGCCTAGTGTCGAATAAATTTATTCACGCCGTTTCGTTTTTGTAATAATTTTCTGGAGTTTTTATGCAATTCAAGGTTAAGAGTGCTTTGACCATTTTGGCTGCGGCAACCCTGGTGGTGGCTTGCGGCAAGAAGCAAGAAGCGGCGGCACCTGCGGAGCCGATGGCGACTCCTGCTGCGGCACCTGCGGCGCCAGCACCCATGGTCGTCAAAATTGGGCACGTAGGACCTACCAGTGGCGCAATTGCCCACTTGGGCAAAGACAACGAAAACGGTGCGCGCATGGCGGTCGAAGAGCTGAATGCCACCGGCGTCATGATCGACGGCAAGAAGGTCACCATCGAATTGATGGCTGAAGACGACGCTGCTGACCCAAAGCAGGGTACTGCAGTCGCTCAAAAGCTGGTTGATGCCAAGGTTGCCGGTGTGGTTGGGCACTTGAACTCCGGAACGACAATCCCTGCGTCCAAAATCTATAGCGATGCTGGCATCCCCCAGATTTCTCCGTCTGCAACCAATCCTTTGTACACCCGCCAGGGTTTCAAGACCGCATTCCGCTTGGTGGCTGATGACACCCAATTGGGCGGTGCTTTGGGCAAATACGCGGTTGGCACGTTGAAAGGTAAAAACATTGCTGTGATTGACGACCGTACCGCCTACGGCCAGGGTGTTGCTGAAGAATTTGCGAAGGCGGTAGAAGCGGCCGGCGGCAAAGTGGTCGCCAAAGAATTTACGACCGACAAGGCTACCGACTTCAACTCGATCCTGACAACCATCAAGGGCAAGAAGCCTGATGTGGTGTTCTTCGGCGGTATGGATGCGGTTGCGGGCCCTATGCTCAAGCAAATGAAGTCTTTGGGTATCAAGGCCAAGTTCATGGGTGGCGATGGCATCTGTACAACCGGTTTGCCCGAATTGGCTGGTGGAACCATTGTGGATGACCAAGTTTTTTGTGCTGAGGCCGGTGGTGTCGAAGGCGAGGCAAAAGCTGGTATGGAAGAGTTCAAAACGAAGTTCAAAGCCAAGTTCAATGCTGATGTCCAAGTGTATGCACCCTATGTGTATGACGCTGTGAAGATCATGGTTGGTGCAATGGAAAAAGCGAAGTCTTCTGACCCAGTTAAGTACTTGCCAGTTTTGGCGGCTACAGCTGACTACAAGGGTGTTACTGGCCCTATCACCTTTGACGAAAAAGGCGATATCAAGAACGGCGCATTGACTTTGAAAACAGTGCGTGGCGGTAAGCTCGAAACGCTGGCCGTGATACGTTAAGTGCGTGTTGTCAGAGCCATCCGGACGTGATGGACTCCCAAAAAAAGGCGCCTACGTGGCGCCTTTTTTCTTGGGTCAACCTTAGAAGCACTTCAAATGCAATGTAGAATCTTAGGCTCTGGAACGGTGGATGAGCGGTTTAAGTCACACGCCTGGAAAGCGTGCGAGGGGTAAAACCCTCCGCGGGTTCGAATCCCGCCTGTTCCGCCAGTTGATGCAGCCCTAAGTGAGTTCCTCACTTGGGGCTTTTTCAATGGTGCAACCTTAATTCATGGGTTGCCGTAGGTGGCACGAACATTTGCAGAGCTACGTTGTTGTGAGTATTTTCCAATTCAGGTATGAGCCTGAAGCGGGCTTGAGTCAGCACCCTTTGCTTCTTGACCTGACCGGGTTAAAACCGGAAGTTTAAGGGACTTGGTTTTTGTCTTCTGATTTGCATTCATGCAGGCCCCCGCCAG
>JBBRNS010000206.1:0-7006 GCA_038230175.1 Burkholderiales bacterium
CCAGAGTGATTACCAAGCTCGCAATAGGGCTTACTCAACATCAAATTTGATCAACCACCGTGATGGCCACGGTCATGCGTCCATCACATAAATTGATCAATTCAGACCGAAATACCCTCACGGGACTTGATCATGCTCAGTCCAGTTGCCACGAGCTTTTGGCGGATGTCCTTGTCCTTATTGCCAGCATCCGAGGCGCTGGACGCCATGACGAATCCGGCACGGCCGTTGTCGTTCAAGTAGCTGTAGAAGTACTGAAGCCACAGGCTGTTGGCGTTTGAAATGGTTTCGCCATCGCCGTTGTTCTTACCCTTGGTCTTGGTCGCTACTCCTGGCAAGCCAAATGGCAAGCGGCCGGTCTGGTTTTCACCGACTTGGCTTTTGATCTTGGCGACCTGAACGCCGTCCACATTGAACGGCGGGTTCGCCATGACGAAATCACAGCCACCTACCAATTGGTGGTGATCTTCATAGAAGGTGTTGCCGATGCGGATGTTGCCTTCAAGCCCATGCACAGCCAAATTCATACGTGCGAGCTTGCTGTTCAGGTCAGCCTTTTCCTGCCCGTAAAACGTGATGTCCACGTCGTTCGTGCTCTTGTGTCGCACCTCTTCAATGAAGTGCCCGGTCTGTACAAACATACCCGCCGAACCGCATGCCGGATCAAGTACAACGCCGTGATCAGGTTCAATCACGTTTACGATCATGCGCACAAGGCTCGGGGGCGTAAAGAACTCGCCGCCTTCTTGCGCGCCGCTTTGCGCGAACTGGTTCAGGAAGTATTCGTAGATTCGCCCGAACACATCTCCTGTGGCCGTCTGCAGGGCCGGTCGATTAAAAATCTTCAACAACTCGGCCAGTAGGTCTTGCTCAAGGCCGAGGTAGTCCTTCGGTAATGCACCCTCTAATAACTTTTGACCCTTTTGGTCGGTCACCGAATCCTCGATGGCGATCATCGCGTCACGTAAAGCCTCACCTACATGCGTGCCAGCAGGCAGCGCAGCAAGGTAGTCGTATCGTGAAGCTTCCGGTAGGTAAATCGCCGCCTTACCTTGAAAACCCAGCTTGATACGGTCTTCACGCAAGGCACCGCTAGCACGAGAAGGAACTGCCTTTTCAACGTCAGGCAACAGCGCATGAAAGCGCGTGGTGGCATGGCGCAGGAAGATCAAGCCCAGTACGGGCATTGAATACTCGCTGGCGGTTAGCTTGGAGTTGGCGCGAAGTTGGTCCGCGGCTTCCCACAAATCGTCTTCTAAGAGCTTCAGTTCTTGGTAATCCATCAAATGGCAGTCAGGTGTTCACGACAACAGGCGTTGCAATCTGCGCGGCAACCTGTTGGGCAATAGGGGTGTAAAGATCCACATTCGTTTCTGGAGTGCGAATGGACACGATTAGGCTGTAGCGGGCGGGCAAGTTGTATCGTTCCTGCGCTTGGCGAGTTCGCCACCAGCCCTTAGCTGGGTACACCGCTATGAAACCACGGCTCGCCAGCTCGGCAGCTGTGCCTTGCCAAATGTCCTGGTGCAGAGATCCACGATGGCGCTGCCTGTCACCCAAAATCCAGTCGGGGTCTTTGGGGTCAATTGGATCGCCCTCGTCCTCGCGCTCTGCAGCGGCATTGATACGGGCCACAAAGTCTTCAGTAGTCGCATCCAGTGGGCGTTGAACATCAAAGCGGAGCCGATGGGATGGATAGTGAAATCGAGAAGAAGTGCCCCGAGCTGAAGGATTCGGCTCCACGAAGTAGGACAAGGTTATTCGCAGCTCTACTTTGGTTTCAGGTGGCAGCGCCTGCAGCTCCCCTTTGGGCCAAGGGAGCGTATGAAGATTCATGTCCTTGCTGACCACTCCCCTGCCTTTGACCTTCTGGTACGGGTGCACTTGGTCTTCAACCACCAACGTAAGCGAGTTGCCAGCGCTCCAAAGTGCTCGATCCAGATTAGGAGCCCCCCAACCACAGTGGCGAATCAGGTTCACGTGATCGGTCTTGGTACCCAGCTTTTTTGCAGGCAAGTAAGCGGCGCGCATGGCGGCTGTCCACTCTGCGGAATGCACGATAAGTGCACGGATGGTCTCGGGACGGAAAGCCGGATATGCCGCCATCAGTTGTCCTGCCATACGTGCGCCTAGTGCTGATGCTGCACTAGTGGCGTTGGTCGTTGTGAATAGGCGTTCAATCGGTTTATTGTTGGTCGTGAGAAGATGCAAGCTGGAGATACCCACGGCACTCAGTGCATCTTTGCCTACGTTTCCACCCTCAAAGACAACCTCTGGCTTCAACGGCCACGCAGTACTCCAATCCGCTGAAGTTCGGGTGTATGGGCTCAGCCCTCCGCTGGGCGCAACAGGCGTGAAGCCCTGAGCATCGGCTTCCGTAATGTTGACCTTTTCGGTGTACGCACCAACAGTAATCGCGTTCCACGCTTGGCCGGGGTCCCGGATGCCGTTTGTGCTCAAGCTGGCCGGATAGGCACTCCATGACTGCTGGTCTTCAGTGTTGCCCGCGCACAGCACAAACAGACGAGGAAACTGCCCGTTCCCATCGTAATCAGAGGCAAGGCGATCGACAGTTGAAGACCATGCAGATGGACGGCCACGGTCACGATCATCACTGGAAGTCACCGCTGAAGTGAACACTCTTGGCCGCATTGGCGCGGCCACTTCCGGGCGGGCCACAGCCTCAGCAAAAAGGTAGCCATGATTTTTGGAGTCACCATCGTTGGCGCCCTGTACTGGAGTTAGCTTGACCGATTCCAAACGATGTTGAACTACTATGGGATCAGCAGAAGCCAGTGCATCTGCCAAGTCACCCAGTGCAACGAGGCCAGCTAGACCAGAACCATGGTTAGCTGTGTCGTCCACGCCCCATGCCGGATTGACCGTATGCAAGTCTGCCGTAGTCAGAAATGGAGCAAGCAACGCATGTCCTAGATTAACGCCAGAGTCCAAGAGGCAAACACGAGGCGTAGCGTCGCTCTCCGAAGTCAAAGTTAAGCGAGATAGGGTTTCATCAACCCATTGTTGTTGCTCTGGCGGTGTCATGCCATCGAAGAACTCTGCAGTCTCCTTGGCGCGGCGAAGTTCGGCTACACAATTCAAGGTCATGAGCGACGTAGAAAGCTGCTGCTGCGACCCTAACATCAAGACAACTGTTCGCTCTGGGAAATTGATCTGGTGTGCACTGACTAGACATTCAGCCAAGGCGGCGAGCTTTCGGAAGTCCTCAACCACCTCGTTTCGCAGGCCTCGAACGGGCAACCAAACCTCCCACCAAAACTGCTCAGCGACATTCTGTGGGAGCAATTCCGGTTCATCTGTCCAGAGAGCGCGAAGTTCAGCACTGCGGATGGACGAAATCGCGTTGAGTAAGCCATGATGATCAATCAGGTCACCCTTCTTATTGGTTTTGGCAGCTAAATACTCTGCGATGTATTTTTCAAAGTGGTCAAGTTTGCCGTCGGGCACATAGACATTGGCGACAGTCGTATTACCTTCAGAGCGAACACTCAGGACTTCGATCTGTTTGGCTGGATCACGGTTGCGCTCATTCCCGAGGCTTTCAAATGCAAGTTCCACATTCGGCATGCCAATGAACTGAATTTGCAACCCGAGTCCGCTTTGAAGTCCTTGCTCTTTCTGTGCATCCACAGCTTTTTGTGCCACTGGCCGGAGTGCCTGCAATTGGGCTTGTAGGCCAGCCCCATGTTGGGCTCTGTTGGGCTCAGGCGCTCCAGGCGAATTTCCGCCACCGAGCGACTGAGCCGTGAAGGGTTGTGCCTTGGATGTTTTCGTCAGTACAAGGTGGGGGCGTTTATCTTGAGCTTGTTCCGGCATGGTTTGACGTGTGCTTGTTGTTCTGGGCCAGCTTTGCACTAATGAGACGACGTTCCTCTAACGCACGCCCCAGCTCGACCCGTTGCACTTTCGTTTGGTCATGCATGATCGAATCCTTGATGGATTCATTCACAGCACGACAAATTTCAGCGTAGCTTAGCCCATCAGCTTGCTCAACCAGTCCGTCTTTCTTGAAAGGCTTGGGGGCAAAGCTTCCCAAACGTGATCGGATCAGATCAAGCGCCTGTGAAGGCGTAGGCAGGTGGTACTCCACCACATCATCGAAACGCCTGAACAAAGCACTGTCCAACACTTCGGGATGGTTTGTGGCCGCGATGATTAGACTGTTTGAATGATCATGCTCAATCATTTGAAGAAAGCTGTTGAGCACACGCCGAATTTCGCCCACGTCATTGGCAGTGCCGCGTTGAGTCCCTATGGCATCAAATTCATCGAAGAAATAAACGCCTCGAATATCTGCGATGGCATCAAAGACTTGACGCAGCTTCGCTGCCGTCTCACCCATAAATTTTGTTATCAACGAATCGAGGCGTACCGAAAACAAGGGAATGCCAAGCTCTCCAGCTAATGCTGAAGCTGTCATAGTTTTGCCAGTGCCCGGTGGGCCGACCAAGAGTAATTTCCGTCGTGGAGAAAGACCGTGTTCCCTTATTCGAGCAAGCATCCGCTGCTCTTTGATAATGCGAGCTAGCTGGTTGGCTGCCAATTCATCCAACACCATATCGCCCAGCCGGTTTACAGGGTGCGTGACAGTCAATAAATTAGCAAGCTCGCCCCTGGGCTTGCTTGCACTATTCAAGACACCGGCTATGGGCACGAGCTTGCCAGAGGCATCTTGGCTCAGGCGGGTCTTGCCCGCGTCGATCATGTCGCGCAGCTCTTCCGCCAACTTGCCGTGGCCCAGTTTGGCTTCATGCGCAGCAACCTGCATCGCGACGGAATAGAAATGTCCGTCGTCGCGACTGATGTGCGACTTGATTAGAGCCTTGAGTTGTTCCGAGCTAGCCACGATTTAAATGAGTCCTTAGCCAACCAATCCGGTGCACGGGACGGTCGCGCCATTGATTGTCAACCACCAATTATGGTCGGATTTCAGTAGCTGAAGTCGGAAGTAGCTCGTTTGATTTCAGAATCACAACAAACTGGGAATCTTCCTTTTCGCCACGGGGCGAATATACCGAGCAAGCGTGACATCTGATTTATGTCCAGTTTGTTCACGGATTTGCCACGGTTGTAGCCCTACCATGGCGGCCTCGGTGCAGTAACCCGCTCGCAGACTGTGCCCCGAAACTTTGCTGGCAGCGGCTTTGCCCCGCACGCGCTTGACGGAGGCCTTTACCACCAGGGCCACCGACTGAGGGGTCAATGGCTTGGTGCCCACCACTTGGTCATGCCGATTGACAGGGCGAAACAGCCAGCCTTCAGCAATGCCCGCCATTTCCCGCCAGTGTTTCAAGCCCTGCACTGGGCAGCGGTCACTTGCCTTGGCATGGGGAATCCAGACCGTGCGGCCAGCGCCTTCCTGGTCGGTTTTACTGCGGCGAAGCAGGATTTCAAGACCTCCGTCGTATTCGGTCAAGTCTTCACAGCGCAAAGCCACCAGCTCCGACCGACGCAGGCCACCGGCGAAACCCACCAGCAGCAACGCCCGGTCGCGCGCCGCCTTCATGGGCTTCTGCCGGTCAATCAGCACCATCATTTCCAATAGGTCATCCTTGACGATGGCCTTAACGCGCCGCTGGACCACGCCAAAGGTGCGACGTATGCCCTGCATGGTGCGCTTGACCAGATGGTCGCTCACGGGGCTTGGCAGTCCCTTATCCGTGTGGGCCTTGTGTATTGCGATCAGCCTGTGCTGGAGCGATGCCACAGCCAATGCGCCCGCAAAGGTTGCCAAATATTCAGCCACCATGGTTGCCGTGGCCGGAATTTTGCCGCCGTTGGCCTTGAAGTGCCGAATGTCCAGGGCATAGCTGCGCCGGGTGGATTCTGACTGTGCGGCCTGTGTGTAGCCGAAAACCAGTGCGGAAGCCTCGGGACTTTCAGATTGCTGCTCGGCCTTGAGTTGATGGATGCGCGCGGTCATTGGCTTGCCCATGGAGTTACCCACTGGCCCTCTGCAACATCAAAACAATACTGCCGATGGACTTGCACGTTCAGATGGATTCGGCCAATCCGCAGACATTCACGTAACGGCAACGCTGGCGATCCAGGTCCATTGTCATGATGCAGTAGCGATTGAAACAGCCAGCATGTTTTTTCGTCGCCGGACAAGCCAGCCGGTTCATCTGACCAAGCCTTGGTTGTAAACAATTCGTCGTCCAGCCCTTTTTGACCAATGGACTCATGGCGCGTAGTCAGATAGTTCAGCGACTGCGGTATGTACGCTGGGTCATGATGGTTTAGCTCGAAATGGATGTCAATGTCCAAGGCAAAGTCAAACATGGGGTCATTCACACTGGAGGCGTGGCCCTCAAGATTGGGCAGGATGTCTTCTGTGATCTTTTGCAGCAATGCGGTGATGCCAACGATGTGGCGGTTCAGTGCCCGCAGGCCTTCGACTTCGACCGGTGTCAAAGGCTCCACGGCTGGCGGTTGCACTGTCAGGGGCAATAGTTGGGCATCTACTGCTGCCTGCACGGCATCCAACGCATCATGGAAACGGTTGAGTTGGGTAAGCACGGCGGTCTGGCCCGCCAAGTCGGGCCTGGCACTGAGCGCGGTTTTCCGCCACGTGGCGACCTGACCATGCAGCGCTTCAAGCGCCCGGCGTTGAATAGTGAGCATGGAGATATGCCTTTAAGGGGTGCGATACAGCGCGGGTTTGCCGGTTCTGGCGGCAGGTGTCACGCCGATGCAATATGTGAATCGGAAGGCCTCAAGGTCGGTGCGAATATGCTGGGCGGGTGGCAACCAGTAACCAGGGTCAAGTATTCGCTCGTCCAGCGGTTGACCCCAGTCGTCGCGTTCTCGCACAAAGACAACGTGGCGGCCAATCAACTCGTCGCGGGGGTCGCCAACCATGCAGATCGCCAAATCCGGTACTGAGGCAATACCTGTGTAGGTCACGTACCCGGTCGCAGTGAAGGACCAATGGGCCAGTAGTTTGACTATCAGCGCTTCGTCCATCCAAAGGTAGGGGCCATGC
>JBBRNS010000207.1:0-7004 GCA_038230175.1 Burkholderiales bacterium
ATATCGCCCCGGTCGGCCAGCATACGAATGACCCGGCCGATGTCCTTGATGATGCTGGGCTGAATGCCCTCGGTGGGTTCGTCCAGAATCAAGACCCGGGGCTTGGCAGCCAACGCCCTTGCAATGGCCAGCTGCTGCTGCTGCCCACCGGATAAATCGCCACCCCGGCGACCCAGCATTTGCTTGAGCACCGGGAACAGTTCATACAGCTCGGGGGGAATAGGCGTTCTGGCACTCTTATAGGCCAAACCCATTTGCAGGTTTTCTTCTACGGTGAGGCGGCCAAATATCTCGCGACCTTGGGGTACAAAACCTATGCCGGACCTGGCACGCTCGTAGGGCGTAGCCTTCTGAATCGACTTGCCATCAAGTTCGATAGACCCCGTCTTGATCGGCACCAGCCCCATGAGTGATTTGAGCAAGGTGGTTTTACCCACGCCGTTGCGACCCAGCACAACCGTAACTTTGCCAACAGGGGCTTGGATGCTGACGTCGCGCAGGATGTGCGAGCCACCGTAATACTGGTTGATGTTTTTGACGTTTAACATTTCGTTCACCTCAATCGACAATTTTTCGCCGGGCCGCCCCAAGGAAAATTAGCCCCCTCGGGGGGCAGCGACCCGTGTAGCGGTGGAGCGTGGGGGCTTTCATCGTCCCAAGTACACCTCAATCACGCGCTCATCACTCTGCACTTGGTCCAACGTGCCCTGGGCCAACACCGAGCCGTCGCACAGCACCGTCACGATGTCACTGATGGTGCGAATGAACCCCATGTCGTGCTCCACCACCATGAGTGAATGTTTGCCTTTTAACGTGAGAAACAGTTCGGCCGTGCGCTCGGTCTCTTCGTCCGTCATTCCCGCCACCGGCTCATCGAGCAAGAGCAACTTGGGCTCCTGCATCAACAGCATGCCAATCTCCAGCCACTGCTTTTGGCCATGGCTGAGGTTGCCGGCTTGGCGCCCCACGCTGTCGGCCAGATGGATGGTGTGCAGCACCTCCGCCAGTCGGTCGCCCTGGGCCGAATCCAACTTGAACAACATCGACGCCTTCACACCTTTATTGGTATGCAGCGCCAACTCCAGGTTTTCAAACACCGTGAGTTGCTCAAACACAGTGGGCTTTTGGAACTTGCGACCAATGCCCAGTTGCGCAATCTCTGGCTCGGTATAGCGCAACAAATCAATGGTGCTGCCGAAAAAAACGGTGCCCGCATCAGGACGTGTTTTGCCGGTGATGATGTCCATCATGGTTGTCTTGCCCGCCCCGTTTGGACCAATGATGCAGCGCAGCTCCCCCGGCGCTATATCCAGTGACAGACCGTTGATGGCCTTGAAACCGTCAAAGCTGACGTGCACATCGTCCAAGTACAAAATGCGCCCATGGGTGGTGTCGACCTCGCCCCCATTCACCACCCGCCCAAAGCCCGCGGAGCGCCCGCCCGACTCAGTCTGACCGCTGCGGGCAGCCCGCTCGGCATGGACGGCCACGCGCTGGGCGCCTTGCTCTAGCAACTCGGGCGTCATTTTGAACTCCCCTTAAGCTTTTTGACCAGCCCGACAACGCCATCGGGCAAGAACAATGTCACGCCGATAAACAAGGCACCCAAAAAGTACAGCCAAAACTCCGGATAAGCCACGGTGAGCCAGCTCTTGGCCCCGTTGACGATGAAGGCTCCCACAATGGGGCCGATCAGCGTCGCGCGCCCGCCTACGGCGGCCCAGATGGCGATCTCAATAGAATTGGCCGGGCTCATTTCACTCGGATTGATGATGCCTACCTGGGGCACATACAGCGCACCGGCTACTCCACACATCATGGCCGAGATGGTCCAGATGGTGAGCTTGTAGCCGATGGGGTTGTAGCCCGAGAACATGACGCGGGTTTCGGCATCCCGCACGGCCTGCAAGACGCGCCCGAACTTGCTCTTGACCAACCAACGCGCCATCAAGAAAAACAGCAGCAAGGTGCTTGCCGTCAGCACAAACAGCTTCATACGCATGTCTTGCGTGGCAATGGGAATGTCCAGCAGGCGCTTGAAGTCGGTAAAACCGTTATTACCGCCAAAACCGGTCTCATTGCGAAAAAACAGCAGCATCGCGGCGAAGGTCATGGCCTGGGTGATGATGGAAAAGTACACCCCTTTGATGCGTGAGCGGAAGGCAAAATAGCCAAACACAAACGCTACCAGCCCCGGCACCGCCACGACCAAAAACAGGGTGGCGGCAAAGCTACCACTCAAGGCCCAATGCCAGGGTAACTCTTTCCAATCGAGGAACACCATGAAATCCGGCAGCGCACTTTTGTAGTTACCGTCCAGTCCAATCTGGCGCATGAGGTACATACCCATGGCGTAGCCACCCAGTGCGAAAAACAGGCCGTGGCCCAGACTCAGGATGCCCGTATAACCCCATATCAAACCCATGGCCAGCGCACAAATGGCGTAACACATAATTTTGGCAGTCAGTCCCACAGCAAAGTCGCTGAGGTGGAAGGCGCTGGTGGCAGGCACCCACAGGTTGAGCACCGGAACCATTGCACACAGCAACACCATCAGTGCCAGCCACGCAGTCCATCCAGTGCGGCTGAGCAGCGGCGCGGGCGGGGGTAAATTCAAGGTGCTCATGCTTCTGCGCTCCGGCCTTTCATGGCGAAGATCCCTTGTGGTCGCTTTTGAATAAAGATGATGATGAACACCAGCACGGCAATCTTTGCCAGCACGGCACCGGTCCATCCTTCGAGAAACTTGTTCAAGATGCCCAAGCCCAATGCGGCGTAGACCGTGCCCGCCAACTGCCCCACGCCGCCCAGCACCACCACCATGAACGAATCCACAATGTAGCCCTGCCCCAGGTCTGGCCCTACGTTGCCAACCTGGCTCAGCGCACAACCGGCCAACCCGGCAATACCCGAACCCAACGCAAAGGCATAGGTGTCGATGCGGGCGGTGTTGACCCCCATACATGCCGCAATGGGTCGGTTTTGTGTAACACCGCGCACAAACAGGCCCAAGCGCGTTTTCTCGATCAAAAACCACACACCGGCCAATACCGCAATGGAAAAGCCCACGATCACCAAACGGTTGTAAGGCAATGACAAATTCCCCATCACTTGAACGCCCCCACTCATCCAACTCGGATTCTCAACCCCGACGTTTTGCGCGCCAAAAAAGGTGCGCACCAATTGCATCAATATCAGGCTGATACCCCAAGTAGCGAGCAGCGTCTCAAGCGGACGACCGTACAAGAAGCGAATGACACTGCGCTCCAAAACAGCCCCGACCAGCGCCGACGCCATGAAAGCCACGGGTACTGAGGCCAGCAGGTACCAGTCAAAAGCACCTGGCAGGTATTTCTGAAACACGCCCTGCACCACATAGGTGGCATAGGCACCGATCATCATCAGTTCTCCGTGGGCCATGTTGATGACGCCCATGAGACCATAAGTAATAGCCAGACCCAAGGCCACCAACAGCAAAATTGAACCCAGACTGATGCCACTGAAAATGGCACCCAGTCGATCACCCCACGCCAAGCGGGATTCGACCTTACTCAGACTCAATTGCAGCGCACTTTTTACGCCCGAGTCGGTCTCAATGTTGATACGCCCGATGAGCAGTGTTTTGGTGGCCGCCTGGCCACTCTGACCCAGCAAGGTAGCCGCGTCCAGACGTTTGGTCCTATCGGCACTGCTGAGCAAGGCAGCAGCCCGTAGCAAACCCAGGGTGTCTTTGATATCCGCCACGGTCTCCGCCGCAAAGGCTTTGTCGATCAGCGACAACTTGCTTTCATCGACATCGCCCTGCAAGGTCTTGACCGCATCGCGACGCACTGCGGCATCTGCCGACAAGAGCTTGAGTGACGCCATGGCGCCGTCCAGTTCACCGCGCATGCGGTTGTTATTCATCACGTCTTCGACCGCTTCCGGCAAGACAACGTCCGCACCGCTGACCGGATCTACCGCCTTGTCGTCCTTCACAATGACGGGCTTTCCCGCCACCACTTTGACCGCATCATCGGACAGTGCCTGAATGAATTGCACTGTCTTCTCGTCGGCACCGGCCACGGCCGCACGCAGTGCTTCAATGCGGGCATCACCTTCACCTATTGCGATAGCTTTTGCCTCATTTGCCGTTAATGCATATGCCTGAGTAGCTATCAATAAAATAGCACACATCACACTCTGGTGTATTCGTTTTGGCATGCGCCAGTTTCCTCACAACATTCACAAACAAGCCGCCAATGCCTCAAGGGCATTGGCGGCTGTTACTCCCTGCTTCTTGCCTTATTTCGCGACTGGCTCGTCTGGCTTCTTGTCGTTGCCTTCAATGTACGGAGACCATGGCTTAGCCTTCACGGGGCCAGGTGTCTTCCACACCACGTTGAACTGACCGTCAGCCTTGATTTCGCCGATAAAGACCGACTTGTGCAGGTGGTGGTTTTTCTCATCCATCTTGCTCATGATGCCGCTGGGTGCTTTGAATGTCTGGCCGGCCATTGCGGCAATGACTTTATCGACATCCGTAGACTTCGCCTTTTCAACCGCCTGCTTCCACATGTTGATACCAATGTAGGTCGCTTCCATCGGGTCGTTGGTCAAAGGCTTGTCTGATCCTGGCAAGTTTTTGGCTTTGGCATACGCCGACCACTTCTTGATGAACTCCGTGTTGGTTGGGTTCTTGATGCTCATGAAGTAGTTCCATGCCGCCAAGTGGCCCACCAGAGGCTTAGTGTCCACACCACGCAACTCTTCTTCACCCACCGAGAAGGCCACCACTGGCACATCTTTGGCCTTTAGACCCGCATTGCCCAGCTCTTTGTAGAAAGGCACGTTGGAGTCACCATTGATGGTGGACACCACTGCAGTCTTGCCACCAGCGGAAAACTTCTTGATATCGGCCACGATGGTTTGGTAGTCGCTGTGGCCAAACGGTGTGTACTTCTCGTCGATATCCTTGTCGGCCACGCCCTTGCTCTTCAGATAAGCGCGCAAAATCTTGTTGGTGGTGCGGGGGTACACATAGTCGGTTCCTAGCAATACCCATCGCTTGGCACCGCCACCTTCTTTGCTCATCAGGTAATCCACCGCCGGAATGGCTTGCTGGTTGGGCGCAGCACCGGTGTAGAACACGTTTTTAGACAACTCTTCACCCTCGTACTGCACGGGGTAGAACAGCAGGCCATTGAGCTCTTCCAAGACAGGCAGGGCCGACTTGCGTGACACGCTGGTCCAGCAACCGAAGATGACGGCAACTTTGTCTTGGGTCAACAGCTGTTTGGTCTTTTCGGCAAACAAGGGCCAGTTGGACGCGGGGTCAACCACCACCGGCTCCAGCTTTTTGCCCAGCACGCCGCCTTTGGCATTGATCTCGTCAATGGCCATCAGCACGGTGTCTTTCAGTACGGTTTCTGAAATGGCCATGGTGCCCGAGAGACTGTGCAAAACACCCACCTTAATGGTGTCAGCGGCAAAGGCTGTCACTGAGGACAATGTGGTCAAGGCGACGGCAGCGGTGAGTGCCTTCAGGGTAAATCGACGTTGCATGAATGCTTCTCCGGTTGATAAACAGTTAAGGGGTCGTTTTGCAGGGGCCGCAGCTTTTGCACAACGATGGCTTCACTGTAAGGATTGCAAGCAATTGTGAAAATACGCCGAGTGGCGTATACATCGGATTACTATTGGCCCGTTAAGCAATTGCTTTTCTGCCACCGCACTGCCAAAGGAATCCCGTTGCACGAAACGCCTAACGCCGCCGACACGCTACGAGCCCCTACGCCGCGCGCGCGCAGCATGGGCGTGCGCGGCCAGGCCGCGCTGCTGGCCGTCGCCACAGTCGGCTGGTTGGTGGGAGGCGATGCCTGGGCGCAAACAGCCGGGCCGCGTGACGCAGGCGCTCCCACACAGGCGCACTCGGCTAAGCCCAAGATATTCAAATACATCAAAGCAGGCACAGCTTCTTTCTCAGATGTCGCGCCCACCAGGGGGGCTTATATCGTGCTCAGCCCCGCGTGTTACGCCTGCAATCTGACGTCGACCATCAACTGGCAATCCACCCAGTTGCACTGGGACGCCTTCACGCCAGAGATCGGCGCTTCGGCACAGGAGTTTGGCTTGGACCCAGCGCTGGTGCGCGCGGTGATCCACGCCGAATCGGGCTTTAATCCGACGGCACGTTCGCGCGCAGGGGCTGTGGGCCTGATGCAACTCATGCCCGGCACTGCCCGCATGATGGGCGTGCATGACAGCACCACACCGCGCCACAATATTCAGGGGGGTGTGCGCTACTTGGCCAGCCTGCTGGCACGGTTTAAAAATGACGTCAGCTTGGCCACCGCCGCTTACAACGCCGGCCCAGAAGCAGTGCAGAAATACGCGGGCATACCACCCTATGTCGAAACACAGACCTATGTCCAGCGGGTGCGCATTTTGTACCAGCGCTACCGCAGCGACCCCCACTCCTAGGCAATGGACTAGGCACTAGGCCCGATGGCAGCTTAGGGCGGCAACCAGCCTTTGAGACGCTCAAGCAAGTCCAAATCCAACGACGTGATACCACCCGTGTCTTTGAACTCGTCGTAGAGCCAGTCGCCCGCCACGTACGACACACCGAGCGGCGGCGCCATGGTGTTAAGTGGCTTGCCATGCAAGGCGACCCGCATGTAATCAATCCAGATCGGCAAAGCCACCGTGGCGCCGAACTCACGCGACCCCATTGAACGCGGCTCATCGAACCCCATCCAGGCTACCGCCGTCGTGGCGCCGCTGAAGCCGGCAAACCAGCCATCAACGGCGTCGCTGCTGGTTCCGGTCTTACCGGCCAAATCGTTGCGACCCAGCTTTTGGGTAGCGCCGGCCCCCGTGCCTGAGACTGTGACTTCATGCAGCATGCTGGTGGTGATAAAAGCATTGCGGGCATCAAGCACGCGCGCACTCTCTTGCGCCACCATCACGGGCTTTGCCTCAAACAATACCGTGCCCCGAATATCGACCACCTTTTGGATCAG
>JBBRNS010000208.1:0-6956 GCA_038230175.1 Burkholderiales bacterium
ACCAGGTCTGCAATGTGATCAAAGGACTTGTTGTCCAGGAGCAATGAACCGAGTACGCTGGATTCGGCCTCTAGGGATTGCGGGGGGATGCGGAGCGAGGAAAGCGGTATTGATTGGCTGCGGTCCATGGGTGCTTTCAATGGCTTGTTTATCGATTTAGGCAACTCTGCCGAGCCAGTCTTTACCGTATGTCGTCGCCGAATAAACCTCCAAGGTCTTGCTTAGTATTAAGCCAGAGGTCCAATTTCCATCCTGAATTTTTCTCGCCAACGTGGGTGTCAAAAACTTACCTTCACGAAGTAGCTCTGTTGCTTTATCAACCCATACCTTTTGGTCATCACGAGCGAGTGCAAAAAACTCTTCTTTCGCTTGTGCACGTCGCTGATCTGCTGGACTCTCAACCAATTCAAGTTTAGGTTTGCTTTCTGCGGCAGGCTTTAACTTTACAACCTGAAATCGTGCAGTTGCGTTCTCACCATCAATAATCAGCCTCCGAAGATACGCGGACCGATTTTCAATGGTGTCCAATCCATCTGCATTCACTCTTGCATCAAGTTTAGATAACGCAATTTTCATTGCCGAGTCTTCTACGCCTTCCTTTACGAGCTTGGCAATGTAATCCAGCGGAACATCAAGTCGTGCAGCCAATTCAGCTACGTCTTCACGAATTTTTGGTGCGTCAACTTTTAATGCTTCAGCCTTCTTTCTGTAGACTGAAAATTGCGATTCCTTGGCGCCTCTTCCTAAGTCCAGAAATTCGATATTCAAGTCAGTAAGCCTATTGATCTCGTCAATCGCTTTAATTACGACTTCACTTTTGAATTTTCGCCACTCGCGTCTATTGATGAGTCCCGTTTTACTATCCATTGGGGAAGCGTTTGTTAGTGCATCCGTCCACCAATCGGTAGAGTTCCTGCTGGTGACGTGGGATGGGTTGTCACGATACCGACTGCAAATTTCATAGAGTGCGATCGCAGCATACGTATCTAGTTTCGAAATTTGATTGAGATCTAGGGTGGTAAATAACTCAGGATCCATCACCGCCGTCATTAACGACGGCGGTAACGCCCAAAGGCCCCATGCAACGCCTGCTCTGATCTCGATGCGAGCCTCAGAAAGCAATCCCATTGATTGCCACACAACTCCAGTTTTGGCGTCAGGGGCCTCCCAGTCAACTTCGATTCGCCTCATCTCACGCAAGTATTTTTTGGCCGCTGTCGTTAAATCTGACTTGCTATTCGGATCCATGATCAACAAGTCTTTTATGGGTGCAGCAAAAAAATGCTCAGCGTCAACCGCACTCCCCTGCCTCTTGATGTCTAGCGCCTGGATTTGCGTTTTCTTGAGCACAACGTTGTACATCTTGCGCCCGGTAACAGTTAGCTTACCGATGCGAGGCAGCATTACTAAAGCTGGATTCGGTTTGTTGAGTGAGTTTTTTTCAGTCGCCATAGTGTCCAATCCTACAGCATATTTTGGACAGTGCAAGCGACTTCAACAAGGTTCAAGGAAGTAAAAATCTGGACAGTTTTCTTCGAATGTGTTTTATAAACTCGCGGCAACGTCCTAGTTGATTGGCTGCCTTCGGACAAATCCCATCCACAAGTGCATCAACATGGAAAAGTAAAGTCCTGGACGCTAAGCAGTAAAAGATTGGACATTCAAAGTAGAAAGCTGGACATCTAAAGTAAAAAGCTGGACGCATACTTTCATTAGTTCGTTGATTTATAAAGGTTTATTGGCTTTTTTAAGCCTTTATATTCTCTTAGGACTTATCTTGGAGACTTCTTTATAGACTTCAGATCGAAGATATATGGTGCATGAAAATGTGATTTAGGTGCTGAATTGAGCGGTTTCATGGGGAAGTGCTGAGTTTGTACAAAGAAGTCATCAAACTGATGAAGTAATTGAAATTAGACAAAGTTTTCGACATTCAATTAAAATCGTCAAAACTTCGAAAGTTCTAATGAAATCAAGCACACATCCTCTTCATGCAACTGTTGACTTCGTTGAGCTTCAGCGCTTAGCGGACCTTTCTAGCCAGGTTGTCAAAAACGTGCGCACATCAATGCTTGCGCCAACCGCAAGAAAGTTGCCGCCAACATTCAATGCCGTTCAGATGGCAGATATGTGCGGCATTGAAAAGAGCAAGGTGTTGTACGCAGCCACAAAAGGCACTTTGCCGACCGGAACTAAATTCGGATCTCGTCTGGAATGGACTTTGGAAGAGTCTATTCAGTGGACTCGGGCATATCGCAAAGACATGTTGAGGGACCCTGCCCTTGCTGCCGGCGTAGTTATTGCCGTAGCTAATTTTAAGGGCGGCAGTTCTAAGACAACCACAGCCGCAGCACTCGCGCAAGGCTTAAGTCTTCGTGGCCACAAAGTGCTTGTTATCGACACGGATCCGCAAGGCTCCCTGACAACCTTGTTTGGCGTTTTACCTGACACCGAAGTTGAGCCTGAACAAACCATTCTGCCGTTGTTCACTGGCGAAGTTGATTCAATCATGTCGTCCATTCAGCAAACGTATTGGAGTGGCATTGACCTGGTTGCTGCAGCTCCGGTTCTTTTTAACGCCGAATTCATTTTGCCGGCCCGTCAAAGTAATGAACCTGGATTTGAGTTCTGGAAGGTCCTGGATAACGGTCTCGAAGAGGCGCGATCAATCTACGACATCATCATTATTGATACCCCGCCAAGTCTTAGCTACACAACCATCAATGCCCTAATGGGTGCACAAGGCATATTGATGCCAATGCCTCCCAGTGCCCTGGATTTTGCTTCCAGTGCCCAATTCTGGAACCTGTTTACCGATATGTGCTCCGGCTTATTCAAACACGGAGCAGACAAAAAGTTCAATTTTGTTGATGTACTTTTGTCTCGCGTAGATCGCGCTGATGCAGTTAGCGCTGGCGTTAGGCAGTGGATTTTGGATTCGTATGGATCTAAAGTGTTGCCTGTTGAAATTCCAAAAACCGCAATTGCAGCTACTGCATCAGCTGAGTTCGGCACGGCTTATGACATGAGCTCCAAGACGGCATTGGCGAAAACATTGAAGCGAGCAAGAGATGCATACGAGCAGCTTGTTGATTACATTGAATTGCAAGTAGCTGGTGTTTGGGCTTCAGATGCTCAAGCGATGACAGGAACCAAAGCAGGGGAGAAAGCATGAAAAAAATTAGCACCAAGGATCGTGCCATGTTGGCGTCAAGACCCGCTCCCGTGGAGTCAACTCAACCGGCAAGCGCTGCTTCAATTACGCCTGTTCGCCATGAGCCAAAAACTGGCCCTGGTTCGATGTTGGCCTTCATGGATCGCAAGGATGAGACTGCTCAAGAGAACAAGCGTTTGAAGGAAGAGCTCTCAAAATGGGATGACTCAGTCCCGGGCGTTAGGTTGGATCCCAAACTTATACATGCCAGTCGATTTGCAAATCGTGACCAAAAGTCGTTTGAGTCCGATGAGTTTGATGAACTTAAGGATGAAATTGAGTCGGCCGGCGGTAATGTACAGCCTATCAAGGTTCGGCCATTACCAGGGAGGCCAGGTGAGTATGAAATAGTCTTCGGGCATCGCAGACATCGTGCGTGCTTGAAGCTTGGTCTCAATGTATTAGCAATTATTGAAGATCTCACTGATATTCAATTGTTTGAGCAAATGGATCGCGAGAATCGACAGCGCGCGGATCTTAGGCCGTACGAGCAAGGTGTCATGTACAAGAAAGCGCTTGATGTGGGGTTGTTTCCATCCGCGCGAAAACTTGCCGAATCCTTAGGTGTTGATTTGGGCGGCGTGGGGAAGTACATCTCACTTGCGAAGCTCCCTTCAGATGTTTTGAATGCTTTTCCTTCTCCATTGGATTTGCAGCAACGCTGGGCAACAGACCTAAGTCAGGCAATTCAAAAGAATCCTGATGTAGTTTTGATGCGCGCCAAGGAGATTCAGCAGATGGACCCGAGGCCATTAGCTGCTCAGGTCTATAAAACGCTGACTGCAGAGGAGGGGGGTAGTTCAGAACTACCCCCCTTCGAAAGTCCGGTTCTGATTAAAGGCCGGGGCGGTCAAACAGGCGAAATTTCCTTCAATCCCAAGAAGAAGTCCTTTGAAATTTGCTTAAAAGGAGTTGATGAAAAGCATCTCAGTGAGCTTAAGAAAGTGATCCAGAGTTTCATTTCTTGATTGATTGATTGATAGAGCAGGGGGGGTAGTTCAGAACTACCCCCCCTGCTAGCAGGATGTTCTTTTAGCCCGCTTCTCCATAATTTACGCCCGGTTTCCGGGCGTTTTCAATAGAGTTGAAGATGGAGATCAAGCCGCCTTAATTCAAAATAGATCAAGCTGGAGAAAGAGGATGGTTGGATTACTTGCGTTGTGGTGGGTAGTTCGGAACTACCCCTACTTTTGATGCGCTGAACGCAGTAAAAAACTGGACATTTAGCCGACGACCCTTCCGCTAAACTTTCTTTCCCAGCCAGTCGCCCCCAATTGACGCCCGGTTTTGCCGGGCGTTTTGCATTATCTCTACAGGGCCAGGAAGGGGTGTTGTAACACCCAAATTTAACAAGCTGGAGAAAGATGCTTTTCAGGCAATGCCAAGAACATCAACGACTAGACCCAACAGCTTTTTCTTTGGTTGCTGAGTTTTTAAGCACCCCAGAGAGAGCCAGTCGTCGCACGGTTATGCAGCAATTCTTAGCTGGGTTATGCAATGAAATTGGGGATAACTAACGCTTAAAAATACCAAATGGCAGGGTTTTCGCCCGGCGAACACGCCACGCCAACATCAAGAACTCTCCGCCGCAAACCTCTCCAACTCCTGATCCATGTGCTCAGCATCCGCCGTCAAATAGCGCCCCGTGGTGCTCACCGAAGAGTGCCCCAACGCCTTCTGCACCACATTGATGGGCACGCCGTTTTGCAGCGCCCGGGTAGCAAACGAATGCCTCAACCAGTGCCCGGAGGCCTCGCGCAGCTTCGCCGCTGACACCGGATCCGATCCCTCCATGGCGACGGCCTTAGCCTCCAGGAAAGCCTTTAGAACCCGAAACATCTGCGCATACGAAAGGGCCGAGGAGGGCGCCTCACGACCTTCCTTGCGCCGCCCTTTTTGGCCACGCAGAATCGGCTCAGCCGCCATCTCTTTATCCAATCCGCTGGACGCCCGCACGATGTACTCCAGCGAGATCCCAATCGACGCCATGTACCCAATCAATGCACTGCGAGCGGGGAGGGCGAGCGTCACCGTACGCCACTTGTCACCCTTGCCCAGAACATTCAGGCGCCAGGTCTCACCGGTGCAGATGCTGCCAAACGTCAACGACAGCATCTCGGCCGACCGCAACCCGCACCCAAACCCCATCCACAAGATCAGCAGAATCCGGGACTCAAATTCGCCTTCACCAGCCTTTAGGTTTTCAATCAAATACTTCCATTGCGAGAGCGTCAGGCTACGTCCAACAAACTGCTGATCCCGACCCCCAAAAGGTTTTTGGAAATTCGCTTTCCCCATCAGGGCCCACACGTTGCCATCAACAACCCGCCCGCCGTCCAGGTACTTAAAAAACGAGCGTAGCACTTGCAGGTCTTGTGACACAGAATCCTTGGACAAGGGGCCTTCGAAAGGCCTCCACTGGGCCGTATCCCGCTGGGCCACCCGGTTGCCAATCCACTGTTCGGCCGGAATCTTCCACCCTGAGAGGGTCCATTCTTCAGGCGTCTTGCGGCCCATGTCGGTGAGCCAGGTGCGGTAGTGGATGCAGTCTTCGACCTTGAGTTCAGCAAAGGGTGTGCGCCGCTCCAGGCGGCACCACAAGAGCAAACGCTCGGCAATGCGGCGGTACGCGCGCTGCGTGTTTTTGTTCTCGGGAGCAACGGCACGGATCCAGAGCTCAATGGATTCTTTGTCGTCATTGGAGCCTATGCGATTGTTGGAAGCAGGGTAGGGCGCCCAGACGGATTGGATGCCAAAAGGGGAGGGTGATACTAGAAGATCACTCTCAAATTCCTGGCCAGCAAGCTCCATGCGACCCATGGAAACAATCCCAAATTCGCTCACATTGGAAGTCACTACCGGCAACAACTCCGGCGGCACCACAATGACCTGGTCATCCATCCAACGCACCAGGCGATCCGCCCAGCGTTCACCGATACCCGGGACTTCTTCCCAACGTGGTGTCTTGCGCTTGTCCAGGGCGGCCAGTACGGCGCCCAAGGTCACCAGGCCGGCGGCCCGTAGGTGCTCGGCCAGGTGCGGAGCCAGCCACTGGTCCACGGGATCCTGGGCACGGGGTAGTTTGCGTACCGATTTCTCGAGCAAGTCGAATGCCAGGCGAAGTCTCGCTTGGAGCCGGGACTTGCGTTCTTCGGCCTTGCTGGCAGTGCCGTATTCCTCGGTGTAGAGCTCCATGAGCTCCGATTCGGAGAACGCGTCGGCGTGCTCAAAGCGTGCGGAAAATTCCTCTAGCGAGGGTTTACCCGTATCTTTGACCAAACCGGGGTCACGACGAAACAGGCCAATGAGCTCGGGGTGGCCAGCGCTTATGCACTCGGCAATCAGGGTCTCGCGGATCCAGTGCACCGTGGTGTTGGCCAACGCGGGCGTGTAGGCCTCGTCCAGGGCCATTCCATCGGTTTCGATGTACTCCCATGCCCGGCGCAGTTCGACGCCGTCCATGGCCGCCCTGAAGAAGCGAATGTGGCCGGGAGTGAGGGCTCGGCGCCCGGTGGGGATCTGGGTGCGCATGGTTGGTCCTGTGTGCTTCGCTGGAGAAAACCTCAAAAAATCGATATTTTTGGCCGAGCTACAAACCGTGGTTAGTTTACTATGTAATGGATGATAATGGTACTTATCATGCATTAGTTTGGCGGTCTTTCCCCTTCTTCTAGAAAAAACTCTTGTGGATGGGGAAAAGTATTACTATTCATGTTCCATGAAATATGAAAAGAATGAGTTC
>JBBRNS010000209.1:0-6898 GCA_038230175.1 Burkholderiales bacterium
ACAATTTTCTTTTCAGCAACGAGTTCTTGCAAATTCATGTTGAGCGAAGCTATATCTTCGTACAACTCATCTTCAGTCTCTTCAAATGTCATGAAGACGCCGGCTTCTTTGTATTGCGTCACGCCGTTGATCAAGAAATCAGCGCCAAGAAGCGTCTTGCCGGTACCGGTGCCTCCGCTCAACAAGGTGATTCTGTCTCTCGGAAGCCCACCTTCCGTGATTTCGTCAAACCCCTTGATGCCCGTCGGGCATTTTTGCAGTGCATGCTCAGACGCGGCGCCTTTCTTGCGGGGCTTGCTCTTGGCTTGAGTTGCGGATTTGGTTGAAGCCATCGTTCACCTCGTTTCAATTGCGTTAAAAATAGTGTCGGCAGTTAATAGCGAACGATGCCCTCACGGTCAAGAGGCGCGCCACGCTGAATAGTCTGATTGCTTATGTTGATCCCGAATGGCCGCGGCATCTGTACGGCAGCGAACGCATGCGACCAGGCTTAGCCTGCCAAGGACACCAATGGGGTGGGTGCGTTACCGAACGGATCGCAAGCGGATTTTGCGATCCACTTCAACCCATTCAAACATTAATCACTCGAAGGATCACCATGAAACATACGGCCGCATCCCAGCAGGAAATGCAGACCTGCCTTGAAGCCTGCATGCAGTGCCATCGCATCTGTTTGCAGACAGCATTGAACCATTGCCTCGAAACCGGCGGCGAGCACGTCGAGCCAGTGCATTACAGGCTGATGATGAGTTGCGCTGAGATTTGCCAAACGTCGGCCAATTTTCAACTTGGAAGCTCGCCTTTCAGTGCGCAAGTGTGCGGCGTGTGTGCTGAGATATGCCTAGCATGTGCCACGAGTTGCAAAAACGTCGGCGGCATGAACGACTGTGTCGAAGCCTGCGAGCACTGCGCCCAAACCTGCAACACGATGGCGCAAAAAGTGCATTAATGATTTGCCGCACCGCCCAAGATATCCGTCGACCAATCTCCCCAAACCCCAACCGAAAGAACAGGAAATCACCATGACACATCAATTTACTCGCAATACATTTGCTACCGTCTTAGCCACCATTGTGCTTGGCGCGTCTGTCGGGAGCTATGCGCAATCCGCACCGATGCCAAACACGGGATTGAAAATGGATTCGAAAATGGGATCGAGTGCTGCGCCTGCTGGCGGGCAGTCATCGATGGATATGCGCAAATCTATGGATGGTATGCAAGAGAAAATGGGCGCCATGCAAATGTCCGACAACGTGGATCACGACTTTGCAATGATGATGCGCGTACACCACCAGGGCGCGCTGGATATGGCGCAGGTCGAATTGGACAAGGGTAAAGATCCAGTCATGCGCGGTATGGCCAAAAAAATCATTGCCTCGCAGAAAAAGGAACTCGCGCAATTCGATCGCTGGCTTGCGAAGCACAAACAGTAGCCCGTCCTGGGGCTTATTCGAGCCTCAACCCAATCATTACGGATCTAGGCTTGCGACGGCACCTGACCACCGCGCAATAGCACGTCATCCCTGATACGGGGACCACAGTGGTGGCATAGCTCGGCCACCGCCAAGCCCGTTGCTAAAGGTACTGCCGTTACCATGGCGACCCGGATTGCCTAATCTGTTTCCCTGCTTGCCCCCCTTTCGGAGCGCTCCATGATTCTCGAACTAGCCGACATTCGCATCCACCCCGGCCAAAACGCCGCCTTTGAAGAGGCTATTACCCGCGCTGCCAGCACCCTTATCGTTTCCGCCAAGGGCGCGCAGGGCTACAAGATCAACCGGGGCATTGAAAGCCCCGAGCGCTATGTGCTGCAAATTTTTTGGGACAACGTGGAGGACCACACGGTGGGCTTTCGCCAGTCGGAGGCATTCACCCAGTGGCGCGCCATCATTGGGCCATTTTTTGCCAGCCCGCCGGTGGTTGAGCACTTTGACTTGGTAACCAAATCCAACTGAAGGCTTGCACCATGCACACCGTATTTCCGCCGCCTGCGCTGGTCACCGTTCCGGTCGTCGGCCAGACTGCCCACTTTCCCGTGCACCGCATTTACTGTGTGGGGCGCAATTACGAGGCCCACGCCGTTGAGATGGGCGGCGGTGGCCGCGAGGCGCCGTTCTTTTTTATGAAGCCAGCCGATGCGGTGCTGGTCGCGACCCCCGGCGCTACCACGGCCATGCCCTACCCCCCACTCACCACCAATCTGCACCATGAGGTGGAGTTGGTGGTGGCTATTGGCAAAGGCGGGGCCAACATCAGGGCTGCCGATGCGGCAGAACACATTTTTGGCTACGCCGTAGGCTTGGACATGACCCGGCGCGACCTGCAGGCTGCACTCAAGCAGCATGGCCGCCCGTGGTGTGTTGCCAAGGGCTTTGATGCCTCGGCCCCCATTGGGGCCATTACACCGGCGCAACAGGTACCGGACGTTACCCAGGCGGCCATTGCGTTGGAGGTTAACGGCCAAGTTCGCCAGCACGGCAACACCGAGCAAATGATCTGGAACGTGGCCGAAACCATCGAGCAGTTATCAGCTGCCTGGACCCTGCAAGCGGGCGACCTGATTTACACCGGAACCCCCGAGGGCGTGGGTGCGGTGGTGCGCGGGGACGTGCTCACCGCTACCATTGACGGGCTGCAAGGCATCACGGTGCAGGTCGTTTAGGCCGCGCGTCTTGGGTGACACAAGGGCATTGCCGGCCCGCGATCGAGCACCCCAAAAAAGACTATATATATCTTCTAGCTATAAGGAAATATCTAAAAAGTATTTTTCAATATAAGAAGAAGTGCCTACAGTCGCCACCATGCATGAATTAGCTTTTGTCGTGGCGGGATTTTTTGTTGGCACCGTCGTCGGCCTCACCGGTGTGGGCGGCGGGTCTTTGATGACCCCTATCTTGATCTTCTTTTTTGGCGTTAAGCCCTACATGGCGGTCGGCACCGACTTGCTGTTTGCGGCTTTCACCAAGATGGGGGGCACCGTCAAGCTGGCGCGCGCCAAGCGGATTGACTGGCCGGTGGTGATCAACCTCTCGGCGGGCAGCATACCGGCCTCGCTCATCACCCTGTACCTGCTGCATACGGTCGGTGCGGCCGACCCCACGGTGCAAAAAATCATGACCACGGCTTTGGGGCTGGCTCTCTTGCTCACGGCGGCGGCCACCCTGTACAAGGTGATTCGCGGCAAGGCCTCCCCCAAAACCGTTGCGAAGGGCAATGAGGCCGCGGCCTCGCGCCCCCGCCATTGGGCCCTGCCTGTGCTGTTTGGCGCGGTGATCGGAACCCTGGTCACGCTCACCTCGGTGGGTGCAGGCGCCATTGGGGTGACCGTGCTGATGCTGCTGTATCCCATGCTGCCGCTGCCGCGCATTGTGGCCGCCGACATTGCCTACGCGGTTCCCCTTACACTCGTGGCCGGTTTTGGACATGCGTCCCTGGGGTCGGTGGATTGGCCCATGTTGGCCTACCTGCTGGCAGGCTCGCTGCCTGGCATCTGGCTGGGCTCCCACTTTATGGACAAAACCCCGGAGCGCGTGATTCGCTCCCTGCTTTCCGTGTTGCTGGCCTATGCCGGTATGAAATTGATCGCTCTTTGAACCCGCACTATGTACCAATACACTGACTTTGACCGCCAGTTCATCCAGAACCGCGCCGCCCAGCACCGCGACCAATTGGAGCGCAACCTGGCTGGCACCCTGAGCGACGAAGAGTTTCGCCCCCTGCGCCTGCAAAACGGCTGGTACATCCAGCGTTACGCACCCATGCTGCGCATTGCGGTGCCCTACGGCGAACTATCCGCCAATCAGCTGCGTGTGCTGGCCAAAATTGCCCGTGAATTCGACCAACCCAGCAAGCAGGTTTTTGACACTGCCATTGGCACCCAAGCCACATGGGGCACCACGCACCTTCCCATTGGCTACGGCCACTTCACCACGCGCCAAAACGTGCAGTTCAACTGGATTGCGCTCAAAGACAGCGCTGATGTGATGGACCTGCTGGCCACCGTGAACATGCACGGCATCCAGACCAGCGGCAACTGCATTCGCAACATCACCAGCGACGAGCTGGCCGGTGTGGCGGTGGACGAGATCGCCGACCCGCGGCCCTTTGCCGAAATCATGCGCCAGTGGAGCACGCTGCACCCTGAGTTCGCGTTTTTGCCACGCAAGTTCAAAATTGCCATCACCGGCGCCCGGGAAGACCGCGCTGCGGTGGCATGGCACGACGTAGGCTTGCACCTGATCAAAAACGAAACCGGTGAACTCGGCTTCAAAGTCTTGGTGGGTGGTGGCATGGGCCGCACACCCATCATTGGCACCACCATCCGCGAGTTTTTGCCAGCCCTGCAGATCATGAACTTTCTGGAAGCCGTGGTGCGGGTCTACAACCGCTGGGGCCGCCGGGACAATATGTACAAGGCGCGCATCAAGATTTTGGTCAAGGCCGAAGGCCAGCGCTACATCGACGAGGTGGAGGCTGAATACCAGCAGATCATCACGGTCGATGGCGCACCGCACACCATCACCGAGGCCGAGCTGGACCGGGTTTCAGCATGTTTTGTGCCTCCAGCCCTCGCAGAACGTGCGCAAGCAGCTCCTAAAGTTGTAGCAATCCCCGCGGACCGTGCGAAAGACTACGCCCGCTGGTTGCAGCAAAACGTGGCACCGCACCAAAACCCGGCGCTGCGCGCAGTGACGCTGTCGTTCAAACGCCTGGGCCAAGCGCCGGGCGATGCCGATGCCGACCAGTTAGACACCGCTGCGGCCTTGGCTGACGAATTCAGCGCAGGCGAAACGCGCGTCACCCACGACCAAAACCTGCTCTTGCCCTGGGTGCGCGAGCAAGACCTGCCCGCACTGTGGGTGGCTGCCAGCCACGCCGGTTTAGCGCGCTCCAACATCCGTTTGCTGACCGACATGATTGCCTGCCCCGGTGGCGACTTCTGCGCGCTGGCCAACGCCCGCTCCATCCCGATTGCCGCGCAAATCACCGAGCGCTACCAAGACATGGACGAGCTGCACGACCTGGGCGAGATCGACCTGCACATCAGCGGCTGCATCAACTCCTGCGGTCACCACCACAGCGGCCACATTGGCGTGCTGGGCGTGGACAAAGACGGCAAGGAGTGGTACCAAATCTCCCTGGGTGGCTCCGACGGCTCGGCCCTGAGTGGCACCGCCGTGCCCGGCAAGGTGGTGGGCCCGTCGTTTGGCGCGCATGAAGTGCCCCTGGTGATTGAAGCCGTGCTGGACGCTTACCGCACCAACCGCAATGGCCGTGAAACCTTTATCGACACGCTCAAACGGGTCGGCTTTGACACCTTCAAAGCGGCTGCTAACAGCGCGCGTATGCCCAACCCGCATGAAGAGTTGCACCAGTTGCCCAAGGCCGCTGGCTACGCCCGTGATGCCCAAGAAGCCTGAGCCCCGCAGCCCATTCGACAGAGATCGAGAGAAATCACTATGAAATTAATAGCTGCTAGCGCACATTCCACGGGGGCTAACACCCCAAACAGTATTGAAATCGCCAACACCGAAGACCCGCGCACCGTGGCGCTGGACGGTGTGCAGCGGATTGACCTGCACTTCCCCAAGTTCACCGACGGCCGTGCTTTTAGCCAAGCGTTTTTGCTGCGCCGCCGCCTGGGTTTTACCGGCGAGATTCGCGCCACCGGCGACGTGCTGGTTGACCAACTGGCACAAATGCAACGCACCGGCTTCGATACCGCCGTGCTGCGCGAAGACCAAGACCTGGCCGTGGCCCAAAAGCAATTGGACCGCTACAAGGCGTTTTACCAAGGCGACGCCGTCACGGTACAACCCCAGTTCGCCCGCGAGGTGGCGGCATGAGCAGCAGCACCTTTGGACAATTTGCGCCCCAGCCCGCGGGCAGCGCCATCACCCTGAACGCAAACCCGTCACGCGAATACGTCATCAAGGTGGCCGAATCGCGTGCCCTGCTGGCGCAGGCTGCGGTGCAATACGCCGCTTTGACAGAAGGCGGTGCGGCGGAAATCACCCAGGCCTCTAGCTTGGGTGCAGAAGACGTGGTGATCAGCCACATGATCAACAGCCAGCAGCTCGACATCGGCATTTTTGTGTTGGAAACCGGCCGATTGCATGCAGAAACCTTGGCCTTGCTGGACGCGTTCAAAACCAGCTCTCGCGCCCCAGTCACCGTTTACACCCCGGCCAATGAGACCGTGGTGCAGTTTGTCGCCCGTGAGGGTACAGAGCCCATGTTCAAAAGCATCGCCCTGCGCAAAGAGTGCTGCAACATCCGCAAGATGGAGCCACTGGCGCGCGCGCTAGAAGGCAAACAAGCCTGGATCACTGGCCTGCGCCGCGAGCAAAGTGGCGCTAGAGCCGACGTGCCCCTGACCGACAACTCAGAGCCCCGCACCAAGCTCAACCCGCTGGCCAACTGGACCTGGGGCGATGTGTGGCACTACATCCGCATCAACGACGTTGCCTACAATCCCCTGCACGACCAGTTTTTCCCCAGTATTGGCTGCAAGCCTTGCACCCGTGCCATCAGCTTGGGTGAGGACTTCCGCTCTGGCCGTTGGTGGTGGGAAGACGAGGCAGCCAAAGAATGTGGCCTGCACGTCAAAGCCGAGTCCGCTTCCACGTCGGCATTGCCACAATCATCCCCGTTACCCGTTTCGACCCTTTCCGAGAAGTCTTCCGCATGAATGCCCGCACTAACCCCGAACTGCTCAAGCACCTGAGCAACCAGCACCTCGATGCGCTGGAAGAAGAAACCATTTTTATCCTGCGTGAAGTGGCTGCTGCGTTTGAGCGCCCCACCCTGCTGTTCTCGGGCGGCAAGGATTCACTGGTCATGCTGAAGTGCGCCGAAAAGGCTTTTGGTACCAAGGAATCTGGTGGCGGCATCCCCT
>JBBRNS010000210.1:0-6818 GCA_038230175.1 Burkholderiales bacterium
CAGACTACGGTCAGGCGCTGGGAACCGCATTTCAAGTAATTGACGATGTGCTGGATTACGCGGGTGATGCTTCAGTCATGGGTAAAAACTTGGGCGACGACTTGCGCGAAGGTAAGACAACCTTGCCACTGATAGCCGCAATGCAACGCGGCACGGCCGTGGAACGCGCCACCATCCAAAAGGCGATTGAAACGGGTGGCGTTTCGATGCTCGACGAAGTCATCCAGATCGTCACAAACACGGGCGCACTTGACGTGGCGCGTGACGCCGCGCGGCAGGAAGCAAAGCGGGCCATTGCGGCAGCACAGCGGCTCCCGAATGGACCCCATGCCGACTGCCTGGTGGCACTGGCAACACAGCTTCTGCAGCGTACGCATTAAGCAACTGAAGCCGTGCACTAGGGTGCACCCTGCTATGATTTTGTTGCCATTCGGCGTCCCTGTTGCAACAGCGCGCCATTTGCGATTTACATTGGCCTTGCAATCGGCGATGATGCGCTGACTTTACTTGCATCGAATGATCTATTTGGGTTATGGCCGCTGTCGACATCCTTCAAACCACGTCTCCCACAATTGCCCTCCCTGGCCTGGGACGGGCCTTAGTCAGCGCGGGCAAGCTAGGTCAAAAATCTGCGGAAGACCTCTACCGCAAAGCACTTTCGAGTAAAAACAGCTTTATTGCTGAATTGGTGGGCTCAGGCGCAGTGTCAGCATCGGACTTGGCGCACACCTTGTCTGCGGCCTACGCCGCGCCATTGCTAGACCTCAACGCCATTGACCCGCAGCGCCTCCCCAAAGATCTACTCGATAGCAAGATTTGCGCGGACTTTCGCGTCCTTGTCCTGAGCAAGCGCAGCAACCGGCTGCTGGTTGCCACCGCCGACCCGTCTGACCAAGGCGCTGCAGAGCAAATTAAATTTGCCACCCAAATGGGGGTGGACTGGGTCATTGCAGAATTTGACAAACTGTCAAAACTGGTCGACTCACAGTCGACAACGGCTTCAGAGGCGATGGAAGACATCATCGGTGGCGACTTCGAGTTTGATGCCGCCTCTGCCGAGGCTGTTGTTGAAAACGACAAAAACACTGCGTCGGAAGTCGAAGACGCACCAGTTGTTCGTTTCTTACATAAAATGCTAATGGACGCCTTCAGCATGCGGGCCTCCGATTTGCACTTTGAGCCCTATGAGCACACCTACCGAGTGCGATTTCGCATTGATGGCGAGCTGCGAGAGATTGCATCGCCGCCCATTGCAATCAAGGACAAACTAGCGTCAAGGATCAAAGTGATCTCACGCATGGATATATCTGAGAAGCGCGTCCCCCAGGACGGACGCATGAAGCTCAAGGTTGGTCCGGACAGGGTCATCGATTTCCGGGTCAGTACGCTGCCAACACTTTTTGGTGAAAAAATCGTGATTCGTATTTTGGACCCCAGCAGCGCACGCTTGGGTATCGAAGCACTCGGCTACGAACCCGAGGAAAAGGAGCGCTTGCTCAAGGCAATCGGGCGCCCATATGGGATGATTTTGGTTACGGGTCCAACCGGCTCGGGCAAGACCGTCTCGCTTTACACGTGCTTAAATATGCTTAACCAGCCGGGTGTGAACATTGCCACGGCGGAAGACCCTTCGGAAATCAACCTTCCGGGCGTTAACCAGGTTAATGTGAACGAAAAGGCTGGGTTGACATTTGCGGCGGCCCTCAAGTCGTTTCTGCGTCAAGACCCCGACATCATCATGGTCGGTGAGATTCGTGATTTGGAGACCGCTGACATTTCAATTAAAGCGGCCCAAACCGGTCACTTGGTACTGTCCACCCTGCACACTAATGATGCACCCGCCACGTTAACGCGCATGCGCAACATGGGCATTGCGGCTTTTAATATTGCATCGAGCGTCATTTTGATTACGGCGCAAAGATTGGCCCGAAGACTGTGCGCAAACTGCAAGGTGGCGGTCGAATTGCCGCGTGAAACGCTGTTGTCTGCGGGATTTAAAGACACAGACCTAGATGGCTCTTGGAAACCCTACCGTGCTGTGGGCTGCTCCATGTGCAACAACGGCTACAAAGGCCGGGTTGGTATCTACCAAGTGATGCCCATCAGCGAAGAAATTCAGCGCATTATTTTGCGCGATGGCAGCGCTTTGGACATCGCAGCACAGTCCCAACTCGAAGGGGTGCGATCGCTGCGCCAATCAGGGCTACATAAAGTTAAGCAAGGACTGACTTCGCTCGAAGAAGTCCTGGGCGTTACCAACGAACAATAGAACACCAGGGGATCGCATGGCTACTGCCAAGAAAGTCGAGAGTTCAGATGCCGTCTTCGAATGGGAAGGCAAAGACCGCAACGGAAAACAAGCACGGGGCGAGATCCGAGCAGCGGGCGAAAACCAGGTCAAAGCGACACTGAGACGCCAAGGTATTACGCCAAGCAAGATCAAAAAGCGCCGCATGAGCGCAGGAAAATCCATTAAGCCAAAAGATTTGGCTATTTTTACCCGGCAGCTTGCAACCATGATGAAGGCTGGTGTGCCCCTACTGCAGGCCTTCGATATTGTCGGACGGGGCAACCCAAACCCAAGGGTGACCAAATTGCTGAACGACATTCGCACAGATGTCGAGACAGGAACCTCGTTAAGTGTTGCCTTTCGGAAATTTCCTTTGTACTTTGACGCCCTGTATTGCAACTTGGTTGAAGCTGGGGAATCCGCAGGTATTTTGGACCAATTGCTGGACCGGCTGGCGGTCTACATGGAAAAGACCGAGGCCATTAAATCCAAAATCAAGTCAGCGTTGATGTACCCAATTACGGTACTGATCGTGGCATTTGTGGTGGTGGCGGTCATCATGATCTTTGTCATCCCTTCATTTAAGCAAGTCTTCACGTCATTTGGTGGTGAACTACCGATGCCCACTTTGGTCGTCATCGCCATGAGTGAATTTTTTATTAAATACTGGTACCTCATCTTCGGTGGCATCGGCGGTGGCGTTTACTTCTTCTTGGACTCTAGGAAGCGCAACAAGAAGATGCAAGCCGTTATGGATCGGCTGATGCTCAAGTTGCCGATTTTTGGGGTGCTGGTCGAAAAGTCTTGTATTGCACGCTGGACCCGAACACTTTCCACCATGTTTGCGGCAGGCGTTCCTCTGGTTGAGGCACTGGATTCAGTCGGCGGTGCGTCTGGCAACAACGTTTTTGAACAAGCTACGATCAAAATTCAACAGGAGGTTTCAACCGGAACAGCCCTTACAGCTGCAATGGGTAATGCAAACCTGTTTCCGTCTATGGTTCTGCAGATGTGCGCCATTGGTGAGGAGTCGGGCTCCATTGACCACATGCTCGGCAAAGCGGCTGATTTCTATGAAGCAGAAGTGGACGACATGGTTGCGGGTATATCCAGTTTGATGGAACCTATCATCATCGTGATCCTTGGAACGGTCATTGGCGGAATCGTGGTAGCCATGTACCTGCCTATTTTCAAATTGGGCCAGGTTGTTTGATGGATATCCCGTTCCAGTGGATGGAAGCGTCGTTGGTTGGTATTCTTGGGATGCTCATTGGCAGTTTCCTCAACGTTGTCATTCACCGGCTACCAAAGATGATGGAACAACAGTGGGCGGCGGAATGCGCAGAGATGTCGGGTATCACCCAAACGGAGTCCACCCCGCCCTTCAACCTGATGGTGCCGCGCTCGCGCTGCCCTGCTTGTGGTCACCAAATTACCTGGGCTGAGAATATTCCAGTATTGAGTTATTTATTTCTTCGTGGACGTTGCTCGGCGTGTAAGGTCGCAATCAGTCCGCGCTACCCACTGGTTGAATTGACAATCGGTCTACTCTTCTTTTTATGCGCATCCCGTTGGGGCCTGACACCAAGCACCGGCGTTTGGTGTGTGTTTTGTTCGACCGTCGTCGCGTTGGCGCTCATCGACTGGGACACCACCCTACTCCCAGACGATTTAACGTTGCCACTGTTATGGCTCGGCTTAATTGCCGCTGCACTTGGATGGACATCGACCAACTTGCCGAACGCCCTGTGGGGAGCCGTAGCAGGCTACTTATCGCTTTGGGCGGTCTATTGGTGTTTCAAGCTGGTGACTGGTAAAGAAGGCATGGGGTATGGCGATTTCAAACTCTTCGCCGCATTAGGAGCTTGGTTTGGTTGGCAAGCCTTAATCCCGATTATCTTGTTAGCCTCGGTCATCGGTGCGATTGTCGGAATCACCATGAAGTTCAGCACCGGCCTGCGTGAGGGTGGCTATGTACCATTTGGCCCATTTCTGGCCGGAGCAGGACTGACAGCACTGTTCATTGGGCCTACGACACTCATGAGGACCATCGGTCTCTGAGCGTGCCGGCTAATTCCATTCGATTAGGCCTCACAGGGGGAATTGCAAGTGGTAAGAGCACTGTTGCTTCAGCACTCGCAAACCTCGGTGCATGCGTGATCGACGCAGACGCCATTTCTCGGTCGGCCACATCCCAAAATGGTCTGGCCGTAGCCGCGATTCGAGACTACTTTGGCCCTGAAGTCGTGAATACGGTCGGTCAGGTTGACCGGGATCGACTTCGACAATTGGTATTCTCATCCTCCAAAGCCCAAATGGCATTGGAGGCAATCATTCATCCCATTGTGGGCAAAACGATCAGACAACAGGCGACGGACGCAGAACAACTGGGTGTCCCTTGTATCGTCTTCGATATTCCACTCTTGGTCGAAACTGGATTGTGGCGGAGGCAACTCCAAAGCATTCTCGTCGTTGATTGCACGCGTGAGACGCAAATTACCCGCGTTAAGCAACGCAACGGGTTGAAGTACGAGGATATCGTGAAGATACTGGCGATTCAAGCCCCACGGGTACAGCGCCTCGCTGCTGCAGATGCCGTTATATTCAACGATGGCATATCCATTGCGTACCTTGAAGGGCTGGTGCGTGAAATGGCCTGTCAGTTCGGGCTATGATTCGTTGACCGGAAAGAAAAGCGTGATCCTATACGAATACCCCTTTAACGAACGCATTCGCACCTATCTGCGTCTTGAGCACCTCTTCCTGCGGTTGTCGGAACTGATGTCCCGCCCCGACCCGCTAGACCACCATTTTGCGATTACCACCATATTCGAAGTGATGGATGTGGGCGCCCGAGCCGATCTCAAATCGGACGTCTTGCGGGACCTAGAAAAGCAAAAGCAGATACTGAATTCCTACCGTGGTAATCCCGCGATTGCGGAAGGCGTGCTTGACTCAGTCATCGACCAATTGGACCGCTGTTTTGGGGCGCTTAACGCACTACCTGGCAAAGCGGGGCTGGCACTCACCGAGAACGACTGGCTGATGAGCATCCGCAGCCGAGTCGGTATTCCGGGAGGGACCTGTGAGTTTGATCTGCCAGCCTATTTTTCTTGGCAACATCGCAGTGCCGTGTCACGTCAAAACGACTTGCGCCGCTGGGCAGGCTCACTGGCGCCTTTGGCGGAGTCGATCCACCTGCTTTTGAAACTTCTGCGGGACTCTGGCGCTCCTCAAAAAGTCATTGCTGTGGGCGGACAATTTCAGCAAAACTTGCCCCAGGGGCGTACATTCCAACTGCTGCGCCTCGCGCTGGATCCCGCCCTCAATGTCATACCGGAAATCAGCGGCAACCGCCTCATGGTATCGATCCGATTGATGCGCCACGAGTCGGATGATCGACTTCATAGCAGCGGTGAGGATGCCACTCTTGAGCTAACCTTGTGCTCGTAAAAAAACGAAACGACGTCACCGTGGATCTGCACAATCCGAACGAGGAAACCGACAACCCGCAAACGCATGCGACACGTATCGTCACATGCCCCACCTGCGGCGGGGATAGTGTGTATAACCCGTCCAACTCAGCGCGTCCTTTTTGCAGCACCCGGTGTAAAAACATGGATTTGGGAGCCTGGGCTAGTGAATCCTTTCGGGTTCCCACGTCCGCTGCACCAGATGAATTGCCCTTCGACGACCCAAAATTGCAGTAGCCGAGAGAACGACTTCGGATTATCCGTTTGAATGGGTGGGGCCAATATGGCCTCGCTCCTGCGCGAACCACTGCAACACGGGAATGGTTCCCGGCAATACTGGCCCCACCTGAACGGGCAATTGCTGCCACGCGTAGGACTGTGCCTCACGCATTTGCAACTCCCCCGACCAGACGTCCACCTTGCAAAAATGGAGCCGAACCAAGGCGTGGGGATAGTCCACGAGTTCTGTCGTCCAGGGAATAACTCCTGCAATATCGATTCCAAGTTCCTCATGCAACTCTCGTCGCAAGGCTTGCTCGACGGTTTCACCGGGCTCCAGCTTTCCGCCCGGAAATTCCCAATAGCCACAGTACACCTTACCCTGCGGTCTCGACGTCAACAAAAAATGACCGTCCGGTTGAACCAGAATACCAACCGCAACGTCAACGATAGCTCTATCGGCTACACCCGTCCGCGGCAGACTGGGATCCGCGATTAGAAGCGGAGCGGTCATTGAACGACAGCATTTCGGCCAGCAAAGTCCCGGGCGAATTGCCACGCGACACGGCCGCTACGGGACCCACGCTCTAGCGCCCAGACCAGTGCATCCGCACGGGCAGTCGCAACGGCCTCTGGTGCAACGCCATAGGACGAGAGCCACTGACCAACGATTGTTAAATACTCGTCTTGGCTAAAAGGATAAAAGCTCACCCACAATCCAAAGCGCTCTGATAGAGAAATTTTTTCTTCCACGACTTCGCCTGGATGCACTTCACCATCTGCACAATGGGTGTAGCTTAAATTGTCCGCCATGTACTCCGGTAGCAGGTGGCGGC
>JBBRNS010000211.1:0-6714 GCA_038230175.1 Burkholderiales bacterium
CAACGCGATTGCCGCGAGGGAAATGATGCCCGCAGATTTTTTGCCACGATGGACGCAACCGTTGCGGCGTGTGCAGACGTCGATCCAGTAGGTGTCAGGGCTTGCCTGTTTCGGGGTGAGGCCGACATCTCCTTGCGCACCATGACACCGCAAGCCCCAGACCTGCTGTGCCTGTACCACACTACCGCGCCCACCAAGTGCGGCATAAGCTGCCCCAATGGCTTGCGGCACAATTAGCGCATGCAAATGCGTAGGTTTGAGGGTGGCACATGGTCTTGAGAACGACAGAAGCGAGAGAGGACGAACCGCCTTTGCGCGCGGCCTACCACCATGGCGACTTGCGCAATGCGCTGATTGAGGCTGCCCGTGCGTTGATTGCTGCCTCAGGGCCCGAAGGCTTTACGCTGCGCGAAGTAGCCCGCCAGATTGGTGTCAACCACCGCGCCGCCTATCGCCATTTTGAAGACAAGCGGGCGCTGTTGGCCGCCGTGGCGCAGCAAGGGTTTGAGGCGCTGTACGTGGACTACCAGCGCGTCATGGATGCCGCGCAAGGCCACAGCGCCGAGCAGCGCCTCAAAGACGTACTGCGCCACTATGTGGCGTTTGCATTGGCACACCCGGCCGAGTTCACTGTCATGACCGGGCCGCGTCTGAATCTGGATCAGCGCTTCCCCGCGCTGGAAGAATCCGCACAACAGGCTTTTAAAGTAGTTGTTATGTTGATGCAGAAGGCGCTTGCAGTGGCTGGCGTCACCGATGTGAAAACGACCGACGCCACCGTCGCCATGCTGGCCATGGTGCACGGGCTGTCTGGGCTGATTTTGCTACAGCGCATCCATGTCAAGCCGGATCAGCTAATGGCTTTTACCGACCGGCTGATTGACGGCGCCTTGCACGGATTTTTGCCAGCAAAATCGGCTCGATAAACCTCACGGTTCGATAATTTTCACGCTGCGAATAATGCTACGGCCAACCCGGCATTGGCAACCATTAGCACGCAGTCCAGTGTAAAAATAAACAACATGGGGCCGCTCAAAACGGGCCATTGTGGCCGACCCGTGCGCATGCCCTGCAACGCTACAGGAACATTAAATGCAAACTGGCTTCCGTGCGCCAATGCAAATACGCCAGTAAACAGCGCCCATTGCTCGGGCAGTGAAAAGAGCGCACGGTTGAGTAGCAACATCACCGCAAACCCCGCAAAGGCGAAATTCATTCCGCCCAAGAAGCGCCCGGACACCGACAAGGTGGTGAACAAGGGTGAGCTGCGCTCCGGCTTTGGGACCAACAACTTCGCCGCCGCTGAAGAATTCAAACTGAAGTAGTTGAAGCCCGCACCAAACCACATGGCATTGAGAACCAGTACAGAGATCAGGATGGGCAAATAAAAGGTCATGGGTAACTCCAAAGTAGTGCAGCGGCTGGTACCGCCATAACTGAACTATAGCACATATGTCTCCACTGGAGACATATGTGCTATAGTTCAGTCAACGTGCACGATGCCACCCGCGCTCGCATGCACCTCCAAGGGACCTGAACCATGAAAAAATTGACGCTCAAGACCGCAGACGGCTTTTCCATAGTGACCACGGTCTTTGGGGAGGGCAACCGTGGCCCCGCTGTGCTGATCAACTCGGGAACGGGCGTGCCACAAGTGTTTTACAAAAAATTTGCGCAGTACCTGGCGGCCCACAATTGCACCGCTGTGACTTACGACTACCGTGGCATCGGTCAGTCGCGCAGCGGCCCGATCCGCTCCCATCCGGGAACCATGAAAGACTGGGCTCAGCGCGACGCCCAAGCGGTTAGCGACTGGCTGGTAGCAAGGTTTCCTACCCGGCCTTTGACGGCAGTAGGGCATTCATTCGGTGGGCAGGCCTTTGCCTTGATGACCGGCAATGCCCGATTTTCAAACGTGGCGCTGGTGGCTGCGCAGTCTGGCTACTGGCGCTTATTTGAAAGTTGGCACCGTGTCAAAACGTTTCTGTTGTGGCACGTTTTGGCACCGGTTATTACGCCGGCATTGGGCTACTTCCCCTCCAGAAAAATTGGGTTGGACGCAGATTTGCCTGCCGGTGTAATGCAGCAATGGGCCGCTTGGGGGCGCCACCCCGACTACCTGATGGGCGAGTTTGGCCATGGCGAAACCAACCGGTTTGTGGACATTGAGTGTCCCATTCTTATGGTCGGCATCAACGATGACATCTTCGCTCCCACAAGAGGCGTTGCCGCCTTAAAGGCCTATTTGCCAAGCGGCAAGCTGCGCCACAGCACCATCGACGCTGCCAAGCTACCAGCGCGCTCACTTGGCCACTTTGGCTTCTTTCGTGAGCAAAACAAGGGCGCCTTGTGGAAGCCGCTGCTGGCGTTTTTGAAAGGTACCGACGCCAATCCATTTGCTGCCTACGCCACAACACCCCAATAATGTCGCCATGACTCAACAGCAACCGTTGCCACCCGGGCAAAAGACCATTCACGAATTTCCACGCTTTGGACTGAGCCCCTTCGCTACGCGATTTCCCAAAGACATCACCAAAATCGAACTCCAAATTGGCGGTGATGTTGCCAAGCCGCTTACCGTGTCGGATGCACTGACGGGGCTGCACCGGGTCACGCAAACGTCAGACTTTCACTGTGTTACCACCTGGAGTCATCGGGCGTTGCAGTGGAGCGGGTACTTGTTCTCAGACTTTTATGAACAGGTGATTCTTCCCCAAGCGCAGCCCGCCCATGGCGCGACGTTGGTGGTTTTTCGATGTCAGGACGGCTACGCCATGCTTCTGCCTTTGGCCGATTTGTTGCAAGACACGGTTCTCCTGGCAGATCGTCTGAACGGAGAGCCCTTGAACATTGCGCACGGGGCACCGCTGCGGCTGGTTGCTCCTGCGCACTATGGTTACAAGAACGCCAAACACCTGCGGGCCATTGAACTGTGGTGCGATGCACGCGCGTATCGTTCGGCTGCCTATCGTTTTATGGACCATCCCAGGGCACGGGTCGCGCTGGAGGAGCGGGGTGTAGGAGTGCCAGGCCGCGTTTTACGCTACCTGTATCGCCCTCTGGTTGGGGCCACCATAGCGCGATTCCAGCGGGCGCTGGATTCACATATGGGTGCCTGACTGCCGAATTCATATTCTCAAAGGCCATCTTGAACCAAGAAAATCCATTAGCCCCATTAGCCCCATTGGCCCCATTAGCCCCATTAGCCCCATTGGCCCCAAGATTCGACTCTATAGACAAGGCCCACAACTCAACCCCGAGGAGCGGCTCAACGCCGACTTGAAGCGGGAGATGGGCAAGCGTGTACCGGTCAAAACCAAGGCCAAGTTGCACGAGGCTGCAAATGAACATATGACGATGCTAGAGGAAAAACCTTAACGGGTTTTGGGCTATTTCCAGGATCGTCGGGTTCTCTATGCTGCCTAATCTTTCACGGGGTCAAAAAAATGTTCAGCGTATCGCACGGGTGACATGCCAATGGAGCAGTCACCGGCACAATTACCCATCATTTTTTGCACCGGTTTCCCCGATCACCTGAAGGACGCACCATGACCCGTACCATCCAACAACTCTTTAACCTTTCGGGCAAAACTGCTCTGATCACCGGCGGCTCGCGCGGCTTGGGCCTGCAAATGGCCCACGCGTTGGGCGAAGCGGGCGCCAAAATCATGATCAGTTCGCGCAAAGCCGAAGACCTGGAGCAAGCCACCGCAGAACTGCAAGCCGCCGGTATCGACGCACGTTGGATTGCCGCCGATTGCGCCAAAGACGCCGACATCACCCGCCTGGCCGACGAGACCCTGCAGCGCATGGGTGATGTGGATATTTTGATCAACAACGCGGGCGCCTCATGGGGCGCCCCGGCCGAAGACCACCCCGCTGCGGCGTGGGACAAGGTCATGAACCTCAACGTGCGCGGCTACTTCTTGCTCAGCCAAGCCATTGCCAAAAAAAGCATGATCGCGCGCCGCTCGGGCCGCATCATCAACATCGCGTCGATTGCCGGCCTGGGCGGCAACCCGGTCGAGATGAAGACGATTGCCTACAACACCTCCAAGGGTGCCGTGATCAACTTCACCCGCGCGCTGGCGGCCGAATGGGGCCCCTACAACATCAACGTAAACGCCATCTGCCCTGGCTTTTTCAAAACCAAGATGGCCATGGTGCTGATCGAGACCATGGGTGAAGAGAAGATGGCCGCGCATGCCCCGCTGCGCCGCTTAGGTGACGACGAAGACCTCAAAGGCCTGAGCCTGCTGCTGGCGTCTGACGCCGGCAAGCACATCACCGGGCAGTACATGGCGGTAGACGGCGGAGTGAGCGCGGTAACCGGCGGTTAAAAACCGAGCCGGGCAGGGTGCGCTGGTGCGACCCTGCTGGCGATAAATTTGTGCCAAATAGGCCTCTAGCCCTCATAGATACTGCGCAAGCAGCTATCGATTTCATAGTAAATCAGAAGCAAGCTTCCCCCACCATGACCGACCTCATCCTGCACCACTACCCCAGTTCGCCTTTTTCAGAAAAAGTGCGCCTGATTCTGGGCTACAAAAACCTGGCCTGGAAGTCGGTTGTCATCCCCGCAGTCAGCCCCAAGCCCGATGTGTTGGCGCTCACCGGTGGCTATCGCAAAACGCCGTTTCTGCAAATCGGCAGCGATGTGTACTGCGACACGGCGCTCATCTGCGATGTGCTGGAAGACCTACGACCCACACCGACGCTGTTTCCAGCCCCGCAGCAGGGGCTGACACGCACGCTGGCACAGTGGGCCGACACCACCTTGTTTTGGGCCGCCATGGCCTACAACCTTCAGCCCAAGGGCGCGGCAGCCATGTTTGAGGGAGCGCCACCCGAGATGCTGAAGGTCTTTGGCGCCGACCGCGCCGCCATGTCCACCGGCATGATCCGCCTGCGCCCCGCAGATGCCACAGTGGCCTACCAGTCGTATCTGCAGCGGCTGGAAAGCATGCTCGAAGGCCAGGACTTTTTGATGGGTAGCGCGCCCTGTCTGGCCGATTTTTCGGCCTACCACCCGCTGTGGTTTACCGCCACCCGCGTGCCGGTGATGGCCGACATTTTGCAAGCCACCCCGGCCGTTCTGGCGTGGATGGCGCGCGTGGCCGCCATTGGCCATGGCCACATGGAGAAATACGCTGCTATCGATGCAATAGCGGCTTGCGCAGCATCCACGAGGGCTAGCGACCAGAATGATGCTGAAGTTGTTGACGCCCATGGCATTGCGTTGGGTAGCCGTGTCACCGTGGCCGCCGAATCTTTTGGCACCGAGGCGACCGAAGGCGTGCTGTTAGCCGCTACCCGCACCCGTTACAGCCTACAGCGCAGCGACCACCGCGCCGGGCAGGTCACGGTGCACTTCCCGCGCATCGGCTACGTGCTGCGCCGCGCAGACGTTTAGGCCTGCACGACCGCTGCGCTAACCCATAAACCTTTTTCACGATTCCTTATCACCATGATCACTGATTTCAAAAACAAGACCGCCGTTCTGACCGGTGCGGGTTCCGGCTTTGGCCTGGAGTGCGCCCGCATTGGTGCCAAACTGGGCATGAACCTGGTGCTGGCCGATGTGCAGCAAGACGCGCTGGACGCCGCCGCTGCCGAGATGCAAGCTGCTGGCGCCAACGTGCTGGCCATGCGGGTGGACGTGTCCAGCGCCACCGAGATGGAGGCCCTGGGTGCCGCTACGCTGGCTCGGTTTGGCGCACCGCATTTTGTGTTCAACAACGCAGGTGTGGGCTCCGGCGGGCTGATCTGGGAAAACACGGTGAAAGACTGGGAATGGGTGCTGGGCGTCAACCTGATGGGCGTGGTCCATGGTGTGCGGGTGTTCACCCCCATGATGCTGCAAGCGGCCAAAAATGACCCCGCCTACCAGGGCCATATCGTCAATACCGCCAGCATGGCCGGTTTGCTCAACGCACCCAATATGGGTGTCTACAACGTCAGCAAGCACGCAGTCGTCGCCCTGAGTGAGACGCTGTACCAAGACTTGGCACTGGTGACTGACCAGATCGGTGCCAGCGTGTTGTGCCCCTTCTTTGTGCCCACCGGCATCAGCCAAAGCCACCGCAACCGTCCCGCTGAGCTCAAGACCGCTGGCGTGCGGCCAACGCAGAGCCAACTCATTGGTCAGGCCATGAGTGACAAGGCGGTGGGTAGCGGCAAGATTACAGCGGCCGAGGTTGCGCAGATGGTGTTTGATGCCATGGCCGCCAACCGCTTCTACATTTATAGCCACCCCAAGGCCATTGGTTCGGTGCAAACGCGTCTGGAAGATGTGCTGCAAGCCCGCAATCCGACCGATCCGTTTGCGCAGAAGCCTGAACTGGGTGCGGAGCTTAAGGCCGCCCTGCGCAAGGGCTGAATTCAAACGCCCCGACTTAAACCACCCGATTTCGCCCCTGCGTCTTGGCCACATACAGGGCCTTGTCGGCCTCTTTGTAGAGCGTGTCGAAGTCCAGGTTGTCGTTCGCCGTGGTGCCAGCTACACCAATGCTGGCGGTGGCTGGGATGCGGGTTTTCTCCCACAGCGTGGGTGTGCTTTGCAATTGGTTGCGCAGCTTTTCCGCGATGCGGCGTGCGGCGTCCACTGTGGTGGATGGCAGCAGAACGATAAATTCTTCACCACCCAAACTCCCCACCAAGTCGGTGCTGCGTACGGTTCGGCCAGCGGTGGACGCGACGTTCTTTAACACCGCA
>JBBRNS010000212.1:0-6657 GCA_038230175.1 Burkholderiales bacterium
GCCGGGCAGCAGCGCGCCGCGTTTGCGGCCAATGGCCTCCAACAACTGCTCGTCGCTCATGTCGGCTACGCCGGTGAGCTTGTAGCGCGCCTCCACGTTAGCCGCATAGTTCTGGCGCAGGTAGTCCACCAGTTCCAGCGCTACTTCTTCTTCGTCATAGGCGTTACGGCCAATGGCGCCACTGGCGGCCAGGTTGTAGCCGCTTTTGGCCACGATGATGCGCGGCCACAGCACGCCGGGCGTATCGAACAAATAAAAGGCGTCTTGCAGCACGATGCGCTGCTCGATCTTGGTCACACCGGCCTCATCGCCCGTCTTGGCCGAACGTTTGCCTTTGAAGGTGTTGATGAGGGTGGACTTGCCCACATTGGGTATGCCGCATATCAGCACCCGCATCGGCTTGGTCATGCTGGCCCCGCGCGTGGGTGCCAGGGCAAAGCAGGCGTCGATCAGGGCCTTGGCCGGCGTCTTCATGCTGGCGTCCAGCGCCAGTGCGCGGGTGCCGGGCACCGCGTTGTAATGCGCCAACCACAGCGCCGTACGCGCGGGGTCGGCCAAGTCTTGCTTGTTGAGCACCTTGAGTGCGGGCTTGCCTTTGGTCAGCTGCGCCAGCATGGGGTTGGCGCTTGAGGCCGGCAGGCGGGCATCCAGCAATTCGATGACCACATCGATTTCCTTGATGCGCTCTTCGATCGCCTTGCGCGTCAGGTGCATGTGCCCTGGGAACCACTGGATTGCCATACCTGCTAAACCTCTACTTTGCTGTTAATTTAAACGGCTTCTAACGCCTGGTCCAAATCGGCCAGCAGGTCGTCAATGTGCTCGATACCGATGGACAGGCGCACCATGTCAGGCTTGACACCCGCCTTGGCCAATTCGGCAGCGTTGAGCTGGCGGTGGGTGGTGGTGGCGGGATGGCAGGCCAATGATTTGGCGTCACCAATGTTGACCAAGCGGGTAAACAACTGCAACGCGTCTTGGAAACGGGCGCCCGCCTCCAGGCTGTCCGCCGCCTTCAGGCCAAAGCTGATCAGGCCCGATGCGCGGCCGCCCATGTACTTCTGCACCAGTGCGTAATCACGGTGGTCTTCCAAGCCCGCGTAGTTCAGCCAGCCCACCTTGGGGTGCGCCTTGAGGTGTTTAGCCACTTTGAGCGCGTTCTCACAGATGCGGTCCATGCGCAGCGCCAGGGTTTCAATGCCCATCAAAATTTGGAAAGCATTCATCGGGCTCAGCGCGGCCCCCATATTGCGCAGCGGCACCACACGGGCGCGGCCGATGTAGGCGGCGGCGCCCAGCGCCTCGGTGTAGACCACGCCGTGGTAGCTGACATCGGGCTCGTTAAGGCGCTTGAAACGCGCTTTGTGCTCAGCCCAGGGGAACTTGCCCGAGTCCACAATCGCGCCGCCAATGGTGGTGCCGTGGCCGCCCAGGTATTTGGTGAGCGAGTGCACCACGATGTCGGCACCGTGTTCAAACGGGCGGCACAGGTAGGGGCTCGATACCGTGTTATCCACAATCAGCGGCACGCCGTGGGCGTGGGCTACGGCGGCCAAGGCGGCGATGTCGGTCACATTACCCAGCGGGTTGCCCACCGATTCGCAGTACACGGCCTTGGTGCGGGCGTCGATTAGTTTGGCAAAAGAAGCCGGGTCTTGGGCGTCGGCAAATCGCACCTCAATGCCCATTTGCGGAAAGGTGTGGGCAAACAGGTTGTAGGTGCCACCATACAGAGTGGCCGTAGAAACGATGTTGTCACCGGTCTCAGCGATGGTCTGAATGGCATACGAGATCGCCGCCATACCGGATGCCACGGCCAACGCGCCGATACCGCCCTCCATGGCCGCCACGCGGGCTTCGAGCACGCCGTTGGTAGGGTTCATGATGCGGCTGTAGATGTTGCCCGCCACCTTTAGGTCAAACAAATCAGCACCGTGCTGCGTGTTGTCAAACGCGTAGGCCACCGTTTGGTAAATCGGCACTGCAACCGCTTTGGTGGTGGGGTCGGGGGTGTAGCCGCCATGCACGGCGATGGTTTCAATTTTCATTGTTGTCTCTCTGTGTTGTTAGGGGTAGCTCGGCTTCAATTGGCGCGACTTGCCACGGCGCCGGGGAATGCATTGTCGAACACTTTGAAAATTGCACCATTCCTAGATAGGACTCCCTAGGAAAAATAGGCTTTTTAAGGTGTAACCACTATCGCAATTCGCGAGAATCCACACCAGCATAAAAATTCATTCACCTCTTTCAAAAGGAAATCACCATGTCTGCAAAAAATCTCGCAACTGTCACCAACGAAATCATCGAATCCTACGGCAACACCGCCAAGAACGTCATCAACGCTTGCCGCGTTGGCAACGTGCGCGCTGTTGGCTATGTGGACCAAAGCTGGGCCAATGCCGTCAAGAAAGCCGGCACCCGTTTGAGCGCGCAAGCCCGCAGCAACGCCGTGTCTACCCAAAAGAAAATCAGCGCAGCTTACGCCAAGGGCGTGGTTGTAACGACTGACAACGCTGATGTCGCAGTGAACAAAGCCGTCGAGTTGGCTGAAAAAGGCGTGGCACAAGTGGCCGCTAACGCTAGCCGCTTTGAGAAAGCAACTGGCGTTAAGCTGAAGCCTTTGGCTGTGGCTGCTGTGCCTGCTGCACAAGCTGTGACCAAGGTTGCTGCCCAGTTGGAAGTGAAATCCAGCGCCTTTGCTACCAAGCTCGCTGGCAAGAAAACCACCAAGGCTAAAGCCGCTACCACCAAAGCTGCTGCTCCTAAGCGCGCCGCTGCTGCCGCCAAGAAGCCCGCCCGCGCCGCTAAGGCTGCTGCCGTCGCTACTGCTGAATAAGCCCCTGTTCAAGCCGCTTGCGGCTTGAAGTTAAGCGTCAAACGTGCAAACGTTTGGCGCTTTTTTTGTGCGCTAAGCCAGCAAATGCCGTGGGTTCAGGTACTCGGCCAGATACACATCAAACGGCATGGTGTCGGCCGCCTCTACCGCACGTTGGTCGACCCACGATTTGGCCGCCAGCGCGTCAAAACGGGCAATGGCCTCTGGTGCAAGTGGCATAGCGGCCATGCCTTGCTTGATAGTCTGCGACTGGGCGCGCGCAAAAGCGACAAAGGAGCCACCAAACTGCTCGGCCACCGCACTCAGCACCCGCGTCGATGGCAGGGTGTCAGGTTGGTTCAAAGACTGCACCGCATGTTCAACGGCCTGCACGTAGTCATGGCACTGGTGCTCGGCATCCAGGCGCGCTGCGACCGGGCCCATCGCATCCAAAATCTCATTGGCCCAGTCACTCAGGACCACCTTTTTTGCACCCCGTTCTAGCAAAAGGCCTGGCTCGCGCCCGCGCTCGGCCACGTCATGCTGGTTGTGGCCCGATGCGGCAATCTCATCCGGTGTATCCGGCGGGCTGGGGCTAAGCAGGCAATGCAACAAAAACACGTCCAAGAACCGCATGGTTTGCGCGCTGATGCCCACCGGCTCGAACGGGTCTAGATCCATCAAACGCACCTCAACGTATTCCACACCCCGCTCACGCAGAGCATGCAGCGGGCGCTCACCTTGGTGGATGACCCGTTTGGGGCGAATGGTGCCGTAAAACTCGTTTTCAATTTGCAGCAAGTTGGTGCCCAGCTGGCGGTATTCGCCATCGCGGCCGCGCGTGCCAATGGCCTCGTAGGGCGGATAGGGTCGGGTCAAGGCGCCTTCCAGGGAATCGCCATAGACCTTCAGGCTGTTGTAGCTCACCGCCAGTGAGGACTGCGCATCGCTTTGGTAGCCCAGGCGCCCCATGCGCAGTGAGGTGGCATAGGGCAGGTACAGTGTGTGCTCGCTCAAGGATTGCAAGCGGTGTTCACGCCCGGCCACGAAGGTAGAACACACTGCGGGCGAAGCGCCAAACAGGTACAGCAGCAAAAAGGCTTGGCGGCGGAAATTGCGGATCAGGCCAAAATAGTCTTCGCTGCGGGTTTCTGGCAAAGACCAGTTGTAGTGGATGCCCGAGATGGTTTGCATGCGCCGACCATAACGGTAGCCCAACCCCATGCGGTACACACTCTTGGCGCGCCCCACATTGGAGCTGCCGTATTGCCCGATGGGAATAAGGTCGTCGGCCGGCAAACCGCAGGGCATGCTCGACGCCCACAGCATCTCATCACCCATGGCGCGCAGGGTTGCCTGCTGCACCTGGGTCAACTCGTCCAGACAGTTTTCAACGCTGGCATGTACACCCGTGATCAGTTCCACCTGCGACTCGCTGAAATCGGTGGTGATGTTGGGGTGGGTTAGCGCCGAACCCAGGCCGTGGGGGTGGGGTGTGAGCGCTACTGCGCCACTGGGAAGCGCGCGCAAGCTTTCTTTTTCAAGGCCGCGGCGCATACCATGGATACGCGCGTGCGACAGTCCTTCGAGGGCGCTTGAAATACCGGTCATGGGGAGAAGCCCTTCGTCTGCAATGTGGGGCGCAAAGGTACCACAAGACGCCATATTTTGCTGGCGCGCCAATATGGCGTGTCGCGCCTCACCAAACTGGTAGCGCTGCTGCAAAAATCAAGGTCAGTGAATGCATGCTGCGCCATAATTGCCCGTCACTCTGCATTGCGCCATGGATTTACCCACCCCGCCGCCCCAAGCCCTACGCCATGCTGCCACCGTGGTTCTGCTACGCGACGGCGCCACCGGGCTAGAGGTTTTTTTGCTCCAGCGCAGCACCCAGTCTGATTTCATGGCGGGCGCTTATGTGTTCCCCGGCGGTAAGCTCGACGACGCCGACATGCAAGCCGACACCCTGGTCCACCTGGACCAGTCACCCACCCAATTACGCGCCATATTGGGTGAGCGTGACCTGGATATTCACACTGCCAGTGGCCTGTATGTGGCGGCGCTGCGCGAGACCTATGAAGAATGCGGCGTGCTGTTTGCCCGTGGTGGGCGCGGCGCGCGCGCACTCCTGGAGCGCAATCCGGCAGTGCACTTTGACCGTTTTATGGCGGATGGTTCGCTGCGCCTGCAAACGCGCCAACTTTTGCCTTGGTCGCGCTGGATCACGCCCGAAAACCCGACCATGGCTTCCAAGCGGTTTGACACGCGTTTCTTCTTGGCCGCCCTGCCCCGCGGCCAACGGGCGCTGCACGACAACCACGAGACAACGGCCAGCCTGTGGTTGGCGCCACGTGCAGCGCTGGAGCAATACTGGAGCGGCCAATTGCCGCTGGCACCGCCACAAATCATGAGCTTGGCGCACCTGGCCCGCCACGACAGTGTGCAAAGCGCCATGGTTGAGGCACTCAGCCGCCGCGCCCCACGGGTGTTGCCCGAGATGTTTTTAGAAGGTGGCGAACGCCACATCTGCTACCCCGGTGACCCCCGCCACTCAGAGCCAGTGCGGGCGCTACCTGGCCCTACCCGTGCGGTGTACCGCAACCAGCGCTTTGAGCCTGCGGGGGGATTTGAGGCGCTGTTTCAGTAAACACCGCACCATCAGGCGACTGCAAATAGCCTTCTTGGGTCAGCCAGCACGCAACCAAGACCGGGTCGTGCAAGGTTCGCAGGGCCATGTAAGCGGATTCCGCCTCTGGGTAACGGCGGCGCAAAAAATTGAGCCACTGCTTGAGCCGCCCCGCTTGCTGGCGCACCTCTAGGCGGGCGCAGACCAAAACCCAGAAGGCGCCAATCAAGGGCGTCAAGGTCTGCCAAGTAACCTGGGGAGCCGACGTATTGGCGGTATCAGCGGCATTTGCAGCATCTTCCGGTGCATGGTGGTGGCGAATGGCCCAGGCCAGGCCGGGGTCGGTCACGATACCCCGCCCCAGCATGAGGCTTTGGCAACCCGACGCTTGCTGGCAATTCAAGGCATCCTGCGCGGTCCATATTTCGCCATTGGCAATCACCGGAATGGACACCGCCAGCCGTATGTCGTTGACCCGCTCCCAATAGGCTGGCGGGCGGTAGGCGTCGGCCTTGGTGCGGGCATGCACCACCAGTTCTTCGGCGCCGCCGTCAGCCAGCGCCTGGGCGCATTCGACCGCACGCAGGTCGTCGTTGAACCCTAAGCGCATCTTGGCCGACACCGGTATGTGCGCCGGCACTGCGCGGCGCACGGCCGACACGATGCGGGTGAGCAGCTCGGGGTCCTCCAGCAAAGCCGCACCACCACCATGGCGGTTAACCACCTTGGCCGGGCAACCGAAATTGAGGTCGATGCCGTGGGGGCTCATGGCCGCCAGGCTAGCCGCGTTTTCTGCCAAACAGACCGGATCAGAGCCCAGCAACTGCGCCCGCACTGGCACACCGGCAGGCGTGTAGCCACCGTTTTCCAACTCAGGAATCACCCGCAAGAAGACCCGCTCTGGCAGCAACGTGTGGGTGACGCGGATGAATTCGGACACACAGCGGTCCACCCCGCCCACGCGGGTCAGGATGTCACGCAGGACAAAGTCGAGCAGCCCCTCCATGGGGGCTAGATAGATGCGAGGGGGCGCGGGGGGCACGGGGATCAATGCCGAATCAAATGGTCAAACGCACTGAGTGCGGCTTTGGAGCCATCGCCTGCGGCAATCACGATTTGCTTGAACGGCACTGTGGTGCAGTCACCCGCCGCAAACACGCCGGGCACATTGGTGTGGCCTTTGGCGTCGACGATGATCTCGCCGAACTTACTCAAC
>JBBRNS010000213.1:0-6635 GCA_038230175.1 Burkholderiales bacterium
AATGAAATTGGGGAAAACCCTATTTTCTGACTATCTTTTTTTGCACGAATTCAAATCGTGGACACCCCAAAATCTCTGCAAACCCGCATCGATATTGGCTTTGCGGGCGATGGGCTTTGAATTAACCGGACACTAGTGGTAATAAATAGCGCTTAAATTGCCTTGCCCGGGCGGCTGGCCTACGCAGGCCCCTAAAATCAATTGGCAAAGCGCAACATTTTGCGCTGCTGTTCCGCAACAAACGCACCCTTGATCACCCCCCTTTTTTAATCCCTTGGCCACGCCGCAACGGCCGGCCTTGCAACTTACTTCACTATGCGAACCATCCCCCACATTCTTACGATTGCCCTCTCCGCTGGTGGCCTGTGCCTGGCCACCTTGGCACCCCAGGCCCTGGCCGCCCCGGTCGCTGTTCCGCCGTTGGAAAACAAAGCCTTTGTGCTGATGGACTTCGACACCGGTCAGGTCCTGGCGTCGAACAATGCCGATCAGCCTTTGCCGCCCGCGTCATTGACCAAAATGATGACCAGTTACATCGTTGAGCAGTCGCTCAAAGCCGGTCGCCTCAAGCCCACCGACATGGTCTCGGTGAGTTTGAATGCCTGGTGCCGGGGGTCTAGCACCGAGTCATGCATGTACCTGCCGCTGAACGGCCAAGCCTCGGTCATGGACATTTTGCGCGGCATCATCATCCAGTCAGGCAACGACGCGTCCAAGGCGGTGGCAGAGCACCTGTCAGGATCCGAGGCCGGTTTTGCGCAGGTGATGAACACCGAAGCCAAGCGCCTGGGCATGCAGCACACCAACTTTGCCAACCCCACCGGCTTGCCCGACCCGACCCACAAAGCGTCTGCGGGCGATTTAGCACTGCTTGCGCGCGCCATCATCCGTGACAGCGCGGACTACTACCCAATTTACGCCGAGAAAGAATTCAAATACAACGGCATCAAGCAGGGCAACCGCAATGCGCTGCTTTACACCGACCCCACCGTGGACGGCTTGAAAACCGGCCATACCCAAGACGCCGGTTATTGCCTGGTGGCATCCTCCAAGCGCGCCGGTATGCGGCTTATATCGGTGGTGATGGGGGCCAACAGCATGCAGGCGCGGGCAGACCAGTCGCGCACCTTGTTCAATTGGGGTTTCAACGCTTTTGAGCAAGCACCTTTGGCCAAGGCAGGCGCTTCATTGGCCAACCCCGAAGTGCGGTTTGGCAAGCTGGATATGGTTTCTGTGGGTGTTGCCAGTGACTGGAGCGTGACCATACCGCGCGGCCAGCTCGCGCAGGTGCGCACGGTGGTGGAGATGACCCCAGAGCTGTCCGCCCCCATCGCTAAGGGCGCTACCGTGGGCAAGGTCGTCGCCACATTGGACGGAAAGGCATTCACATCGCAACCCTTGGTCGCGCTGGAGGCGGTGGAGCGCTCTGGTTTCTTCCGTCGCGCCTGGCAGCATGTGCGCCAGTTGATGAAGTAGCCGAATGCTTGTGTTGGCGGCCCGGTCGGAGCCGCCTACGCAGTGCTTTGAGATTCATGAAGTTGTCATTATTCGGCGCAAGAATGGCATGGTGCGGTGTACACATTCGGTGCACTGACCCTGTCTCGCATTTAACCCTTGGGCTCGCTATTTATGAAACTGACTTCCCCATTGCGCCTCGCCGCGTATACAGCCACCATTACGTTAGGAGTTACCCTTGTCGCCTGTGCCAGTTTGAAGAATGACTTGACACACACCGGGTCAACGGCATTCAGTGTGGCCGTGATTGGTGACACGCCGTATGGCACCGCACCCCAGGATACCGCCCAGTTCAAATCCAACCCGTTGTTTATCGCTGCCATCAATGCGGATCCTGATGTGTCGCTCGTGATGCATGCCGGCGACATCCACTCTGGCAAACAATACTGCACGCGCGAATACAACGCGGCGCTTTTTGAGCAATGGCGCGCCTTCAAACAGCCGCTGGTATACACCCCGGGCGACAACGAATGGCTGGACTGCCACAAGGCCAAGCAGGGCGGTGGAAAATTCAACAAAACGACTGGTGCGATCGATTACGTTTTAGACCCTTCGGGTCAGCCCGCCAGCTTCACCAAGGGCGACCCCTTGGCCAATCTGGATCTGGTGCGGAGCATCTTTTTTACCACGCCCGGCCAAACTTTGGGGGCTGGCATGCGCGTGCATACCCAGGCGACAGAGTTTGACCCTGCCCACCCTGCCGACAAGGCCTTTGTGGAGAACGTGTGGTGGGAGCAGTCTGGGGTATTGTTTGTCACAGTCAACATCCCCGGTGGCTCCAATAACGGCACCGACCCGTGGTACGGCGCACCTGCCATGGCCGCTGCACAGCAACAAGAAGTCGCCGTGCGCAGTGGTGCCACCCTGCGCTGGCTAGATGCCGCATTCGCCCGCGCCGCGACGGGTGGGTACCGCGCGATGGTCATCATGTTCCAAGCGGATTTGTGGGATGTCGATGGTGCCGATGCTGGCGCCGCGCATCTCAGTGAATACCGACCGTACGTTGATAAGCTGGCGGTAGGTTCCCTCGCCTTTGCAAAGCCTGTTTTGGCTTTGATGGGTGACTCCCATGTCTACCGGTCCGACAACCCCTTGTTACAAGGCGCCCCTTGTGTGATCGAGCCTACTTCCGGTGCGCCAGCGGTCGCTTGTTCCGATGCACGTGCCAGTGCAGCCCTGGCCAAGGCAAGCAACCCAATAGATCCCTACTTGGCCCAGCCACATGGTTATAAGGTGCCGAACTTTCACCGCATCGTGGTGCACGGCGAATCTGCTCCCCGCGAGTGGCTAAAGCTGCGTATAGACCCTGCGGCAGATACATCCGCCGGATACGACGCCTTTGGCCCCTTCCGCTGGGAGCGCGTGCGCCCGCCACTTTAGAGTCGGCATCCGGCGGCCAGATCGGCGTCCGCCCTTCACGAGCAAGCCATACTCTAGGCAGGCGCTCCATGGTGGAGGCCATCGACGAAAGGGCAGTGGCGTGCAATCTGCAAGTGAGCAGTGGTTTGATGAGGCGTATTACCAGCGCTACTATTTCGACAAAAAAACCAGTGTGGTCGACCCCCAGCATGTTGCGCGCTTGGGTGCCTTTGTGTGCAGCTACCTCGCCTACCTGCGGGTGCCCGTCAAGCGGGTGCTGGATGTAGGGTGCGGCATCGGCCTGTGGCGCGACGTGGTGGCGCAGCATTGCCCCGACGCCAGTTTCCATGGGGTCGAATACAGCGATTACCTGTGCACACGTTATGGCTGGCAGCGCGGCTCGGTGGTGGACTACCAAAACGCCGAGCCGTTTGATCTGGTCATTTGCCAGGGCGTGTTGCCCTACCTGAGTGCGGCCGACCTGCGCTTGGCGCTGGCCAATCTGGCGCGCTTGAGTCGAGGCGCCTTGTACGTGGAAGCGGTGTCACACGAAGACTACGCACGCGACACCATTGACGACACCCTGACCGACCCCCGCCTTTTTCGCCACCGTGCGCAGCTGTACCGGCGCGGCCTGTCGCAGGGGTTCACCGAGCTTGGCGGCGGCGTGTGGCTGAGCCACGAGGCCGAGGTGCCGCTGTTTGAGCTTGAGTGCGTGGGTGGACGCTAAGCACGTAAACCGCCCATGCCGCCTGACTTGACCACGTACTACCGCTGCGCAGACCATCTGCGCAGCCGCAGTGTGGGCGGTACGGTGTTGTCGGCCACGTTGGATGTGCCTGCGCCCACACCGCGCATGCAGGCCGATTGGGAGCGTGAGATTGCGCGTTTGGGCCTAGAGTACGGCGACGTTGAACCCTTGCCTTTACCCCGTGCACGCAACCGCTGGCCAGACTATCGGCACTGTGTTCAAGCTGTGGCCAACTGGACGGCCAACCAGGGCATGGCCGACACGCTAGTGTCCAGCGAGGTGGCTCTGATGGCCTGCATCGGAACCCGCTACCACCATGACGGCGCACACTACGGCGGCGCCGCATTTTGCAATTTGTTTTTGAGCGCTGAGCAGGGGCTGGACTTGCACTTCCCCGCAATCGGCCTGCGGATACCGCTGGGGCTGGGCAGTGTCGTAGTTTTTGACACGGGTCAGCCGCACGCCGTCATTGCACGCGGCGGCAGCGCTGCTAACCATGGCATCGCGCCACGGCAAGACTTCACCCAAATGTTTTTGACCTGGGAACTACCCATTGAAGCCACAGGTGTAGCGCGCGCGTTGGGCGTTCGATTTGACACCGACACTGTCGGCGCATTGCAGCAGCAGACAGAAGGTGTTTGGTTTGGCGGTGTGCAGGCCGACGTATGCCCGGATTCGGGGCATTGGGTCATTCAAGGCCCAGACGCGCTCTAAGGTGCTCTGGCGCGTCAGCGTTTGATGGCCAAGACCAAAACACCGCCCGCCACCATCGCAATGCCCGACCATTCGCGCAGTGAAGGCCGCTCGCCCAAAAAGGCAAACGCAAAGACGGCGACCAGCACCAGGCTGAGCTTGTCCACGGGCGCCACCTTGGAGGCCTCGCCAATTTGCAGGGCCCTAAAGTAGCATACCCACGAAGCCCCGGTGGCCAGCCCAGACAGAGTCAAAAACAGCCAGGTCTTGCCCGGCAGTGTCAACGGGTTTGTCCATTTGCCCGCATACCAGACAAAGGCGCCGAGCACGATGATGATGATGCCCGTTCTAACCAGGGTCGCCAAGTCCGAATCAACGCCTTGAATACCGATCTTGGCAAAGATGGCGGTCATGGCGGCAAACACGGCCGACAAAATGGCCCAGTAAAACCAGCTAGAGGGGCTGGTCATGGTTAAGTGCTCCACTTTCGCCAATTAACCCCGCCACGCCATGCGCCGTAGGGTGTTGTCTCGTACAAAGTAGTGGTGGTACAGCGCCGCCACCGCGTGCCCACCAATCAAAAAGTAGCCCAGATTGCCGCCCAACTCATGGAGGTCCTTCAGGGTGCGCCCCAGAGACTTGTTTTCGCCGATCAGCGCGGGCACATCCAGTCCAAAGAAGACGATTGGCTTACCTCGGGCGCTCAAAACAGCCCAGCCCACCAAGGGCATAACGACCATCAATGCATAGAGCGCAAGATGCCCCAATTTAGCTAATTTGACGTGCCAAGCGGGCGGGGGCGGAACAATGGCCGGCGTTCCGCCAAACACCCGCAGGACGATGCGCAGCCACACCAAACCAAACACCAGCAGGCCCAGCGAAAAGTGCAGGTTCTTGGCCAACTGCCGCGCGTCACTGTCTTTGGGAAACACATCGGCCACGTTGATAGCCGCATAAATTCCAATAAAAACCACCACCGTCAACCAGTGCATAGCGATGCTGGGGGCGCTGTAGCGTGATGTGGATTGGGACATAGGGTAGTGTTTGGAATGCAAAGCCCGACTCTACTGGATGTTCCGTGCGACCAGGGCCAGATCAGCGCTGCGCTCTGTAAAGTACGGCAAACCCTTGGCTGCCGCAGTAGTACGGGTCAGTTTCATTAAATCAGCATGCCCTGAGCAGCCTCAGGCGCCAACGCGTGGAGTCGCTCAGCCGGGTAGGGCACCAAAAAGTCTTGGGTATCCACATTGGGCTGCAGCCAATCTTGGTAGCGCTGCGGCGGCAAGATGACTAGCATGCGCTTTTCGTCGGTGGCCTTGTGGAACTGTTGCATCAATGGGTGGGCGTCGGCATTGATGGTGAGCAGGATGAAGCTGTGCACCCAATCCCCCGGGGGCGACTTCCAGCTGGACCACAGGCCGGCAATGCCCAGCGGCTCGCCACTGGCCGACGCAATGCGGGTGGCTACAGCCTTGCCGCTGCGCCAGTCGGGTTCATAAAACCCATCCATCGGAACGATGCAGCGCTGCTGGCGCTTAAACGCTTCGCGAAAACTGGGCTTTTCTGTGACCGTCTCGCTGCGGGCGTTGTAGGTGTGTCGGGTGATCTTTGTGTCAGCGGACCAATGGGGCACCAGGCCAAACAAGCCGTTGAGTGCCTCAGCCTTAGGGACCGCGTCGTCGCCTATATCGGCATGGGGGTGGCGGCGGATGAATGTGCCCAGATAGCCAGGCCATACATCCGCCTTACCTGGCGCAATGGGCGGCGCTACGCCGAAGAACTTGCGCAAGCGTTCTTGTTCTTTGAGGGATTGGTAGTGGCTGCACATGGCTTGGTCAGCGTATTCAAAGCTTCAATCGCACAACGCACGGTGGACTTCATCGGCGTCCACTGAACGCGCAGCACCAAATCCTGCGATATGCCGCGCGCCATTGACCTCTACGGCCAAGAAGCTGAAATCTCCCAGCGCCGTCATGGGTTCAGCTTCCGGAAACCGATCAAGGTACGCCGCCCTACAGGCCAACCATTGGGCGCTTTCTGGCATCAGTGGTTTGGCACGACCATCCAGCGTGACCCGCGGCAGTGCGTGCACCGCCTGTCCCGGCACCTCGGCCTGCATGACCAAAATCGATACCGTCGGCCTGGCTAGCGCATTGCCGGTATGGGCCGCTAACCCACTTCACTAGTGTCCGGTTAATTCAAAGCCCATCGCCCGCAAAGCCAATATCGATGCGGGTTTGCAGAGATTTTGGGGTGTCCACGATTTGAATTCGTGCAAAAAAAGATAGTCAGAAAATAGGGTTTTCCCCAATTTCAT
>JBBRNS010000214.1:0-6618 GCA_038230175.1 Burkholderiales bacterium
CAACTGGCGCCAGTGCCATCCGTCGCCATGCCACCTTTGCCTTTTTCACCGGTGAAATTTTCTGGGCTGATCGAACGCGTTTGGGCCTGGGAGAGCCGCGCTAGATTGCCCATGTTCATATGAAGACCATTAAACTGCGCCATAGTTTTCCTCTTTCCTCTGCTGTCAATTAATAGATGGGTTAATGATTGGTAAGGAACTGATCCCGCTAAATCATAGCGCTTTTTGCCATTCCTATCAACCTGCGGCGCGGTACAACAAGCAGTGCTCTTCCGCGATTCAGGCTGCTTGAAAACTTTTGTGCTCCATGCCTGATTTTTAAGCAGTCGTAGCCGAACCAAATTCAGTTATGTTGCCATGATACAATGCCATGATCCGTGTCCTCCACCTGAATGGTTGGTTCTACATGGCAAATTACGCTCTATTTTTATCCATAAATCACAACACATTTTGCGTTTTATGGATGTTTTGTTAACATAAAATAGCCCGGACCTAAGTCGTAACAGGGAGTTGACAAGCCAGATGATCGGTTGTACAATGCTCGACATTCCGTAGGCAAGGGGCTCATAGAGGAACAAATCCGCTGCCAGCAGCAGAGTGGCAAGAGCGACGCCTAATTCGCGGGCCGGTTTGGCGTCCGCCGCACGACCTGGGTAGTCACTCGGGCCAGGGTGAAACCGCTGGTGCCAACCATCACCCGCGCGATAGAACTAAAGATCGACACGTATCCCCAGAGGCGTTTCGTTATTAATAAGTCAGGCGCGGCCGTCGGCACTTGATACGCGCACTATTTGTTAGTCATAATGCTTGTTAGTCATCATGCACCCTTCGTTCGGCGCCAGTCTCTTGGATGGGCACCGGGTATCGCACGGTGCAAAGCTCTGGATGTCATTAAGGAGACCGGCGTGACCATTGGCTATGTTGTTCGACGGATCGGGATCTTCTTCCTCATTGTGATCACTGCGGTCACGCTCAATTTCTTTATACCCCGCCTCCGGTCGACGAATCCCATCCAGTCGCGGATGAACCAACTCGCCGCGCAGGGCGGCGTCTATGAAAACCAGATTCAAGAACTGATCAAGATCTATAACCAGAAGTTCGGCTTCGATCAGCCGCTCTGGCGCCAGTACCTGAACTACTGGCGCGACCTGATCAACCTTGATCTCGGCGTGTCGGTGGCCTTCTATCCGCAAACGGCGCGCGATATGATCGCGCGCTCTGCGCCGTGGACGATTGGCCTCCTGATCGTATCCACCCTGATTGCGTTCGTCCTCGGCACACTTTTAGGTGCGCTGATGGCCTGGCCCAGAACAAGCCGCATCGCTACCGCCTTATCGCCGCTCTTTATGACGCTGTCGGCCATTCCATACTACCTGCTGGGCATGCTCTTCATCTACGTTATAGCCATGCGTTGGCGTCTGCTGCCGGTCGGCGGGGCGTACACGGCCGGTGTAAACATGACACTAAGTTGGGGCATGGCACTCGACATTGGCCGTCACGCCATTTTGCCCGCCGCCTCGATCGTGCTGAGCAGCCTCGGCTCTTGGGGCCTGGGTATGCGTGCGATGATGACAACGACGCTGGGCGAGGACTATCTCCTGATGGCGGAGGCTAAGGGCCTGAAGCCCAAGACCATCTTCCTGGACTATGCACTGCGCAACGCGCTGCTGCCGCAGGTGACTTCGCTGGCGATCTCGCTGGCGATGGTGATGTCGGGGGCCGTGCTGGTGGAGGTGATCTTCGGCTACCCGGGCGTGGGCAACCTCCTCTTCAAGGCGATCGCCGGGAACGACTATTTTGTGATCCAGGGCATCTCGCTCTTTATCATCCTATCAATCGGTGTCGTGCTACTGGCGCTGGATCTGCTGTACCCACTGATTGACCCGCGAATTAAGTATCGACAAGGCTAGAGAGCATGATCGCAAGGAAAGAAGGTAGGTTCGTCGGCGCGTTGGGGCGCTATCGCTTGCTGATTGCAGGCGCCACGCTGGTTACATTGGTCGCGCTTTTCGGCCTGGTGGGTCAACTATTCGTGCCGATAGAAATGTCGGAGGTGGGCGCCGGCCGCCCGGCGAAGCCGCCTTCCGCCGAGCATTGGTTAGGAACCGATCAGCAAGGCCGCGACGTGCTCGCGGACCTGATCTACGGTACCCCGACGTCGTTAGAGATCGGTGTGATCGCAGGCGTGTTCGGCGTGACCATCGGCGCGCTGGTAGGCCTGATCGCCGGTTATGCCGGCGGGTTCATCGACGAGGTTATCAAGATTATCGTCGATATCCTGCTGACGATACCGAGCCTGATGATCCTGATCATCGTCGCGTCCATGCTGGGCGCCGTCTCGGTCGAGGCGATGGCGCTGATCATCGCGGCGCTGGCCTGGATGTTGCCGGCGCGGGCCGTGCGCGCCCAGGTGCTCACTATTCGCGAGCGCATGTATGTCCAGGTGGCCAGGTTCAACGGCGCCAGCAACCTGCGGATCATCCTCGGGGAACTGCTACCAAATCTGCTGCCGTACCTGGCGGCCAACTTGGTCGGCGGCTACCTCGTCGGCATTTTTTTAGCTCTGTTTCAGGCACTACCCCAAATCGACCCCGTTTGGCGCCTGGCCCTGGTCACCGGATTTTTAGGGGCGCTGACCACTTTTTCCAGCTTTAGTGCCGAAGTGGTCACCCTGCTCATGCAACAACGTTACGCCTTGGCGTTGGGCACTGCCGCAATCCACCTCATGGGCTCCCTGCTGCTGACGGTGGCCGGCATGCGCACCTATCACTATTGGTCGACGCTGGTCTAGGGCTGGCGTCCGACTAACGCAACACTGCCTGTGATGAAACGCTTTTTGCGGGCCCTGTTTAATGCCACGCTGGCACCGCTGCTGGCCCTGGTGCTGATTTTTGAGGAATGGGGCTGGGAGCCACTGTCGCGCCTCATCGGGCGCCTCGCACGTCTGCCCTTGTGGGCCCGAATGGAGGCGTTTATCGCCGGGCTTCCGCCCTATGCGGCACTGGTCCTGTACCTGGTCCCTATCGTCTTGCTGCTGCCCATCAAGTTGTTGGCTTTGTACTGGATCAATGCAGGCCATGTCGCCCTGGGCTTGGCGGTGGTCATGCTCGCGAAAATTATGGGCACCGCAATTGCCGCTCGGCTTTTCACGCTCACCCACCCTGCCTTGATGCGCCTGCCCTGGTTTGCCCGCTTCTACGGCCGCTGGAAACCCTGGAAAGACGCTTTAATGGCCCAGATCAAAGCGTCCGCGCCTTGGCGCACGACCAAGTCCATGGTGCGCCGTGTGCGCCAATGGATTCGGAACATACTGCCCAAACGCTAGCGACCGGCGCACAAACCGCGCCAGGATGCAAACGCCGCCAACGACCGGGCTACCGCCTTCAGGCTACCCGCCAAGGCAAGCTGATTTTGAAAATAATGGTCAAATTGGCCGCTAGCCCTCATAAAACCTGCGCAAGCAGCTATCAAAATAATAGTAGCTTGACGCCGACTTACAGCCCGATGGCAGCCATGGCGGCCTTGGCAATGGCCACGTCGTCGGTTGATTTGACGCCACTGACCCCAATGGCGCCCAGGCATTGGCCGTCTTTGATGATCGGCACGCCGCCCTCCAACATGCCCTCCAGCGTGGGTGCGCTCAAAAACGACATGCGCCCTTCGTTGATGATGTCCTCGTAGACCTTGGTCTCACGCCGCCCCAAGGCCGAGGTGCGCGCCTTGGCCGGTGCCATATAGGACGAGTTGGGTGCCGCGCCGTCCAAGCGCTGAAACCACAGCATGTGACCGCCGTCGTCCACAATGGCAAAACTGACCGCACATTTGATTTTGAGTGCATGCGCCTCAGCGGCTGCAGCCATCGCGCGCACGTCTGAGAATTCGAGTACCGATTTGGTTTTCATCTAAAGCCCTTACAGTTGTGGGTTTAGAGCATACCAATCTTGATAAGGCCTAAAATTGCCCCATCTACTTTTTTGTAGATAACTAAGGAGTTTCACCACTATGAACGACCGCATAACAACATTAAGCCCCGATAGCCAAGGCTATTTGGTTTCCGACACGCAGCGCAACCGGGTGCTGCGCAACACGTATTGGCTGTTGTCGCTGAGCCTGATCCCCACTGTGCTCGGTGCTTGGCTGGGTGTGGCCACCGGCATTACCCAGTCGCTCAACGGTATTTTGGGCATGGTAGTGTTTTTGGGCGGCGCGTTTGGCTTCATCTACGCGATTGAAAAGACCAAAAATTCGGCCACCGGTGTTCCCGTCTTGCTGGGCTTTACTTTCTTCATGGGCTTGATGCTGTCCCGCATGATCGCCGTGGTGTTGGGCTTTAAAAATGGCCAAGAATTGGTGATGACCGCTTTTGCGGGCACCGCCGGTGTATTTTTTGTCATGGCCAGCTTGGCCAGCGTCATCAAACGTGACCTCTCAAGCATGGGTAAATGGCTCTTTGTCGGTGCCATGGTCGTGGTCGTGGGCGGCGTCATCAACGCATTTGTGGGCTCCACGGCGGGCATGGCAGCCATTTCGATGGCGGCTATCGGTATCTTTAGCGCCTACATGCTGTACGACATCAAACGCATCATCGACGGCGGCGAAACCAACTACATCAGCGCCACGCTGGCCCTGTATTTGGATGTGATCAATGTGTTCCAGAGCCTGCTGGCGCTCTTGGGCATCTTTGGTGGTGAGCGCGATTAATGCTGCACATGGCGGTTTGGCAGGCGACCTGCGACCCCGCCCCCCGCACCAAAAGGCCCTCACGGGCCTTTTTTATTTGCATCCCATATTGGGCTGCGCACTCAATAGTGGGCACAATGCGCCGATAAACCAACCATGCACCATTTGCACCTTTCGCACCCCATGAAACGACGCCTGGCAACTCTCTCCTTCGCCCTCTTGCTAGCCGCACTAGCCGGGTGTGACCAAATCACAGAACTCATGGCAGACCCTCGGGTTGCCCAGCGCGCTGCCGAAGCCAAGGCCATTGGAAGCGCCTGCCGCTACGGGGTGCGCAGTATTGAAGACTGCTATGCCATGAACGACAAAGTGTCCAAGGCAGGCATCTTTGAGGGCTGGAAAGAAATGGACCAATACATGCGCGACAACAAGATCGACGGCATCCCGTCCACTGCCTCGAAGGCCCCCGGCGCAGTGGAAGAGCTTATCGCCGATTCCAAGTCCGGCGCATCTGGCAGCGCCCCCCCCTCGGACAAAGCCGGTGCCGACGAAAAATCAAAAGCCAAGGCGAAATCTGAGTAATAGTTAAAAAGCGCCCAATGTGGCGCTTTTTTATTGGGCGCAAACCGTGCTGCACCCTCCCCAATCACTGCGCTGGCAGGCCTGGAGAACACCAGACCGCAAAACAGCAAGGTCGGCTTAAAAGGTTTCCCAATCTTCATCCCCTCCGGCGGGCGTGGTCTTGGCAGGTGCCCTGTGCACAGGTGCAGCGGGCTTGGCCAATGCCGGCCGGGGCGCCGAAGGCCTTGGCGATGCGCCGCCACCGGTTGCCAAACGGGCCGCTGCAGGCTTGGCACCCACTTTTGGCGCGCTAACGGGCCTGTGCACGGGCTGCTTCTGGCGCGCACGTGGCGCCATGGCGCCGTCATTGCCCAGCTTGAACGAGGCAACCGTTTGCACCAGGTCTTGCGCCTGCCCTTTGAGGCTGCTCGCAGCAGCGGCCATCTCTTCGACCAGCGCGGCATTTTGCTGCGTGGCCTGGTCCATCTGGGTCACAGCTTGACCCACTTGCTCCACCCCCAAAGACTGCTCGGTGCTGGCCGCACTGATCTCGCCCATGATGTCGGTGACCCGCTTGATACTGTCAACCACCTCGGACATGGTTGTTCCGGCCTGGTCAACCAGGGCGGTGCCTTGTTCGACACGCTCGACGCTGGCGCCAATAAGGCTCTTGATTTCTTTGGCCGCTTCGGCTGAACGCCCAGCCAGCGAGCGCACCTCTGATGCCACCACCGCAAAACCGCGGCCCTGCTCGCCCGCGCGGGCGGCCTCCACGGCCGCATTCAGGGCCAAGATGTTGGTTTGGAAGGCAATGCCGTCAATGACGCTGATGATGTCCGAAATTTTGCGACTTGCATCGTTAATACCCTTCATGGTCTCCACCACCTGGTTGACCACCACCCCACCCTGCGTGGCCACAGAGGATGCGCTCATGGCCAACTGGTTGGCTTGGCGGGCACTGTCGGCGTTTTGTTTCACGGTGGAGCTGAGTTCGGACATGCTGGCGGCCGTCTGCTCCAGTGCTGCAGCTTGTTGCTCGGTGCGCGACGACAAATCGTTGTTGCCCTGTGCAATCTCTGCGCTTGCGGTGGCCACACTCTCAGAGCCTTGACGCACGCTGGCTACCACGGTGGACAAACCGCTTTGCATATTAGCCAACGAGGTTAACAACTCAGCCATTTCATCCTTCCCTTCGGAATGAATCTGGTTGGTCAGGTCGCCCTCCGCCATGGCGTTGGCGGCGTCCACACCCTGCAAAAGCGAGGCGGTGATACTGCGAATCAGCATCCAACCAAAAAAGGCGGCAAACCCGATGCCTAGCACCAGCAATGTCCACGTCAGCCAGAGCGCGGTGGAGTAACGCGCTTGGCCGGACTC
>JBBRNS010000215.1:0-6606 GCA_038230175.1 Burkholderiales bacterium
AACCTGGATGTTGCTACCGCTGCCTGCCAAGCCGCCCCCGCGCCCGCCGCTGGTTTGGTTGTTAAGAATGCTGGAGTTCTTGACCAACAGATTGCTCACGTTGTCCGCCAAAATGCCATCCAGCCCAAAATTCTCGATCGTTGAATTCTCAACCACGACGTTACTTGTATTGTTCAGACTCAAACCGCCCGCATTGGCCAAAGAACTACCAAGCAAACGAAGGTTTCTGATTTTCACGGTATGGCCATTGGCCCACACTGCGGCCCCCTTGAACTTGGCGGATGCGGTTTGGTACTGAATGACAGGACGCGCTTGGCTGCGCACACCATAGGCACCCAGTGCGATGTTGTTGGCATAGACATTCGCACCATTGGTGAAACTAATGTAGCCATTCACGTTGACGAACCCGTCAAAAGTGCAGCCCCGCTTGAACAAAAATGCAGAGCCCGAGGGTGCCGATGTCCAAGGCGCATGGTTGGCGGGAATGGTGTTGGCGTTGGGCGCCGCAGTGTCCCAGTATCCAACATTGGTTTTGGTATTGACTTGTGCAACGGTGCGCCATGCGCGATTGGCGGCAAGTCCGTCGTTATTGTCACTGCCGTTGACACAATCCACGTAATAGACTTGGCCTGAATAACTGACATTGTCGACGGCTGGGTCGTCTGTCTCGCCCTGGTCAGCCACCACACCGGCGACAAGTGCCCTGTTCTGGACGGTTACAACGATCGGACCAGGTGCTGGGCTTGGCGCCGCAACCACCACGAGCGCTATAGAAGGACTTGGTGTTGGAGCAAGGGAAGCCGACGTGAGGCTGACCGATGGGGCATTGGAAACGGGCGACGGGCTCGCTGCCGCGCTGCTGCCGCCCCCGCCACCACCACAGCCAACCAGCGCAAGCAAGATGCCGCAGGCAAATACAGATTGTTGTGTGTTCATGATAGATAGGCCGGTAAGGTTGTGGATCAGGGTTGGGCTGAAACCGAATGTAGGTTTGCTATTGCAGCGCCCCTGGCCCATCTGTAACCTGGTGTTACCAAAACCCGAATTGCCTACACTTGCTCACAAAGGAGCAAAAACACAACACAACTATCTAAACGGCGCAGCCCCTTCCAACATGCTGCGCGCGGGCAAAAATACAGGCGCACGGCAAGCCATAGGCAGGCCCAACCGTGTGCGATAGCCATAGAGCTGGCTCAATGCGCCAACCACGCTGCTGTCGGCATACGTGGTGTGGGAGCAGTCTATGGTGAGGGGTTGCCAGCAAGTGGCATGTGCTTGCAGTGCGGCGAGCAGTCGTGGCAAATTGGCGGCCGTCCATGCACCAGCCATTTCGAGAACCACACCGTCACCTTGCCCTGCTACCGCGACCGAAACCACAGCAGCTTGCAATGCGGCTTGGGTCGGCGCCAAGGCACGCAGGCGCCAAGCCAGCGGCAAGGCCTGGAGAAAAACCAGCGCCAGCAGGCCAAGGCCATCACGCCAATAGCGGCGCCAGAGGGTGGGTTCTTCTTTGATGCGCCATGCCCACTCCAGCCCAAAGCGCTGGGCCCAGGGGGGGGCACGGCTGACCGTGCCTGCAACAAAGTTGACTACAGCGCCCAGGTGGCTGATCACCGGCGCATGTAGTTGCGCGCGGTTGTGCTGAATCCATGCTTGTCCTTTGGCAGCCCCCAGGGCCACAACCACAAAGTCAGCTTGCGCAGCGTTGACTTGGTCAATGATGGCCGGAGTGCTCATGTCGGCAATAGAGCCAAACCCTGGCGACGTATAACCTACACATCGCATGCCGCCACCCTGCGGATGGGGTCCCGCGTTGATGTGCTGGGCGGCTATCGCTGCCACACCGTCTGGCCCGCCAAAGAAGAACACTTTAATGGGGGGTACTCCTGCTGCTGCCGGGCCGCTGCGCAGCACTTCAAACAGGGTGGAACCCGCCACGCGTTCTGTTATGGGCGTTCCCAGCAGCTTGGACAACCAGATGATGGGCATGCCGTCAGTCAAGCTCAGGTCGCTTTCAATGACGGACTGCCTAAATGCCGCATCAGCCTGGCTGCCAATCAAAAAATTGAGGTTGGGGGTGGAAATAAACAAGGGTGTGCGGGTTTGCACCGCTTGGCGCACGCGGGCCACGGCCTGTGGCAGGCTAATGGCGTCAAATGGCAGGCCCAGTATGCAATGCACCGGTCTATCGAAGGATGGCGGGCGCGGCAGGCGTTGCGGGCTTTCCGAGTGCATGGGCTGGTATTTGGGGTGGCGGGCGCAAAGGGCTTAACTATATATCCTGCCATTGGGCAGTTTTTGGCTCGGAGCACCTCGAATATGCAATTTTCAGGAAATTAATAGTTTTGGGTTGAACTTGCCTTCGTCGCCGAGCATGCTTTGGTTAGCGTTTCAAAAACAACCAGTTGCTGCCTCGCGCTGCCCACAGCGGCACCAGATAACGCCCGCCACGGTAGGCTACGGGGATGGATTCAAGGCTTTGGTCAGCATTGCGTTTGGTCAGCTTAAGGCCCTTGGAGGCCTTAATGCTGACTTCACCGTCCAACGGCTCTACATTAAAAGGAGCTTGGTTACCCTGCTTTGGCAAAGCGCGGGTGCCTAGTGATATGAGTAGATTTTTAGATTGGGCAATGGCGGTGCCGTCTAGGCTTTGCACCGCTACCGTCGCGCTGGGGTTTTGCACGGTAACAACAAGGTCGGCCAAAGTGATGGTCTGCCCGCCTATCCAGCCCATGGCGGCCTGTGTGCGCGGTGTGTTGATGGTGTAGGTGCCTTTGGCCCAATTGCGGGTGATCTCACCCGTGTCAGAGCTGGCCTCTTGGGCACCTGCAGGCAATACGGATTCATTGGGGTCATGCAACACCCGGGCGCCTGCGGGTATGGCGGACCCTTGCAACCAAGGCAATTCTTTGGTGGGTGGCAAGGCGATTAGCAGGCGGCCTATTTCAGCCGCTGTGCGCAGGGCTGCAGAATTAGCCGGGGTGATGGCTTGGCCATACAACTGGGCGGCGCTGGGGGCAAACACATAGGTATTGGCGGCCTCGCGCACATGGCCTTGGCGGTACATCAATGCAGCCGCCGGCAGGGTGGCCATCATGGCCGGGTCGTTGTACGAATGCCAGTTGGATGCGGTGCCAGGCCCGGTGATGGGCTGCTGGGTGTAGGCGTATTGCATGAGTGCATCCCACCCCTGCAAGCTGGCGTTGCCCGCCACATACAGCGGCAGTGTATGACGGTCTGCGGATGGGAACGGCACTGCATTCCACTCGGTAACGGTAAGGGGCTTACCGACGACTTGGGCTGCGGCAATCCAATCAATCATGTTGTCGGCCACCAGAGGGTTCTTTTCTAACTGACCTGCGTCGCCGTAGCTGTGGACGTCTATCACGTCGCCAGTAGTCAGCGCCGGCAAAGAACTTAAAGGGTTGCCGCCCCATGTATTGGTAGTGACGATGGGCACCTTGACACCCAATGCGCGGAGCTGGCCGATCATGGCCATGTGGAACTGGTGCTCTAGGTCGTTCAAAAACAGTTTGGACGGGCCGTGCTCCCACGCGCGCCAGACTTTGTCTTTGGGCAAGTCATGCGCACCGGCAAAGGCTGTAGCGGCAGCGGTATAAAGGCGGTTGTGGTCTGGCACATTTTTGTCGGGCAGCAGTGCGTTGCCGAAGTGGTGGGTGACGTCGTTTTCGTTCGTAATGAGCATGGCCGCGATGGCCGGCTCGTCTTTATTGGCCAGGTGGGTGTAGGGGTTGAGGTGGGTAACGTAGGCTTCGTTAAACCGCTGCATGGCACTTTGGATGGTGGGGTTGACGTAGTTGTAACCTTTGAGATCGGCTTGAGCATTTCCCTTGCGGATCTCATCAAACCCAAAAATGGCGTCGTCTTTGAGCAGGGCTCGCTGCACGTGCAGGTCCAGCCAGACGTAAATGCCTTCGTCTTTGAGGCACTTAACCCACCAATCCAGCCGGTCTAGCGATTCGGCGTTCAGCAAGCGGGTGTTTTTGGTAGCCTTCGTATCGCCAAAAATGTTGGGGCTGACCCAGAAGGAGTCATGGTGGTGCAGACGCACCAAGTTAAAACCCAGGGCAGAAAGACGTTTGGCCTGCGCGCGCACGGCGTCTTTTGGGGTGGTGAACAGGGCGTAGGCGGTGATATTAGTGCCCCAAAAGCGGACTTGAGCGCCGTCTGCAAACTGCAGCTTGTCGCCCACCGCACGCACGAAGCCGCGTTTGCCGGCTGGAACCTCTGTCGCGTTCATAAACGACAGGTCCACCGGGGCGGTGCGCCAATCGGCAGTGGTCATGGGCCACAGGGCGGGGTCTACGCCGCCTGAGCGTTCGGCCTGGGTGCGAGCGATAGGCACACCGGCGCCCGCACCAACTGACTTCGACAATGCGTCTGGGCTGAGACCTTGCACCGTTGAGCCCGAAAAAATCGCAACAAAAATCGCCAATGCAAATAACCGAACTACCAGAAAGAGGGAGGAATTTTGCGGCATGGCATCAGTATCGCTGAGGTAAACATAACTCCAGACAAGCAATATTGTGACCAAGGCACGCCATAATGCTATGACTTATGACCACACCAGCGCCCTCCCCCACACCCACGGCCCCAGAAACTGCGTTAATCCCCAAGGGGGCCGACGTGGTGGCGTTTGGTCTGCTGCTTGTCGGTTTTGCCCTGCTGTATTTACCAGCCTACGTGGACTTGGCCCGTACGGTGTGGTCCACCGACGAGCAGGGCCACGGGCCCATCATTTTGGCGGTTAGCGTCTGGCTGTTTTACAACATGCGCCATGAACTGGCAGCGCTGACGGCCAAGCCAGCTCCAATCCTGGGTGGTGCCTTTTTTGCGCTAGGCCTGATGATGTATGTGCTGGGGCGTTCACAGTCGTTCTTAGGGCTGATGGTGGCGTCGCAGATTGTGATGCTTATCAGTCTGCTTCTGATGTTTCTGGGCGCGAAGGCGGTGCGGATGGCGTGGTTCCCTTTGTTTTTTTTGGTGTTTATGACGCCTTTCCCCGAGGCGCTGGTTGCCACGGTAACCGGGCCGCTTAAAGCCGCTGTTTCTGTCGTGGCTGCCGACTTGTTGTATTCGTTGGGCTACCCGGTTAGCCGGGTGGGCGTGATTTTGAACGTGGGTCAATACCAGTTGTTGGTGGCGGACGCGTGTGCGGGGCTGAACTCGATGTTTACCCTAGAGGCACTGGGGCTGCTGTATATGAACTTGATGAAGTACACCTCTGTGGCGCGCAATGTGGCACTGACGATTTTGGTGGTGCCAATTGCGTTTGGCGCCAACATAGTGCGGGTCATGATTTTGGTATTGGTGACCTACCATTTTGGTGACGCTGCTGGGCAAGGGTTTGTACACAGTTTTGCAGGAATGGTGTTGTTTATGGTCGGGCTAACTTTTGTGCTGTTGACAGACTACGTACTCGGGTTTGTATTTAAAGAGCCTTCAGTTCGGAAAGGCGCAACACCATGACACGCACCCGGTTGCGCGCCCTGCTGGTTTTTGGCCTGATGGTCTTGGCTGCAGCATTGGGGCATTGGGGCAAACCCACGGTTTATATGACCGATACATTGGGCAAGCCCGACTTAGAAACCTTGTTTCCATCCCACTTTGGGGGTTGGAACGTAGATGCCCGTGCTGTCCTAGTGCAACCATCGCCAGACACACTAGCGCTACTCAACAGCATTTACAACCAAACACTCACCCGCACCTACATCAACTCGGCTGGCGACCGCATGATGCTGTCTGTGGCCTACGGGGGTGACCAGTCTGATGGCACTCGGGCCCATGTGCCTGAAGTGTGTTACCCGGCGCAGGGTTTCCAGATTACATCCAAGGTGACAGGCAGTTTGCAGTTGGCCAACCGGACGGTTCCGGTGCGCCAGCTGATGTCGAACTACGGAACGCGCTATGAGCCCGTAACCTATTGGCTGCTAGTGGGCGACCAGGTAACCACGTCGCGCACCGACCAAAAGCTGGCGCAGTTCAGGCTGGGGCTCAAAGGCCTTATTCCCGATGGCATGCTGGTGCGGGTATCTAGCATTGACGCCAACGCAGCGCACGGGCACGCGATGCAAGCCGCGTTCTTGGCGGAAATGGCTGACGCTATTCCTGAGGCGGCACGGGACAGGATTTTTGGCGCGAAATAGCCGAAGTGCTACTTAATTTATAGCAATTCGCCCAATAGATATGAGGGCTAACGTGCTTTTTGGCTTTGTATTTGGCTCAGCGGACGACACTGACTGTTGGTGAAGTCGTCTGAGGCCCGCATATTTGGCGCAATATGGCTCAGTAATGCGCGCGAATTACGATGGGCGTCATACTCTGCAGCCACCAGTTTTTGTCCGGCATCTCCCATTCGTTGGCGCATGTTGGGATCTGACAGTAGTTGCTCAATTGCACCGGCAATGCCTTGCGGGTCTGAGGGCTGAACCAAACGCCCTGTCTCGCCATCACGCACGAGTTCAGGAATACCATCTACGGCTGTAGCTACGACCGGCACGCGGCTCGCAAGCGCCTCCATGATCACGACGGGGAGCCCCTCCGACAAGCTAGGAACGATAAGTAGATCGGCATGTCGCAAAGCTT
>JBBRNS010000216.1:0-6498 GCA_038230175.1 Burkholderiales bacterium
CCGCGCCGACGAACTGGCCAAAATGCTAGACGGCATCAACCGCGAGCGCCGGGTGATCGAGGGCGACATGCGCGAGCAGGCCATGAACATTGTCGAAGGCCTGTTTGACGAGGGCGACGAGCCGCCCCCCGCCATTTGTGTGTTTGACCCCGACTTCCACGAAGGTGTGGTCGGCATCGTGGCCAGCCGCATCAAAGACAAGCTGCACCGCCCCGCCTTTGTGTTTGCCGCCAGCGCAGCGCCGGGCAAAGAGCACGAGCTAAAAGGCTCGGGCCGCTCTATCCCCGGCTTTCACCTGCGCGACGCGCTGGACCTGGTGGCCAAACGCCACCCCGGTGTGCTGCTGCGTTTTGGCGGTCACGCCATGGCGGCTGGCTGCACCATCCATGAAGATGGCTTGGACACGTTTGAGCAAGGCCTGATTGAAGTGGCCCAAGAGTGGCTAGATGCCGCCACGCTGACGCGCCGCCTGGAAACCGATGGCCCGCTGGCCCCCGAGTACCGCCGGGTGGAGCTGGTCGACACCTTGCACAAAGAGGTCTGGGGCCAAGGCTTTGCCGCGCCCACCTTTAGCGAAGAGGTCGAAGTCGTGTCCCAGCGCTTGGTCGGAGAAAAACACCTGGCCCTCAAGCTCAAACACCAAGGCCAGCCGGTGGACGGCATTTGGTTCGGCCACACCGAGCCGCTACCAGCGAAAGTAAAGCTAGCCTTCCGGCTAGACGCCGACGAGTGGAACGGCGTGCGCCGGGTGCGATTTTTGGTCGAAGGTGCAGAAATTTAAGGCGTTTTAGGCCGCTAGCCCACGTGGAATTTGCGCAAGCAGCTATGTATTTGATAGCTGCGTGCACAGACTCGACAAATCGTGCCGACACTGCCAACCGCCTTGTCTGCGCCGCCAATGGTCCACAGCGCGGGTGGTCGCGTTTTTTTGGAGCGGCGAGATACCAAGCGTTGATTCACGCAGTGCCTTTTTTGTAGAACGGTTGCACAATGGCCGGGCGGTGGCGCCATGCGCAGCGCCGTCGCACAACCCAACTCCTGAAAGCCCACCATGGCTGTCTCAGTATTTGACCTGTTCAAGATCGGCATTGGCCCCAGTAGCTCCCACACAGTGGGGCCGATGCGTGCAGCGCGGATGTTTGCGCTCAAACTGCAGCAAGACGGCCTGCTGGCACGCACCACCCGTTTGCGCTGCTGGCTCTACGGCTCGTTGGGCGCCACTGGCAAGGGCCACGGCAGTGACACCGCTGTGCTGCTGGGCCTGTGCGGGCATGAGCCCGATACGGTTGAAATAGACCACATACCCGCACTGCTGGCCACCCTGCGCGCAAGCCAACAACTGCCGCTATTGGGCGAACACATTGTTTCCTTTGACGAGCGCTCAGGCCTCAACTTCATGCGCCGCGAGACCCTGCCATTTCACGCCAACGGTCTGCGCTTTTGCGCCTACAACACGACAGGCCAAGAGATTGCCAACCGGGTGTACTACTCAGTAGGCGGCGGCTTTGTGGTCAGCGACGAAGTCGCCGCCGACGGCACCCGCCACCGCGCAATTGCGCCCGATTCGACCGTGCTGCCCCTGCCCTTTAGCAGTGGTGACGCGCTGCTGGCGCTGGCGCAACGGGAGGGCCTCTCCATCGCCCAAATCATGCGCCGCAACGAGCAGCACTGGCGCACCGACCCAGAGATTGACGCAGGGCTCATGCGCATTTGGCAGGTCATGCAAGACTGCGTGCGCCGGGGTTGCGCGACCGAAGGTGTGCTGCCCGGCGGCTTCAAGGTTAAGCGCCGTGCCGCGCCGCTGTTTCGCAGCCTGAGTGGTGTAACCAACCCCACCAATGACCCCTTGCAGGTGCTGGACTGGGTCAATCTGTACGCGCTTGCGGTCAATGAAGAAAACGCCGCTGGTGGCCGCGTCATCACCGCCCCCACCAACGGCGCGGCTGGCATTGTCCCCGCCGTGCTGCACTACTACCGCTTTCATGTACCGAGTGCCACCGATGCGGGCGTGGTGGACTTTTTGCTCACCGCTGCGGCCATTGGCATTTTGTACAAAGAAAACGCATCCATTTCCGGAGCCGAGGTGGGTTGCCAGGGGGAGGTGGGCGTAGCCTGCTCCATGGCTGCAGCTGCGCTGTGCGCCGTGACCGGTGGCAGCCCTGCGCAAGTAGAAAACGCTGCCGAAATCGGTATGGAACACCACCTGGGCCTGACCTGCGACCCGGTGGGCGGCTTGGTGCAAATACCCTGCATCGAACGCAATGCCATTGCCGCCGTCAAAGCCATCAACGCCGCGCGTATGGCCCTGCACGGCGACGGCAGCCATTATGTGAGCCTAGACAAGGTCATCAAGACCATGCGCGAGACAGGCGCGGACATGAAGACCAAATACAAAGAAACCGCCCGCGGTGGATTGGCGGTGAATATTGTGGAGTGTTGAAACGCAGGCACAAAAAAACCCGCCAGCGGCGGGTTCTCTGAGGCGGGCCGTTCAAGGCCCAAAGCCAACAGTATTAGAACTTGTAACCCACTGCAATACCGTAAGACGTTGGGTCAAGGGTAATGTCCATCGACTGCCCAGTGGACAGCTTGGTTTTAGTCTTCAGCGGCGTGTAGTTGAAGAAACCATCCACAAACCAGTGGTTGTCAATGGCATAGGTGCCACCCACTTGCGCCGTGACGGTGAACTGCCCATCGATGGTGATTTTGGTCGGTGTTCCGCCAGGATTGGTCATTGCCGTCAACGCACCGCTACCCGCTTCGTTGAAGAAATAGGCATAGGTCAGGCCCAGGCCCACATAGGGGCGGATCTGCGCTTTAGGCTCTAAGAACCGGTACTGCGCCATGAGGGTAAATGGCAGTGCCATGGTTTCGCCGATCTGACCTGTGCCAGCGATGGCGCCATCGCCATAGATTTTGTGCTTGAAAGGGAGCGCCAAAGGCACATCAAACGAGATGTTGTCGGTGTACATGTAGGTCACACCGCCCATCAGGTTAGTGGCCGAGCCTACGTCGGTTTTGGTGCCCGGCAGGCTAGGCGCACTCAAGTCGCCGCTAGAGACGTGCGGCACCACTGTGCCGACACCAGCACGCACCATAATGGCGCCCGCTGATTGGGCAAAGGCACCATGGGCCGCGAAAGACAGTGCCGCCAATACGACGAACTTCAATTGATTTTTCATAAGTGTTTCTCCGTGAAGTTCGGTGTATTAGAGCCAGCCTGCAGTGAGCATTTTTGTGGTTACACCTTGGGCCAAAAGCTTATAACCAAAAGGGGTTGGGTGAACCGCATCCGCAAACAGATACGTGCTTGTATCCGCAGTAGTAATGACATTGGTAGTGTTACAAGTGAGCGAATTGACGGATCCCAAAATGTTACCGGTCGCGCTGCACGCGGGGTCCGTTACATTGCTCAGCCCATAGGCACTAGGATTTACCGCCTGATCGGTACTAATCGTATATGCGTCCACAATTTGTACGTTGCTCGTGCTTGCCAAGCCGGTACTTAACGCGGTATTAAATGCTGTCGTCATGTTGTCAATTACCGTTCTTGTACCCGCCAAGGCCGCCTCATTCTGCGCGCCATATGGCGTTTTACTCACATTGGGCAAGTTCACCACGACCACGTATTTCGCACCTTTGGCGACAATTTCATTCTTTATCAGCGTCGCCAACTCAGTCCCAGCCGTAGTCATTGCAGAAACTACTGCAGCAGCGGTAGTTGTCGCATTCCCCCCTGCGCCAACTGTCCCGGTATACGTTGCTGTTTGAATAATGGCGTCATTGCCGCCGGCAAACACAGTCACCAATTCGGTACCAGAAAAGGTTCCGCCAGCGATTGCAAGGTGCCTGCTAACTTGCGTCACGACTGGAATGGTCAGTTGTCCCAATAATGCGTTTCCTCCACCCAGCGCAACATTGCCAGGACCTATCGGATTTGTTACGCGAGAACCACCTTGGGCATAGTTCAGACATCCCGCATGGAAGGCCGGTGTAACACCCGCACCGAAAATACCCACATTACCAAAAGTCGTTCCGACCAAACCAGTTTGTGCAGCGCATGGTGCCGCCTGCCCAATCTGCGCTGCGAGAAGCTCTGTCCAATTTTTTGCTGTGCTTGAATTTACAGTGTATTTACCTCCAGCACCACCAGTGGGTGCTGCCGCAGAAATACCACCCACTGCATAAGTACCCACATCACTCAAACTGTCGCCAAATGACACCATGGACGAAAAGGCCACTTTGGGCGACTGGTCGCCATTGCCACCGCCGCCGCAAGCGACCAACACCGCTGCTGCGATGCCGCACAAAACTATTGATTTGATTGAACGCATGATTTCTCCGAAAATGGACTAGTTAAACTTCGACTGGCACGGCGCCCGTCTCAGCCCGGCAAGGGTACCGAAGGAGGGTACCGCCCCGCACAGGGAAAACCCGTGCAGCTTGCAAAATGGCAACAGGTTGTGAATGCCCATCTACCCATCAATTATTGGTAAAATCACCTTCCAGCCCACGCCGAACCTGCGTAAGCGGCTATCAAATTTGTAGCATTCAACTTTACTCCGCCTTTACATCCATGACCTACAGCGTCAAAGAGATTTTCTACACACTCCAGGGTGAAGGCGCCAACGCGGGCCGCCCGGCAGTGTTTTGCCGCATGGCTGGTTGCAATCTGTGGAGCGGGCGTGAGGAAGACCGCGCAACCGCAGTCTGCCGCTTTTGCGATACCGACTTTGTGGGCACCGACGGCACGGCTGGCGGCAAATATCCCACGGCCGTGGCACTGGCGCAAGCCATAGCCGCGCACTGGCCCAACACCAGCCACGCACACCGTTTGGTGGTGGTTACCGGTGGTGAGCCCCTCTTGCAGCTCGACGCGCCGCTGATTGAAGCGCTGCACCACCACGGCTTTCGCATCGCAGTGGAAACCAACGGCACCCTGTCGCCGCCGCCAGGGGTGGACTGGCTGTGCGTCAGCCCTAAGCTGGGCTCTGCCCTGGTGGTGCAGGCCGGGCAAGAGCTCAAGCTGGTCTACCCGCAAGACGGCGGTGACCCCGCACAATTTGCCCACCTGGCGTTTGACAATTTTTACCTGCAGCCTATGGACGGGCCCCAGCAGGCCGAGAACACGGCCCGGGCAATAGCCTACTGCCAGGCTAACCCGCAGAGGAGCCTGAGTGTGCAGACCCACAAAATGATTGGAATTCGGTGAGCCAGACCACGCACTTCCACGTTGCCCTGCCGTTTGAGGCGGCGCGCCAAATCCACGCCCTGCCTGCGGGCGACCCAGCGGCTCGGCTACATGGCCACAGCTTTTTGGCAACACTGCGATGCGCCCTCGCCCCCGGCTACGCGCCCTACCCTGGTGGTGAGCTTGAAGCCCTGCAAGCCCAGTGGGCGGCCCAGCTGCAACAGTTGGACTACGGCCATATCAACGACCACATTGACATTCCCACCGATGGCGCCATAGCCCACTGGCTGACGACGCAGTGCGCGGCGCCGGGCTTGGTGCAGGTCGCCCTGCAAAGCACACCGCAGCGCGGGGTGGACATTGCCGCCAATGGCGCCACCCGTGCGTGGCGGCGCTACGCCTTTCAGTCGGCCCATCGGTTGCCCAATGTGCCCATCGGCCACAAGTGCGGCAATATGCACGGTCATGGGTTTGAGGTGATTTTGCACACCCAGCAAGACCCGGATGCCACCCATAGCAACAACGACAGTGACAGCGCCTACACCCGGATCGACGCCGCCTGGGCGCCGCTGCAGGCCGAGCTGAACTACGCCTGCCTGAACGAGTTGCCGGGGCTAGAGAACCCCACTAGCGAGATCATGAGTAGCTGGATATGGGCGCGCCTCAAGCCCACGCTGCCCACGCTGTGCAAAGTGACGGTGTTCGAGACCGGCAGTTGCGGCGCGGTGTTTGACGGCACCCGTTACCGAATTTGGAAAGACCTGACGCTAGACAGCGCCCTGCGCTTCAAAGCCGCGCCTCCGGGCAACCCCCGGCGCCAACTGCACGGCCACACCTACACGCTGCGCCTGCACCTGACGGCGGCGCTGGACCAGATGATGGGCTGGACGGTGGACTTTGGCGATGTCAAGACCCTTTTTGACCCCGTGTTTAAAGCACTAGACCACAAGCCCCTGCACGAGATTGCCGACCTGGCCGACTGCGATACCGCGACGGTGGCGGCCTGGATTTTGGCCAAAGCCCGCAGCGTGCTGCCCCAAGTGAATGGCGTGGATTTGTTTGAAATGCAGGGTGTCGGTGTGAGCGTGCACGCCGGCTAAGCCTGCCATCCACAGGCGCCAATTGAACTTTTTAGTTGCCTGGCGGGCGGCTAAAACCACCCAGAAGGGCGTGGTTCAAGCCTGGGTAACAGTTTAGCCTGATCCAGCGCCACTGTTTGTACCCGTCAACGACTCGAATTCAGAGTCATGGATACTTGCTGCCCCTCATTTACAGCAGCATATCGGCATGACCACTACGACTTTACC
>JBBRNS010000217.1:0-6497 GCA_038230175.1 Burkholderiales bacterium
GCAGTCCATGCGCAAGACCTTGCAACACTTGATGCACTGCGGCCACGGCAACGAACGCCCCGATTGCCTCATCCTGGACGCGATGGGCGGCACGCCACCCGATTCGGGGTATTCGCCCGAGCGCTGATCGCTCCTTCAGAACACAAGCCCTCTGTCTCGCCTATGCGTCGCCGGTGTTGCACCCGGTAGCGCAAGTTAGTCCGATCGGACTATTGCCGCCCGTAACCTTGTGCAGTTAAGCTGCGATCAGCATATCTATAAATCGTTTCTATAAAGCACCACTATGAAAAAAGCACTTGTCATCGCCACTTTGGCCGCCTTGTCCGCAGCGTCCCATGCGGCTGTCGTTTTTACTGACGACTTCGAAAGCAACGCCTACGGGCTTAACACGGTCCCCAATGGTTGGACGGTGACCAACGGCACGGTGGACACCATCGGCCCACTTTTTTACAACCTGTGTGGCGCTGGCCATGGTAAATGCATCGATTTAGATGGCAGCACCGGCGATGCGGGCATTTTGTCCAAGTCACTTAACCTGACCGGTGGTGTGCAATACACCGCAACCTTTGAACTGGCGGGCAACCAGCGCGGTGGATCTGACACGGGCACTGTGTCGTTCGGTTTCGGTTCGAATAACGTCACTTTTGCGTTGGCCGCCAACGATGCATTTTCTAGCTACCAATTGCTGTTCACGCCCACCACGACTGGTTTGTATAGCCTGAGCTTTTCCAATGCTGGCGGTGACAATATCGGCGCGTTGTTGGACAACGTGGCGGTTGTTAACCAAGTTTCTGCTGTGCCAGAACCCGAATCGTTTGCCATGTTGTTGGCTGGTTTGGGATTGATGGGTGCTGTGGTGCGCCGCAAGTCCAAAGCTGCCTAACCCGTTCGGGACAGACACAAAAGGAGCCTTCGGGCTCCTTTTTTTTGTCTGGCAGTAAACGACAGGTGAAGGGACAACTGCGTCAATTGGTTAATGCCTGTTTGGCACCTTGTAGGTGCGCCGAAATATCGTTAGGATGCGGAAATTCAATGCGAAGGCCAGTAGAAAAATAGGCTAAAAATTTTCAAGGGAGTCTTGATTATGGGAACCACGCGTTTCTTGGCTGCGGCCCGGGCCTGCATTGCGGTTGGCACCGTGCTCCTCACCACCGCCTGCAGCGTCACTATTGTTCGACCGGCCAACCAGGCAATTGCCGTACCCAGCAGTGTGGCATCCGAGGTGACCCTTCCGGCCTTTTACAAGCCCAACACCTTCAGCGCCCGTTTGAATGAGCGCGATGTCACTGCGTCCTACACCATCAACATCGTCAACTCTTTCAACGGGACTGCAAACGGTACCTTAACGGGCCTGACGCCTGGTGCCTATGTATTGGATGTGGGGGCTTGCTGGGGAATCCACGTTTTGGTTGTCACCCAGCTGCGGGACCCCAACACTGGGGATCTGATCCCCACTTCGGGTTGCTATGGGGCACGGTCCACATTCACAGTGGTGCAACCCCGGTTGGCCTTGTCATTCGCGGCCAACAGTGTTGTCTCGGGCGATGCGTTGCAGGTGAATGTGCAGGCCACCCCCCAGGTGCCCAACGCCGTAAACGTTGCACTGGGTTCATCCAATGCGGCGGCGGTTGCGCCTGGTGCTTTGACCCTACAACCCAATGCCGCATCGGCAACGGGCACCTTAAGCAGCGCCAGTGCGGGTGTTGCCACCATCACCGCCAGCGCGGTGGGTTACACCAGTGGTGCGGGCAGCGTGGCTGTGCGTCCGCGTCTTACCCAATTCGTGCCTGCCAGCGTGGCACCCGGCGCCACCATTGCCGGAACGGGCGCGGGCTTTGTGGCACCAGTGAGCGTGCGGTTTGGTGCCAACGGGCCAACGGTCAATGCCACCAACGTGACGGCAACCCAATTCAGCGTTGTGGTGCCCACCACGCTTGCGCCGGGTAGTGTGCTGGTTACGGTGCGCAGCAATGGGCAAGACAGTGACCCATTGACATTGGTGTTGACGGCGCCACCACCCGTAGCGCGCGCGGTTTTCCGATCGAACGCGGACACGATTGAGACCATTCGCTTTTCGCACGCCACGCCGTTTTCCAATAGCAGCTTCTTGCCCGCAACCTTTCTGGGCGTGGGCACTTCCACGGGCATGCAGGTGGTGGGTTTGTGCCGCAGTGGCGCGACCTTGGCCCGTGCGTCGTCCAACGCGGTAGAGCTCTTTACCGTAGGGGGCAGTGCCGCTGCACCCACTTTGATAGCCGGTGCAAAAACGCCTTTGCCGTCCGGCCTTAGTGGGGTCGCAAGCGACTGTGCGTTTGCGCCAGGTACACTGGTGCGGGGTACCGATGCCGGGTTAGAGACGATCAACCCCGCAAGCAGCCCCCTGATGCGGCAGGGTTTCAATAACACCGGCGGCAGCACCGCGGTGGGCGTGTCGCTTGCAGTGGCGGGAACTACGGTATTTCGCTCCACTTCCACGGGCCTGGAAACCTACTCCGTTGCAACGCCGAACACACCCGCTCTGCAATCGAACACCATCAGCAATATGTCTGGCTCACCCATGGGTTCAGCACTGGCGTGGCTGGTGCCAGGCACGACCCTGGTGCGCGCTACGTCCGCAGGGATTGATTTGGTCAACGTCTCCACGCCCACCGCAGTGTCACGCTTGGGGGCTAACAATCCGGGTCGGCTAAGTGTCACCGGCGTGGATGTGGCCATTCTTGGCGCTGGCACGGGTGCCCGCGTGGTGCGCGCTACCGACGAGGGCATTGAGGTTTATGACGTGTCGAACACCGCCCAGCCACAACGGTGCTTCTTTCGTAATGCGCACCAGTCCTCGACCGGCGTGGGCTTGGTGGTGATCGGCGATGTGGCGTTTCGCGCCACGGACGACACCATAGAGGCCTACGACCTGAGCGGTACGCTTTCCGCCAGTTGCCCCGCCACGGCCACAAATACGGCGATACCTGCACCCATCCAGCAAGCCGTGCGACCCGCCACCACTGGCGTGGCGCTTATTGCCTTCTAGGGGCACCAACGACTGCTGGTAGGCCGTCTGGCGGGGCGCCCCAGCCACTGTGGCCGTGGCACGTGCTATTTGGTGTGCACGATGCCAATGGCTATTGATATGAATCAAGTTTATCCCGGTTGACTCGACGACACTGGTCGCACAGCGCCTTGCAATAGCGTCTGCCTGATTGCGGGTGGGTGAAAACTCTTGCAAGCGGACGCGATCGATGTGGGCACCATTGGGCCTTTCGATACGCCCAAGCTGTTCAGTCAATAGAGGACGAAACATGTTTCATGGTTTAAGCCGCATACCGCGGTGGGTTATGACTTGGCGCACGGCGCTTTTAATCGTGCTGCTTTCTCTGGCACTACCAGGATCAGGTGCCTTTGCCAAAAACCTGCGGATTGTCACGATTGAATCCGCACCATTTGGCTTTGTGGGCGACGACGGCCAATCCACGGGCATGATGTATGAGATCAGCAACCTGATCGCTCAGGAAGCGGGATTCACCTACAGCAACACAATTTTTCCTTATGCAAGAACGGCTAAGGAAGTGTCCAATGGCCGGGCGGATTTTGTGGTTCGATATGGCGACCCTGAGCTCACGTCCAACGCCGTTCAGGTCGCACGGGTTCTGAGTTTGCCGACCATTGTTGTGAGTAAGCCGTCCTTAGAACTCAGAACACTCAAAGACCTGCACGGGAAAACCGTAGCCCACCCCAGGGGAGGGTGGTTTGATGACAACTTTGAGCGCGATACGGCCATTCGCACCTTTCAGACCAACGACTATTCAATTTCACTCAAAATGTTAATGGCAGACCGGGTCGATGCGGCCATCGGTTCCTCAGTGGGTATCTACTACAACGCGCACCTGTTGGGCTTGAATAAAAATCAACTGGGTAGACCTTTGGTGCTGGGTGCCCAACATTTTGAGTTGCATTTTTCAAAGCAGACGGCGGACGACGCAACCATCTCTGCGTTGAGAGATGCCGTGGCACGGTTAAACCAACGCAATGAGATCAAAAAGATTGTCAACAAATACATGCGTACTTTTGATTGGGATCTGGTATCCAAATAGGTCGGTGTGCCAAATTGACCTCTAGCCCTCGCCGAATGTGCGCAAGAAGCTATTAAAAGCGTAGCAAATCGGCAGTGGACGGCAGCCAGACTCGGGCTTGGGAAAGTCGAGGCTGGCCCATTTCTTTCCGGGCCAGGTGGCGCCTAGCGGGCGCTGCGGACGAAGCGCTGCACCTCGTCCGCCACGGCCCCGTCGTGCCCAAGCCAGAGATGGCCGCCGTCGGGGTGGATAACCAGCCGCGCCTGCGGCACCCGGGCGGCGATGTCGCGCGCCGTGTGCGCGGTGCCGAAGCGGTCGTCGTCGGTCGACACGATCAGCACTGGCATTGCCAGCTGCGCAAAATCCATGTGTGTCGGCCGAACCGCCAGCCACCACGATGCGCGCAATGCCCAGGTGGTCAAGTAGGGCGGCTAGGGCATCGGCCTGTTCGGCCAGCGAGGGGTCAACGGGGAAGTCGCTGCGCAAATAGCCAAAGCGCGAGGGCGCAATCACCCGCATGCCGCGCGCCACCAGCGCATCGGCAAAACGCAGGCCCTGGTCGAAGCCGCCGCCGGTGCCATGGATCATCAGCAGCGCCGGGCCGCTGGCATCGCCCGCCACCGCGTATTCGAGCCCACCCCAACGCGTCTGCAGCACCTGGCTGCGCCCGCTGACGCGCTCGCGCGCCGCGTCCGCTAGACGGCCTGGTGTGGGGCAGGGACGGATAAACAATTCAACCGCATGCGACCCGGTATTCATCGGGGGGCAGCAAGCCACAAAGCGCCATATCACACTCCGCCGGGGCCAGAGTGGCCCCGATAGTCAGTGCCCAAAAACTAGGCATTGTCCGCAGAGTCAAGCCTGGCGCGGCTTTCAAGACTTGTGAACACGCCTATCCACAGCCAAGCCCACAAACAGCAGGGGCAAGTTTTTTTTGAAAGTGTGTCGGGGTTGCGGTAGGGTCGGGCCCCTGTGCAGGGGAGTGACGGGCATGGATTGGGTTTAACGCGGTGGCCGTGATGATGAGGGTATGTTTGTGTGTCAAATAGGCCTCTAGTCCTCGCCGAATATGCGCAAGCAGCTACAAAAAACGTAGCAATTCCTGGCAAACCGAGCCTTATCCCGATTCTTCTGGACCCTTTTCCGCCTTTTCTTGGCCTCCGATGTGGGGAGTGCTTGACGGTGAAGCTGCGCGGTTACATGATCCATTGCTCGCGCACCAGCGGGCACCACGGAGACGCGGGATTAGCGATCTGTTTATCAACAATTTTCAGGGAAATGAAATGAAATATTCACGAAGCCTGGTTGCATTGGGCACCATTTTTGTATCTGCATCCGCAATGGCATTGCCCCCCGCATGGGACCCATTCATGGTTTGCACCAAAGAGTACGCCCCGCATTCCGCCCCGAGCGGGCACATGCAAACTACGGTGGCAGAAAGAGTCACCACCATCTGCTACACCTTGGCACCCCCGGCACTTCCGAACTCGGGAGAGTTCGGCACCATCGGGCCCTCGCCGGACCCTCGCGACCCTGCAGATGTGCCCTGCAATAAAGTATCTGATGCAATCAAAACAGCAGTAACGCATAAGCGCGAACTAGATGCACAAATAAGGGCGTTGGACACTGCCATTGCTGCAGGACATGACGCGTTGAACGTGGTGCTAAATGCGGGCCTTTCGTTGGCAACCCAATGTGCGGTGGATCGGCGCGCATGCCAAAGACAGCAAACTGCATACCTTGCCGCACTGCAAAGAAAGATCGCTGAGATTGGGGGCACCTGCAACCATGTTCCGCTAGCGGACCGAACAGACTGCCGGGATAGCATTGCGGACGAAGCAGAGGTTTCACCCGCTGTATCCGCAGCAAGAGCCCAAAGAGACACCAAATGCGATCTACTTCAATCGAGCACCGGTGCATGCATGCGCAGTTTCGAGAGTGGTGAAGTGGCCAACCGACTTGGCGCGGAGTTGCAGTCCTGGGCGCAACACCGCAAAGACCTTTTCGTTGAAAGCGTAAAAGCCTCAAACAAAATCAAGGCGCTAAGAGCGAAACAAAAAAGCCCCGAGTGCAAAACCCCCTGATGTACTAGCGTTGCGCCGGGTCACTTTGTCTCCTGGGCGGCGATTTATGTGTCAAATCGGCCTCTAGCCCTCGCAGAATGTGCGCAAGCAGCTACGAAAAAAATAGCGTTTTGCTGACCATAGAATTCAGTCCACAACATTAATATCGCCCGCAAAGCGGCTGGCGGACTGGGAGTGAAGGGATGGCAGTGCGGTACACGGGGCGGCTACAAAAATGGAATGCCGAGCGCGGGTTTGGCTTTGTCGCGGCGGATGACGGCGGGGCAGAGTTGTTTGTGCATGTCACAGCCTTTGCGCGCAACGGGCCGCCTCCTGCCGTTGGCGACGTCTTATCCTTCGAAGTGGAACC
>JBBRNS010000218.1:0-6496 GCA_038230175.1 Burkholderiales bacterium
GAGCCCGCCGAGGAAGCCGGTGATGATGGCCAAGCGCCAAACAGCGTCGAGGCCCGGCATAGCCTGCAATACCGCAATCGTGGTACCGATCAAGTAGCCACCGACGAGATTGGCCGCCAGGGTGCCCCAGGGGATCAGCCCGCCGGGGCTGAGCCAAAGCCCCAGGCCCCAGCGCGCCAAGGCGCCTAGGCTGGCGCCTGCACAGATGGCAATTACCGGCAGCATCAAGGGCTCTTTTCCGGGGTGGGCGCGAAGGGCGCTTCACCCACGGTTAAGCCGTTGGCCGACAGCTTGACGGCACTGGCGGGTTTAATGCCTTTGACACGGGCCATGAGGTCTTGCCAGCTCTTAAACGGGCCACGGGCACGTTCGGTGAGGATCAGCGCGGTTGTGCGCGGGCCAATGCCTTTGACCCCATCTAGGTCTGCTTCGGTGGCAGTGTTGACATCCACGCCGGCATAGGCAGCGGCGCACCACAGCAGTGTGATGAGGATGCAGCTATGCCGCGCAATGGCTAAGAGTGGTGTTTGCATGGAAACTGTGTCAAACGCCGCTGAGCGCCTGAACATAGTTGCGTACGCCGGTTTGCACATTGGCAAAGGCGTGCTGGCAGCCTGTGGCACGCAGCGCGCTTAGGTCGGCCTGTGTGTAGCTTTGGTATTTGCCACGCAGGGCATCGGGAAAAGCGACGTATTCGATCAGGCCGCGGGTGACGGCTTGCTCCAGGGTCAGTGCGACTTCGCCGCGCTGTTCCAGCAGCGTGTTGACCACGGATATCGCCAAGTCATTGAAGGGCTGGGCTTGGCCGGTACCCAAGTTAAAGATGCCCGACTGTGCGGGGTGGTCGAAGAACCACAGGTTCACCGCCACCACGTCGTCGATGTAGACAAAATCGCGCATTTGTCCACCGGGTGCATAACCACCGTACTCGCCAAACAATTTGACCCTGCCTTCTAGCTGAAACTGGTTGAACTGGTGAAACGCCACGCTGGCCATGCGCCCTTTATGCTGCTCCTGCGGGCCGTAGACATTGAAGTAGCGAAACCCCACCACTTGGTGGGTGCGTCCGGCCTTGGTGCGCTCAAATTGGCTGCCGCATTCGCGGCGCATACGCTGGTCAAACAGGAGCTTGGAGTAGCCATACACATTGAGCGGTTGCTCAAACGCCGGGTCTTCCCGAAAGGTGCTGGAGCCGCCGTAGGTGGCTGCAGACGACGCATACAGCAGGCGGCTCCCGCGCTTTTGGCAGGCCAAAAACAGGTCACGCGAGAGTGCGTAGTTGTTGGCCATCATGTACTTGCCGTCTTGTTCCATGGTGTCGCTGCAGGCGCCTTCATGGAAGATGGCTTCGACCTGGCCGTAGTGGCCGGATGCGAAATCGTCGTAAAACGTGTCGGCGTCGACATAGTCTGCAATACGCAGCGCGGCCAGATTGCGAAACTTGTCACCTTGCTTGAGGTCATCGACCGCAATGATGTCGTCTTGGCCCCGGGCATTGAGGCCTTTGATGATGTTGCTGCCAATAAAGCCGGCCGCGCCGGTTACCACGATACGGGTCATGCAAAAAGCTCCTCAAAAGAAACAGTAGCGGTACCAAATTTACCGACCACCAGGCCACCGGCGCGGTTGGCCCATGGAAGTGCGTCGCGGTAGGTCATACCGGCGGCGCTCAAGGCGGCCATGGTGGCAATCACGGTGTCGCCAGCGCCAGTGACATCAAACACCTCACGGGCCTGGGCACTGACGTGCAACTGGCCCTGGGCGTCAAAAAGGGTCATGCCTTCTTCGCTGCGGGTCAGCAAAACTGCGTCCAGGCACAGCTGCTCACGCAGTTGCTGTGCCTTGGTGCGCAGGTCGTCTTCATCGCGCCACGGGCCAATCACCTGCTGCAATTCAGCGCGGTTGGGGGTGATGACACTCGCATTCTTGTATCGAGCATAGTCACTGCCTTTAGGGTCGACCAGAATCGGCTTGCCGGCGGCGCGGGCATGGGCAATCATGTCGGTCACATGCCCCAGGCCGCCTTTGCTGTAGTCGGAAAACAGCACCGCGCCATGGGCTGGCAGGAGCTTTTGGAAGGTGGTGGTTTGGGACGCCAGCACTTCGTTTTTAGGGGTGTTCTCAAAGTCCAGGCGCAGCAGTTGTTGCTGGCGCCCGATGACCCGCAGCTTGACTGTGGTTTTGAGGTCGGCATCGCGCCCAAAGTGGGGGTGAATACCGGTTTGTGCCACCAGGGCTTCGAGCTTGTGGCTGGCCTCATCGTCACCCACCACGGTCAGCAAAGACGCCTGCGCACCCAGCGTGACGACGTTGTAGGCTACGTTGGCGGCGCCGCCATTGCGCTCTTCCTCGCGGGTGATGCGCACCACCGGAACCGGCGCCTCGGGCGATATTCGGTCCACGGCACCGTACCAGTAGCGGTCTAGCATGACATCGCCGACGACCAGTACGCGGGCGGCAGCAAGGTTTTCGCGGCTGAGCGCCACGGAGGGGGTAATTTGCGTCATAACTCTTCGACCCGTCGTGCGGGGTAACTGTCCCAGGTTTGACAGCCCGGGCATTGCCAAAAATGCTGCTTCGCTTCAAAACCGCAGGCCGCGCACCGGTAGCGGGTGAGTGGCTTCACGGCGTGGTCCAGCGCACGCTGCACCTGGGGGTGGAACTGTTCGTGTTCTAGCTTTTCGCCGGCAATCCATTTTGCAGCGGCCACCAATGAGGGCTCACTGGTTAAATGCCGGGCATACCACTCGCGGGCACTGGCGGTGGGTGCGCCGCTTGCGGCTTCGAGCGCGACGATGGCGTCAATCACATCCAGAGAAGGACTTTCGGTGTAGCTGGTTTTCAGGAGTTCCAAAACTGGCGCAACTTGGTTGGAAGCGATAGCGGCCTGTGCCAGCATAGGTGCAATCAAGGGAATAGCGGCTGGCGCTGCCAGCATGGCTTGGGTCAATGTCAGGCAGGCACGATCTGCGTCACCCTGTAGGGTATAAATGTGGGCCAATTCCATGGGGGGGCGCGGCGCATGGGGGGCAATGTGTGCGGCTTGCAGCAAATAGGCGGTGGCTTTGTCGAACTCGCCAGCGGCGCTGCTAGCCGTGGCTTGTTCGCACAGGTAGTGCGCCAATCGGCCGGTAAAACTGCCGTGGCCGGACGACTCCAGCTTTTGGGCCATCGCGGCGGCGTGTTCCCAGTCGCGTGAACGTTCGTAGTTCCCCAGCAGAGCCAAGCGGGCTTGGCCTTCAAAGCGGGACCCTTCTAGCTTGAGTAGGGCTTCTTCTGCGCGGTCCAGCAAACCCGCTTTGAGGTAGTCGAGTGCCAGCGCGTGCTGGGCCCGCATGCGATCGTCGTTGCTGAGGTCAGCGCGGGAAAGCAGGTGCTGGTGCACCCGAACGGCACGCTCGTATTCGCCACGCCGGCGAAACAGGTTGCCCAGTGCAAAATGCAATTCTGAGGTGTCGGGGTCACTTTGAACGGCTTCAATGAAGGCGTCAATGGCTTGGTCTTGCTGTTCGTTGAGCAGAAAGTTCAGGCCTTTGAAATAGGCTTTGGGCGCCTGGCGGTTCTCAATCCGAAGTTGGCGAACATCTAACCTCGATGCCACCCAGCCCAGTACAAAGGCCACTGGCAAAGCCAGCAGGATCAGGCTGATGTCAAATTCCATAGGGCGGCTGTGTTTGTGGAGTAGGTACTGTTTCGGCGTTGGTGCTTGGTGCCGCTGCGCGCCGTGCGCGGGCAGCATCGCGGCGGTGTTGCCACCAGCGCGGAACCATGCCCAAAATCCCCAGAAGCAGGCCACAGGCAAACGTGCTGAGAACGACCAGGACCAAAGGCGCGGTCCACTGCTGGCCGAAGAAAAAATGCACCGTGGCGTCGTGCTGGTTGTTCAGCGCAAATGCAAAAAGGGTGAAAAAAATGGCCGCTTTGAGCGTCCATTTCAAGAACCATACAAGTTGTTTCATCGATCTCCCCAGTGGCAAGAGATTCTAACGTTGTCGATCAGACTTTCGGGTCGACTGGGAGCTCGACCGTGCGCTGGTCGACCGATTCGCGCAATGCCTTGCCGGGCTTGAAGTGGGGGACCCGCTTTTCAGGGATGGCGACACTCTCGCCACTGCGCGGGTTGCGTCCCATGCGGGGTGGCCTGTGGTTGATGGAAAAACTGCCAAAGCCCCGAATTTCAATGCGGTGGCCGGCTACCAGTGCATCGTTCATGGCGTCCAGGATCGCTTTGACCGCAAACTCCGCATCGCGGTGGGTCAACTGGGCGAACCGGTTGGCAAGCTCTTCAACGAGGTCAGATCGGGTCATTGCAGTTCGGTGTCTCTCAATGAAAAACGACCGACGCCGTGAGGCAGTCGGTCGCTCGTTCAGTTCAACAACTCTATTTAGTTGTTGTCCAGCTTGGCACGCAACAAAGCGCCCAGGCTGGTGGTACCAGCGTTTTCACGGGCAGAAGACTGGCTCAGAGCAGCCATGGCTTCACCCTGGTCAGCGGCATCCTTGGCCTTGATGGACAACTGGATGTTGCGGGTCTTGCGATCCACATTGACAACCACAGCAGTCACTTCGTCGCCTTCTTTCAACACATTGCGTGCGTCTTCAACGCGGTCGCGGCTGATCTCAGATGCACGCAGGTAACCTATGATGTCTTCACCCAGGTCGATCTCAGCGCCCTTAGCGTCCACAGTCTTGACCTTGCCGGTCACAACCTGGCCCTTGTCGTTGATCGACACGAAGGTGGTGAATGGATCGGAGTCCAACTGCTTGATACCCAAGGAGATACGCTCGCGGTCCACATCCACAGCCAAGACCAAAGCCTCGACTTCTTGACCCTTCTTGAATTCGCGCACAGCGGCTTCGCCGGTTTCGTTCCAAGACAGGTCCGACAAATGCACCAGACCGTCGATACCAGCAGCCAATCCGACGAACACGCCGAAGTCGGTGATGGATTTGATCGGGCCCTTCACGCGGTCGCCGCGCTTGGTGTTTTGAGCGAACTCTTGCCATGGGTTGGCCTTGCACTGCTTCATGCCCAAGGAGATACGACGCTTGTCTTCGTCGATTTCCAGAACCATGACTTCGACTTCGTCACCCAGGGCAACGATTTTGGAAGGCGCAACGTTCTTGTTGGTCCAGTCCATCTCGGACACGTGCACCAAACCTTCGATTCCTGGCTCCAGCTCAACAAATGCGCCGTAGTCAGCGATGTTGGTGATCTTGCCGAACATACGGGTAGCCTGTGGGTAGCGGCGGTTCACGCCCATCCAAGGATCATCACCCATTTGCTTCAGACCCAAAGACACGCGGTTTTTCTCGGTGTCAAACTTGAGGATCTTGGCAGTGATTTCTTGACCGGCTTGCACCACCTCGGATGGGTGACGCACACGACGCCATGCCATATCGGTGATGTGCAGCAAGCCGTCGATGCCGCCCAAGTCCACGAACGCACCGTATTCGGTGATGTTCTTGACCACGCCTTGAACCACAGAACCTTCTTTGAGGGTCTGCATCAGCTTGGCGCGCTCTTCGCCCATGGAGGCTTCGACCACAGCACGGCGTGACAACACAACGTTGTTGCGCTTGCGATCGAGCTTGATGACCTTGAATTCCATGGTCTTGTTCTCGTACGGCGACAGGTCCTTGGTAGGACGTGTGTCGACGAGCGAACCGGGCAGGAATGCGCGGATGCCATTGACCAAAACGGTCAGGCCACCCTTGACCTTGCCGCTGGTGGTTCCAGTGACAAATTCGCCGGATTCGAGAGATTTTTCCAGAGACATCCACGAAGCCAGACGCTTGGCGGTGTCGCGGCTGACGATGGTGTCGCCGTAACCGTTTTCCATGGCAACAATCGCCACGGAAACAAACTCACCTACTTGAACTTCGAGTTCACCCTTGTCGCTCTTGAATTCGGACAATGGAACATACGCTTCGGACTTCAGGCCAGCGTTGACAACGACGAAGTTGTGTTCGATGCGAACGACTTCAGCGGTAACGACTTCACCAATGCGGGTTTCCGAGCGTTTTTGTGACTCTTCAAATAGGTCTGCGAAAGATTCTGACATTTTTTGTGCAACCGAGGTCGCGGGGTTAGGGTTGTGAACCACACCACCAGTGCGCTGCTGCGCGAGAGGGGCGGTGTGGACCGACCAGCCTTCTTAAACGGTTTAAAAAGGCTGTTTGCTTTGCCACCAGTCCAACACCAGACCCACCGATTTTTCAACCGTTAAATCCGAGTTGTCCAGCAACTGGGCATCTTGCGCGGGCTTGAGTGGGGCAACGGTGCGGGAAGAGTCCCTGGCGTCACGCGCTTCCAAGTCTGAGCGAAGACTGTCGAGTGTAGCGGAAACGCCTTTAAAAATCAACTGCTTGTAGCGCCGCTCTGCACGGCACGCGGCGCTGGCCGTCAGAAATACCTTCAGGGGTGCATCTGGGAAGATGACGGTGCCCATGTCGCGCCCATCGGCTACCAAGCCCGGCAGCTGCCGGAAGTTGC
>JBBRNS010000219.1:0-6495 GCA_038230175.1 Burkholderiales bacterium
CAATGAAATTGGGGAAAACCCTATTTTCTGACTATCTTTTTTTGCACGAATTCAAATCGTGGACACCCCAAAATCTCTGCAAACCCGCATCGATATTGGCTTTGCGGGCGATGGGCTTTGAATTAACCGGACACTAGTGAGTTAAACCGGCAATGCCGCTGCGTCTAAAAATGATTATGGACAGCGTGTTTGTCAAAAGGTACAAGTGTGAAAACGGCAAAACAGTTGCCGTCGATCCCGAGAAAGGCGAATACCCTAATCGTCAACAGGTGCGTCGCGTTTTGACGGTTGAAGTTCCGCGCTTGCAACGGATTCTTCAGAAAACGACGCTTGGACATTTCAAGCGATCGCTACGCGGGCTGCTTGCACGCAATTGGAAAGGTGTCGCTGGCCCTGGGCATACATGGGCGATTGACTCAACCGTTGGCGACATCTACCTTCGATCGTCATTAAACAGGGCCTGGATTGTTGGTCGCCCCATTGTGTATGTCGTTGTCGATGTATGGTCAACGGCGGTTGTTGGGTTCTATGTCTGCTTGACAGGACCTAGCTGGAACACGGCCAAGGTTAGCCTCTTCAACTCTGTGGCAGCCCCAGAGCTTCTGGGTGAAATGTGGGAATACCAACCTTTACTCAGCCTCAATCCGGTGCCAACCATGTGCTACCAGTTGATGTGCGACCGTGGCGAATACCTATCCAAAGGTGCCAGTCTGACGGCTATCAAGCTAATACCAAGTATGGCCTACGCTCCACCATATCGCCCGGACCTCAAGGGCCTTGTGGAGGTCTTGCATCGTATTGCGAAAGACGCACAATTCTTGTTCATGCCAGGCGCGATGGACCACAGGCGCGCTGAGTTTGACTTGCGTAAATCCAATCCTGATGAAAGCGCGCTCACCGTAAGTGAATACGTCGAATACTTGCATCTGGTTTTTGGCGAGTACAACCTTACTGCGGATCGCTCCCACCGGGTCGATGCACACATGGCGGCAGCGGGTGTCTTCCCTAGTCCGTCCGGACTCTGGCGATGGGGCCATGAGATGGGTATTGGCCTGCGCCGTGCAATTCCGCAGTCAGACCTGATCACCACGCTGCTAAATCAGGATGTCGCAACGGTGGGCCGCAGTTCAGTGAAATTCGGTGGCAATGACTATATGTCCGATGTCGTCGCAGCAGAACAATGGACCACTATCGCAAGAAATTCGGGAAGTCGGCAGATCCCAATTCACCATTACCCTGGGCCTGTCGGGCGAATTTGGACACCCCATGTTGGCGGCGAAGGACTACTTGAACTGAAAATATCCGATCAGGCGAAGACCTCCGCGGAAGTCACCTTTGACGAAATGAACGATTCATTTGCTTTCATGCAAATGCAGCGCGGAGACATCGAGCATGAACGGAACCTGCGCGCATGGAAAAGCTATCGGCGCGTTGATGAGCTGAGAAAAAATGCCATGCGAAAAACGACAGAGGCAATGGCGCGAGCGCGGGGTGAAAGTCCAACGATGACTGAAGCCCGAATTATGGAAGTTGCGGCGGTGACAGACGCAAATGGGTCTGAGAAGAAGACCACGGAGAAGCTACGTGATGAAGCGACAACGGCTCACGAGGAAATGATGCGAGCGTTTCTAGAGTCAAAAAACCAGGAGGACGAAGAACATGTCTAAGTCCTCCGATTTGGACCCTTATGCTGGGAACATACTAACCACGGGCCTTGGACCATTGCTATCGCGTCAGGACGTAATGGATCGACTCACCGTACTGCCAAAGCCGCCTAAAAGCATGGCAGATATCCCGCCTCACGTAGCCCTACACATGATGATGTCACTACGGGATTTTCACATCCCCAGTATCGAGGAATTTCGATTGCATGAAACCACTGAGCTCATGGTTCGACAAAACTACCGATACCTTGATCCCATGGCTTCAAGCACTTGGTCGCAGGTCAGTGGTGAAAGACTGCGGCCCAATCCTGCACGGGTGCCGGCTTTTGGTGCTGCCGCTGAAGGCCATTCTGGGACGGGCAAGACGACTGCGATTTCAAATTGCTTAGGTATCTACCCGCAACAAGTAATTCACCACGCAACCTTTCCGCGCATGGTCGGCCCCCATCATCAAGTGGTATGGCTCTCCATTGATGTACCTGCCAGCGGGAGGATGGTGGACTTGGCTATGGAACTCATGCGAGCGTGGGATCGGGCGACCGGAGGAAATCGCTTTGCCATTGATCTTGCCAGGGAGCGACGTGATGGCATGAAGATGCTGGACGCATGGCGTCAAGTTGCCTCAGCGCACTTTTTGGGCATGCTGCACCTGGACGAAATTCAGAACCTTTTTAAGCTCGCCACGAAGAAAAAGCGTAGCAAAAAAGCAGGCTTGGATGATGCGCCGGAACTCAGCATTGTTGAAGACCAGTGCCTGAAGTGGATATTGACACTCATGAACACTTGGCAAGTTCCGTTGATGCTGTCTGGGACCCCTGACGGTATCGGTGCCCTGACCCGTCGATTGAGTAATACAGAGCGCATTGTTACATCGGGCTATCATCCATTTCACCATTTTGATAACGCCTCAAGTACCGGTTTCGGAAACTTCCTTGCGCAACTTGGGAAGTACCAATTTGTTCGAACAAGGCTTCCCGTCAACGATGAACTGGCTGCACTCATCATCGAACTAACCGGAGGCATTCAACGCTTAATCATTGCCCTCTGGATTGCTGCCCACCGAATCGCACTTGAACGCAACACCGGCGACCTTCGATTGGATGACTTCAAACATGCTGCCGCGACCTATTTGGCCCCCGTTGGTCCAGCAGTGGATGCTTTTCGAAGTAAAGACCCCGCGCGCATGTCGAAGTACGAAGATCTCATACCGCGTGACGGCAGGTATTGGGCTCAGTTCTGGAGTTCCGTTTCCACAATATGAGTAGGTGTCTTACCTGACCGAGTCGGCGGGCGTAATTCGTCGCGCCCATGATCCAGCGGAAGAATGTGGGCTTCTCCTGGCAACACGGCTTTTGACCTCCTGAATTGCGCTTTTTTCTGAGCGGCCAGAGCCGCGATGGAAGTCAATGCGGGTGGCAGGTTCGGTCCTGCCTTTCTGATTAGGTCGTCCATCTCCAGTGCAGTCAGCCCGCCAACGGTGGCGCTGGCTGTACTGGATTGCCCCGTCAAATAGAACGCAGACACAGCTTTGAGGGGACTTTTCGTCCTGGAACGTCGACTGGACAAATTGGGAAGACCCAGACCATTAAGAATGGATGTGGCCCGAAACAAAGACGTTCCGAGCTGTTCCGCTGCCGCAGCTTGAGAACCTTTATTTTCAATGTACGCATCGATCAGCGGCTTGCTGTCCAGCTCCGTAGGGGGCAAGGTATTTCGCGTGGGCGCGTGCGCATGCTCTTCGCTAGCGCCAATCAGATCATTCAATGCATCATCGGCCGATTCGTACAGCACCGCACAGGCTAGGATGTAGGACGAGACCGTAGACGCGGAATTGCGCATGTACAAGACGCCGTCAATATGGTTCAGTATCTGGCCATCTGTCTTGTCGGCCAGCCCTGAGAAAACAGTTTTCAACCACGCACGGGGAAACTCGTCACGAATGCGATCACTTAGGAGCGGCTTCTTTACTTTCCCCCCGTTGGTCTGTAGCCCCAGCATCTCGGCTCTTTTGCGAAGTGCAAGGGCAACGTATTTCACGTCCAACGGCAAGTTGCGCTCCATCAAGCCCGACGACACATCCAAGAACCTACCGACGTTCTTGTTTTTTAAAGCGTCAGCAACACTGTCCAAGGGGACGCCTTCTGCTATCGCTAAAAACTTTGAAGGAGGCTCCAGGAAGGCAGCATCTTTCGCCATGTAGTTCAGTGGCGTCCCATGTTTAGGGCACGAAAATTGTCCCGGCAGTTGATGATCACGCCGCCAATAGCTGATGCCATGAAACGACACATCTTCGGAAACGCATTTGGCGCAAAAATAGGCCCCGACTCTGGCGCCAACCATTCCGCTGTTGTACAAAATAGTGCGCCGCTTCAGGCTGCCGTGGGGGATGTCGGGGACAAATGAGGTAATGGCGCGTCTAAACGGAATGGTTGAGTGTGCCTGTGCAAACTGCTCCAGCGTTAAACCAGCCACGATGCTCAGTGGCTCCATGCTGGAGCGCTCACGTCGCGGCGTGTTTTCCAGCCCAAACATGCTGACCATGCATTCCACCAGTTCTTTTTCAGTGCGAAATCCGTTGATGCGCATGACACGGCCCAAATATCCGCGATCTAACTCTTGTGGCATGGGCGATGGGCTGACCAATTCGTTCATACTTTTTCCCTGGTTGGTTGTGCAGATGCATGAATCGGCCCTAAAGCCGACAAAGATCGAATCACGGCCGACAAGGCTCTGGCGTGGGTTGCCGAGCCGTCCCAGGTGGCCTTCAACGCATCAACCAGGTCGTCGTTGCCCCTGACTGATTCAGCGGTCACACCGCCCTCGAATTTTTCGACATAAAGACATACCTCTTCCGCCAGGCGCGATGCCTTTACACCCTGACCTTTGAGAATGCGACTGACCTGCGATTGACTGGCACCCAAGTCCGCAGCGATCTGGGCCTGCGTGATACCGCGCAATTTGCAGACATGCCGCGCGCGCTCTGTACGGGCAATGAGCTCTGGTTTCATATGTATTAAGAATATCACAATGCATATATGCATATATTTCGCAAATTCAAAATGCTGGTGGGATTGCTTTCAATCAAACAGGCGGAGGGTGGCCGTCAATGACACGGCCCTCAATGCGGAATTAATGGCTTCACGCGTAAGCGGTAGTCGCTTCAATGCGCTCAACTTGGCTTTGAGCTCAGGAACGGCCTGGTATATATGCCAAAGCTTGAGCTTCTTGGCACCTTCGCGCTGCTGCAACTCAAGCACGGCCGCCCTGACCTGCGAACTGAGCGCTTCGTCTCTGGTATCCCAGGCAACGCGCGTCTTACTATCAACCGTCCCCATAACCAAGGGGGGCGGCTTCTGGCTGTCGAGCCAAGCGCGATCATTGCGATATAGCCACGCATATGCACGCGGCTCAAGTGCCCGAATGAACTTGATGCCCGCCTCACCGTGTGCTGTCAGCGCGACTTGCCATGCCTGCCGGGCCGAAGCACGCGCCAGGTCCTCACGCGCTTGGCTCCATGCCGCGTGCAACCCCACTTCGGTCAGCAAAAAACGGGTGATAGTCCCAATCGACAGGCCAGCACTGTCGGCGACGGCTTGCTTGTCTGCGCCGACCGTCAACTTGTCAATGATCGTCTTACGCAACTCGGGTTTCAGCTTCTTGGGACGACGGCTGGTTTGTATTCCCATTTTGGTAGCCCATGCCATCGCAGTTGCGACGTCGATGCCAATGGCACGAGAAGCCGAGCGCAGCGACATCCCGGGTTCAGAAAGTAGCCGGATGAGCATTTCCACCCTTGGGTCTTGGACGCCGACAGCATCCACTTGCGACGCTTTGCCAATTTCGCAATTGGCGACTGGCGCAGTGGCATAACTCTGCAGTGATCCGTATGCGGCCCAGAATGCATCAGGTGTCCCAAACAACCAGCTGACTATGAGCAAATGCCGCAAGGGGTGAGTGCCGCCACGCGGCGCACGCAAAATACGACCTGCCTGGACAGCAGCAACCTCAAGGGTCTCAGGTGCAGAAATCAGCTCTGGCAATACGCGTAGCGGCATGACGTGTTGCAGATAACTTTGCGAAATGGCAGGCATCCTCAGACTGCCGCCAGAAGTCATCCAAGACAGCCGAAGGAGCTCATCGCGGTACCGCTCGTGCAGGCGGGAAGAATCGATTGGGTCCAAACTGGCGCGATTGACTACGCCAACCACAAGCCGTGAAAAGTCTGTGAGAACTGCGTTGGCCCCATTGAGCGTATTCAGCATCTCGTCTGGCCAAGGACGCAGACAATCAGTAGATGGCAAATGCCACTGAAAGCGTTCGACACCACTGGATTTGAAAACTGATTCCCTCAGCACTTGACCATGCTTCAGGCAAACCCAGACACCAGGAAACTGGTGCTCAAGATGCCAGTATGCCCAGCCTTGGGTATGGGTGTCGTCCTCGATACAAGCTTCGCACGCCTTAAGTGGGTGATTGGCGCGAAAACGGCTGGTCAGAATGCCGAGTTTTAGCTTGAGGTGTGCCACATTCCTGCTGGCCATTACTGCGACCGCATTGCTTACATCCACCGGCTGCATAAATGCCGAGTAGTACTTCAGCAGCGTGTGCTCAAGTGCCAACGTTGGAGCGCTGCCATGAACCCCGCCCGTCCGAATTACGTATTGACCTAAGTAGCTCGGGAAGTCATGGTGCGCGCCTCCCCGTAAATGTCCGAACAATTGCTCTGCTGTACGACGTGCAACGGAATGACCCCAAAGTCGATGGTGGCGGCTGACCAAGCTGAAAAAGGTTTCATCTGGTAGCCACTCCAAGAGCGACGGGGTTTCAAATA
>JBBRNS010000220.1:0-6483 GCA_038230175.1 Burkholderiales bacterium
AGCGGGCGCGCCGGTGAACAGGGTTTTGAGCCAACCGAAAAAGCCTTTTTCCTGCGGTGCAAGGAAGCTGGCTGCAGGAGCCGGAGCCTGCGCCGCTGCAGGGGCAGCAGCGGGCGGGGCAACCGGACGCGGTGCGGCCATGGGGGCTGGTGCATCGGGCAGAACACCTTTGATAATGGGCGTCTGCTTGTTGGTGGGCTCTTGCGAGCGTCGTGTCACGCCCGTGGGGTCTTCCATCTCGTCCGCCATTTTGTAGCTGGCTTCGATGTTGTCCAAGCGCGGATCGTCGTGTTTCAGGCGCTCCAACTTGTAGTTGGGTGTTTCTAGCGTCTTGTTCGGGACCAACAGCACATTGATACGCTGCTTCATCTCAATCTTGGAGATCTCGGAGCGCTTTTCGTTCAGCAAGAAGGATGCGACGTCAACCGGCACTTGGCACAGCACCGAGGCGGTGCTGTCCTTGAGCGACTCTTCTTGGATGATGCGCAAAATCTGCAGTGCCGAGCTTTCGGTGTCGCGGATGTGGCCAGAGCCGCCGCAACGCGGGCAGGGGATAGACGCACCTTCGCTTAATGCCGGGCGCAGGCGCTGGCGGCTCATTTCCATCAAGCCGAATTTGCTGATGGTGCCGAACTGCACACGTGCACGGTCCTGGCGCAGGGCGTCGCGCAAGCGGTTTTCCACTTCGCGGCGGTTGCGGGACTCTTCCATGTCGATAAAGTCGATCACGATCAAGCCGCCCAAGTCGCGCAGGCGCATCTGGCGCGCCACTTCGTCAGCAGCTTCCAAGTTGGTGCGGGTGGCGGTCTCTTCGATGTCGCCGCCCTTGATGGCGCGGGCCGAGTTCACGTCCACGGAAACCAATGCTTCGGTGTGGTCGATCACGATGGCGCCGCCGGACGGCAGGTTCACCGTACGGGCGTAGGCCGACTCAATCTGGTGCTCGATCTGGAAGCGGCTGAACAGCGGCGCGTCGTCACGGTAGCGCTTGACCCGGGCAGCGTGCTCGGGCATGACGTGGGCCATGAACTGCTGGGCCTGCTCGTACACGTCGTCGGTGTCAATCAGGATGTCGCCAATGTCGTTGTTGAAGTAATCGCGGATAGCGCGAATCACCAGGCTCGACTCTTGATAAATCAGGTAAGCACCTTTACCGCCTCGGGCTGCGCCGTCGATGGCGGTCCACAGCTTTAAGAGGTAGTTCAGGTCCCACTGCAACTCAGGGGCGCTGCGGCCAATGCCGGCGGTGCGCGCGATGATGGACATGCCGTTGGGGTATTCCAACTGGTCCATGTTTTCTTTGAGTTCGGCGCGGTCTTCACCCTCGATGCGGCGGCTGACGCCACCACCACGGGGGTTGTTGGGCATCAGCACCACATAGCGGCCAGCCAGCGAAACCAAGGTGGTCAGTGCGGCGCCTTTGTTGCCGCGTTCTTCTTTTTCGACCTGGACCAGCATTTCCTGGCCTTCGCGAATGACGTCCTGGATACGTGCCTGGTTAACAGGGACGCCTTCCTTGAAGTACATGCGGGAAATTTCTTTGAACGGCAAAAAGCCGTGGCGGTCTTCGCCGTAGTCGACAAAGCAGGCTTCTAGCGACGGCTCGACGCGGGTGACGACGGCCTTGTAGATGTTGCCTTTGCGCTGTTCGCGCCCGTCAATTTCGATTTCGTAGTCGAGGAGTTTTTGTCCGTCGACGATGGCCAAGCGGCGTTCTTCAGCCTGCGTGGCGTTGATCAGCATCCGTTTCATGGATAGTGTCCTTTTCAGTTGTCACATGCTCCAATTGAGCAAACGATGCCTGAACGGTCGAACTGAAGTGAGGTGGAATTGCCGGAGAACTTCGACTCAAAGGGTGCGTCGAAGCGTGGGCGGGTGGATGTAGGCGAGGGGGTGTGTTTGTGAAACAGCTACAAAATTAATAGCTGCTTGCGCATTGTGTACAAGGGCTAATGGCTGATTTGTGCCAAAAAACGGCGCGCAAACGCGCCGCAGGCACAGGTTCATCAGTTGCATCAACACAAACATCTCGTTTTATTCCGCCTGCAGACCGCGCGGTCTACAGGTTTTGGGTATTCCGGTTCAAATTTCCAATTCGTCCGCTTGACCGCATTGCTGTCACGCCATCACCCACATTTGGCAGGTGATTTACGTGTTGCACAACTTGGCAGCATCGACCTTCTAACGGGGCTTCAGTGGGGACCTGGACTAAACTCCAGACAAATCAACCACTTACCGCACGTCGCTAGTGAAACACATTATAGAGTCGAAACCCTACACACCGGCGCCGCAGGTGCAATCCATCACGGTGGACGACGACAGCGCCGGCCAGCGGCTGGACAATTTCCTCATGCGCCACCTCAAAGGGGTGCCCAAAACCCATGTGTACCGCATTATTCGCAGTGGGGAAGTGCGCATCAACAAAGGCCGCGTCAGCGCCGATACCCGGGTGCAGACTGGCGATGTAGTGCGTCTGCCGCCGGTTCGTATTTCGGAGCGGGTGGCCGAAAAAGCCCAGGCCATGGCCGCCAAAGTGGCCGCCGATGGGGCCAGCCATGTTCCGGCCAAGGCCTTCCCCATCTTGTTTGACGATGACCAATTTATGGCGATCAACAAGCCGGCCGGCGTGGCGGTGCATGGCGGCTCGGGCGTCAGTTTTGGGGTGATTGAACAACTGCGCATGGCCTACCCCAACCTGCATTACCTGGAACTGGTGCACCGGTTGGACCGCGAGACCAGCGGCGTATTGCTGATTGCCAAGCGCCGTGGAGCTTTAAAAAAGCTGCAAGACCAGTTTCGCGAACGCGAAACCGGCAAAACCTACTTGGCGATGGTTTTGGGCCAATGGCCCAGTAACAAGCGGGTGTTGGACAAGTCTTTGCACAAATATTTGCTGCCCAATGGCGAGCGCCGGGTCAAGGTGGTGGCCAAAGACGATCCGGACGCGATGCCCTCACTCACCTTGGTCAAGCTGTGCACGGCCGAAAAACCCATGCCTTCGCCGCCGGTGGCAGCTTTGGGCGCGATGGGGTGCAGCCTGTTGGAAGTGACGATTAAGACCGGCCGTACCCACCAAATTCGAGTCCATTTGGCCTCGGAGGGCATGCCCATTTTGGGCGACGACAAGTATGGCGACTTCGATTGCAACAAATCTTTGGCCCGGGCCGATCAGGCCGTGCCGCTCAAACGTATGTTCTTGCATGCTTGGCGTTTCCAATGTAAGCACCCATTGACCGGTAAACGCATTGCCTTGCAGGCGGATTTGCCGCCCGAGTTAGCCCATTTCTTGGACCACGCCGCGCCCGGCGTTGGACCCAGCACGGCGCCCGCTACACCGCAAGACGCGGCCTGATTGGCACGGCTGCGCTGCCAACCGGCCCCTCACCTGTACAAACATGAGCTCTATGGTCACTACCACTGCTACACCCCGTTCGCTCTCTCGCCAGTTTGACCTGATCGCGTTCGATTGGGATGGAACCTTGTTTGACTCCACCGCCATCATCACCCGCTGCATTCAAATGGCTGTGGTGGATGTGGGCGGTAAGTTGCCGAGCGATAAGGACGCGTCTTACGTCATTGGGTTGGGGTTGATGCAGGCCCTGGCCCATGCCGCACCCGACGTGCCGCCTTCCAAATACCCCGAGTTGGGCGCACGTTACCGCTTCCATTACACCCGCCACCAAGACGATATCAGCCTGTTTACCGGGGTGTTGCCCTTGCTGGCAGATCTCAAAGCCTGGAACCATTTGCTGGCCGTGGCCACCGGTAAAAGCCGCAAGGGTTTGGACGAGGCGCTGAAAGCGGTGGAGTTGCAAGGCCTGTTTGACAGCTCGCGCACTGCTGATGAGACCCAGGGCAAGCCCCACCCGCTAATGCTGCAGGAGCTGATGGCCGAATTGGGTGTAGAGCCGCACCGCGTGCTGATGATTGGCGACACCACCCATGATTTGCAGATGGCGCTCAATGCTGGTTGCCCCAGCGTGGGGGTCAGCTATGGTGCCCATGAACCGGCAAGCTTTGATGCCCTTAAGCCCATGTTTGTGGCCCACACGGTGGCTGAATTGCACACTTGGCTCGGTGCCAATGCTTAGCAGCCACTTGGGGGGAGCTGGTTGATGACACCGGATCTCATCCCCCTGTGTGGCACGTCTGACTTGGTGGAGTCAGGCGACGGCGTTCCGTTTGACCTGGAATACTACGGGCGAGCCTGCCGTGGTTTTGCGGTGCGATACCGGGGTGTTGCCCATGCCTATTTGAACCGCTGCACCCACGTCCCGGTGGAAATGGATTACCAGCCCAATAAATTTTTTGACATCACCGGGCATTACCTGATTTGTGCCACCCATGGCGCGACTTATAGCCCTGAGACGGGGCAAGGGCGCGGCGGCCCGTGCCGCGGTGGCCTGGTAAAAATTGCACTTACCGAACGTGATGGTGTTGTCCACTGGCATACTTCCCCCCAATTGAAACCGATTGCATTCTGATATGACTTCTAGCACCCCTGAAACTCCAGATTTACCGCCAAATAGCCCTTCAGCCCTCACGGACACTGCGCAAGCAGCTACAAAAAAGGTAGCAAAAGACGCCGTGGATGCGGCCCCTGGGTGGGAGCGTAATACACTGGAGAAGTTGGCAATGGCGGTCATCGTCGAGCAGCGCCAGGCCCGGCGCTGGCGCAATGGCATTCGCTTGGCATGGTTGAGCTTTTTGGTCTTGCTGGTGTGGTTTGGCATGGAGCGCGGCGGAGGAACAACTGACCCGACGATGCACCACACCGCAGTGGTCAAGATCCAGGGCGAAATCGCCTCCGGGGCGGATGCCAGCGCGGAGCTGGTGGTTGACGCCATGCGCAACGCCTTTGAAGACAAAGGCGCCCAGGCGGTGGTGCTGTTGATCAATTCGCCCGGCGGAAGCCCGGTGCAAGCGGGCATTATTAACGACGAACTCATTCGCCTCAAGAAGTTGCACCACAAACCGGTTTATGCCGTGGTGGAAGAAACCTGTGCTTCTGCGGCGTACTACATCGCAGTGGGTGCTGACAAAATTTTTGTCGATAAGGCCAGCGTAGTGGGCAGCATCGGCGTGCTCATGGACGGCTTCGGATTCACTGGTCTGATGGATAAGTTGGGTGTTGAGCGGCGCCTGATGACAGCCGGTGAAAACAAGGGGTTTATGGACCCATTCAGCCCCCAGACCGAAAAGCAGCGCGTTTTCGCCCAGGCCATGTTGGATCAAATTCACCAGCAGTTTATTAGTGTGGTGAAGACCGGTCGCGGTGCCCGTCTGAAAGAAACCCCAGAAACCTTCAGCGGTTTGTTTTGGACCGGCCAGCAAGCGGTGGATATGGGCTTGGCCGACCAGCTGGGTAATCTGAATTACGTGGCGCGCGAAGTGGTCAAGGCTGAAGAGCTGATGGACTACACCCGCCGCGACAATGTTGCCGAGCGTTTGGTCAAACGTTTTGGTGCATCGATTGGCGAAGGCGCCGTCCATGCTGTGCGGTTGATGCCGTCTCTGCGCTAAGAGCGAAATGCGGCGCGGGCGGCGCGCGGTTTAGCGCCCGATGGAAAAAACCGTGGGTGTGGCGTTGTCCAGACTCCAGGCCTTTTGTTTCCAGTTTTTGCTGAAGTCGCTGCGGCAGGCGGCGTTGGCCAAGGTGAGGCCGCTGGCCGTGGCCAAGCGGGTGTTGGCTTGCAGCGTTTGCAGCAGTGCGGACAACATGGCGCCATTGCGGTAGGGCGTTTCAATAAAAATTTGGGTTTGCCCACTTTTGAGCGCTAAAGCCTCTAGCTCCCGGATGCGCTGGGTGCGCTCGGTCGGTGTGCTGGGCAGGTAGCCCACAAACGCAAAGTTTTGCCCACTGAGACCACTGGCCGCCAGTGCCAGCAAGAGTGATACCGGCCCCACCAGCGGCACAACTTCCACACCTAAATCATGGGCCGCACGTACCACCGAACTACCGGGGTCGGCCACGGCGGGCATGCCGGCCTCGCTGACCAAGCCGATGTTGTGCCCCTGCATTGCGGCTTGCAACATGGGGCGTGCATCAAAGTCGCCTTGGTGGTCCCCTTTTTTGTGAACCGCGTGCGGCAATTCCACAATGGCCATGGCTTGCAAGGGCGCGCACAGCGGGTGCGTCTCATGGATGCGCTTGAGGTAGGCCCGGGTGGACTTGGCGTTTTCGCACACCCAGTGCTGCAGGCCCGCGGCAATCTCCAGCGTGCCTGCAGGCATCACCTGGGTGAGTGGGGTTTGGCCGTCACAGCCAAAGTCCAGCGGGGCGGGGACCAAATAGAGTGTGCCTTTTTGCATGGGGCTCATACGACTTGGGTCGGTTTGGCCAGCAGCACAATGCCAGCGGCGCGCAGCATTTGGCTGGTGCGAATCAAGGGTAGGCCAATCAGGGCGGTGGGGTCATCGCTCTCGATGGCGCTGAGCAAGGTAATGCCAAGGCCTTCGCTTTTGGCGCTACCGGCGCAGTCG
>JBBRNS010000221.1:0-6475 GCA_038230175.1 Burkholderiales bacterium
AAAGCCGGTGTCATCGCTATCACGCGGATCGGCGGCCAGATTTACGTGCAGTTGACCGAAGGTTTGCAGTTTTCCGCAGGAGGAAGCCTGATCTTTCTCCCATTGCGTGGAGATTTCGGCGTAGGCGGCTTGGGCTCAGCCGCTTGCGTGTACCTCGCTACCGCCGGCGTGGGCCATTTGACTCTGGTAGACCACGACGTGGTGGACTTGACCAACCTGCAGCGCCAAATCGTGCACACCGAGGCGCGGGTGGGAGAACCGAAAGTTGAGTCCGCCCGCCAAGCCTTGCTGGCAATCAACCCCGGTCTGAACATCACGACGCTGCAGGTTCGGGCCGACGCCCCACGCCTGCAATCACTGGTGGCAGGCATGGATGTCGTTTTGGACTGCAGTGACAATTTCCAAACTCGCCAAGCCCTCAATGCGGCTTGCGTAGTCCATGGCGTGCCGCTGGTCTCTGGCGCCGCCATCCGATTTGATGGCCAACTGGCCGTCTACGACCCGCGCCAGAGTGATTCGCCCTGCTATGCCTGTGTGTTCCCACCTAACAGTGATTTCGAGGAAACCCGTTGCGCCACCATGGGCGTATTTTCGCCCTTGGTCGGCATTATTGGCAGCATGCAGGCTGCAGAGGCCCTCAAGCTGATTGCGGGTGCAGGAACGCCGGCTGTGGGGCGCCTGTTGATGCTCGACGGCCGGGACATGCGCTGGACCGATATTGGCCTGCCACGCGCCCCCGACTGCCCCGTCTGCGCCGGCGTGCAGACATGACACGTTGGGCTCGGTGGTTTCCGTTTTTACTGTGGCCCCGCCCTGATCTGAACACCGCACGCGGAGAAATTATCGCGGGGCTCACCGTCTCCATGCTGGTGGTTCCCCAGTCCATGGCGTATGCGGCCCTCGCGGGCATGCCCTTGATCACTGGGGTGTACGCCGCTTTTTTGCCGGCACTGGTGGCACTCTTGTGGAGCGCATCCCCACGGCTTTCGGTGGGCCCCACTGCACTGACAAGCCTGCTGGTGATGGCCTCGCTGTCCGGCTTAGCACCACCAGCCAGCACAGAGTGGGTGGCATTGGCCGTTTGGCTCGCGCTCCTAAGCGGCATTTTGCAGTGCGTATTCGGCATCGCGCGTTTTGGCTGGATCCTGAATCTGGTCAGCTCACCCGTTTTAACCGGATTCACCCAGGCGGCCGCACTGCTCATCATTGGCGCTCAGCTGCATGCGCTGGTGGGATTTAAGAGCGCATGGCATTGGGGCCAAGGGCTTCCCGACATCGACCCCCAATCCACTGCGTTCGGATTGGGAACCCTTGCATTCCTGTTTCTCGGTAAGCGCTTTGCGCCCAAAGCCCCCACACTGATGATTGCCATCGTGGCAGCGGGCTCCATCAGCTATCTCAGCGACTTTGCTGCCAGCGGTGGCGCGGTCATCGGCGTTTTGCCTTCAGGCCTTCCCAGTTTTTATTGGCCTGCCCTTGTGCCCTTTCAAACACTGGGCAGCCTCATTCTTCCGGCGATGGTAATCGCGCTGGTCAGTTTCCTAGAAACTGCCGCCAGCGCCAAGGTGGACAACCAACACGCTGGCAAGGTTTGGAATCGCGACCAAGACCTAATCGCCCAAGGTCTGGGCAAAATTGCCGCCGGACTTACGGGCAGTTTCCCAACCAGCTCTTCGTTTGCCCGCTCCGCCATCAACCTGTATTCCGGTGCAAAGACAGGCTGGGCCGCCTTGGTCACCATCGTCGCCGTCATGGCGGTTTTACTGTGGCTCACTCCCGCTCTGTACCACCTGCCATCGGCCGTTTTAGCAGGTGTAGTGATTACGGCCGTCGTTGGCCTGCTAAAACCGTGGCAAGTGGTGTATGTGGGTCGCATATTCCCTGTTGAAGGCATCACTATGGCGGTGACCTTTGGAGTCACCCTGATCACCGCTCCGCAGATCTATTGGGGCGTTCTGGCCGGTGTCATGCTTGGGCTTATTGACTTTCTCCACCAGCGCCTGCACCCCCGCATCGTCGAAGTGGGCTTGCACCCTGATGGCAGCCTGCGTGACCGGCATTTGTGGCAACTGCCCTGCTTGGCACCGCAACTGTATGCCCTGCGCTTGGATGCTGCGCTGGACTTCGCAGCTGCCAGCACTTTTGAACGCAGTCTTTCAAATTTTTTGTTATCCCATTGCGATACCCGCCACGTGTGCCTGTTTGCGCACCCTATCAACCGCATCGACGCTACCGGGGTGGAAGTATTTGCTTCCACCTATGCCCAACTCAGCAGCCGCGGAATCACCCTGCACCTGAGCGGAATGAAACTTCCGGTGGAGACCGCTTTGCAACGCGCCGGTCTCCTGGCAAGCACTCCCTACTTGAAGGTCTACCGCTCCGACACGGAGGCGTTGGCAGAGTTATCGAAACTCGCGACACCCTCGTATGCAGCATTCAAATCGGCACAAGCGCTAGGCACAACAAAAAATGACGGCCAGTAACCGGCTTAATCCGGCTCTAACGTGTGGTATTTCATGCCATGATTCCCACCGACCCTGTTAGACTTTAACGGCCCCTTCACTTTGAATCCCACTGTGGCATCCAACATTTCCAGCCCCTTGATAGAGCTGCACCAATTGCGATTGGGTGATGCGCGTGCCTTATTGGACCGCGATTTGGACATCGCACCACAATCGGGTGTCCAATCCGCCACGGAACAGCTGCAAAGCATCATCGACGGCTTGTGTGAACTGTCGTTAAAGGATCCCCTCACCGGACTGGCAAACCGCCGCAATTTTCGGGGCGTCCAAGAACGTGCACTCGACGTCGTGGCCCGATCCGGCGAGCCGGCACTGCTGCTCATGCTTGACGTTGACCATTTCAAAAAGGTCAACGATACCCACGGGCACCAAGCGGGCGACAGGGTCTTACAGATTGTGGCCCATTGCCTGGCACAGTGTGTTCGCCCCATGGACACGGTCGCACGTTATGGCGGTGAGGAATTTGCCATTATTTTGCCCAACTGCCAGCCTTCGTTTGGGGCAGCGGTGGCCGAGCGGGTTCGCCAAACGGTGGAATCGTTGTCCATAACCGTGTCGCCCAGTGTGACCCTCAAAGTGACCATCAGCATCGGCGGCGCCTACGCACCTGAATGGGTTCGTTCTACCACTGCTTTGTGGACAGAACGGGCGGACTCCCAGCTGTACCGCTCGAAAACGGAGGGCCGTAACCGTGTGTCGCTGGACAAACAACAGGAAATCCATGTCAGTGCCGAAGAAAAAAATCTGCTGTTTGGCCACCTTGCGTTGGGTGAACCCGCGTGGATCGAGAATATTTCAAACGACCTGGCAAGCAATGCCACTGGCGTGCAAGGGGCAATTTGATGTCTGACGTGGCCTCTCCATCCGCATCCAGCCAACCCGGCCCCGTCACGCCCATCAAGCCGCTAGGGAAAGTTATCGCGATCACCAGCGGCAAAGGGGGTGTTGGCAAGACCTTTGTTTCGGCCAATCTCGCTGCGGCCTTGGCCAAATTAGGGCACAAAGTACTCGTTTTGGATGCTGATTTGGGCTTGGCTAATTTGGACGTGGTGCTCAACCTCTACCCCAAAATAACCCTGCACGACGTGTTTACCGGCAAGGCCAAGCTGGAAGAGGCTATTGTCCGCGCGCCCGGTGGTTTTTCAGTGCTGCTGGCGGGCTCTGGCATGGTCGAGTACTCTCGCCTGTCGTCTGAAGTGCGCGACGATTTTCTGCGCATCATGACCGGTTTGGTGCCGCACTACGACGTGATCATCTTGGATACGGGTGCGGGCATTTCCGATGTCGTCCTGTTTGCTGTCTCCTTGGCATCCGAAGTCATCGTGGTGGCGACGCCTGAACCCACTTCGCTGACCGACGCCTACGCAACGATCAAAGTATTGGCCGGCCAGCAAAAGCGGCACAACATCCGCATGGTCATCAACCAGACGGCCCGCTTGGGTGATGGGCGAGCAATTACGGTCCAACTGCAGCAGGTGCTAGACCGTTTTGTGACCGGTGACCCCAGTCGCCCGCTCAAGCTCATTCACATGGGTGACATCCCGGCTGACCTGTCGGTTAGGCAGGCCATCATGCGCCGCCAGTTACTGCTACAAGCTACGCCGGGTTGCCCTGCAGCTTTAGCCATTTCGCAGTTGGCACTGAAGATCCAAGAAGTCGTCATTCCGCGCTGACCTAGCCAATAGCAACGTCCGTCAAGCGCTCACAATCCAGCCCTCCAGCGGGTCCATATCCAGCGGCAGACCGTACTGCGGCACGCCGCTGAGGTGCTGCCGGTAGCCCCATGCGGCTTGCAACAAACACAGTGTCGCGTCCAACATATCACCGCTAGCGTCATCTACCAACGCGTCGCGCTGGGCGTGGGTGAGTCTTAAGCGCAAGCCCAATCGGGTCTGTCCCAACTCCAATGCGGTCACCAGCGTCTTGCGGGCAATCAGCCGTTCGGGCGTTTGTTTGGCTCGATCATCACTCTTGTAACTTTGGCGGCCCAAAATTTCCCGCGCCAACATGCCGGGATAGGCCTCCAGTGCCACCCGCAATGGCGCATTCTGGGCATCCCCAGCCATGGAGTTGCCGGCATACAAACCCGGCAAACAAACGCCAGCATCCAACAATAGCGGGACACCGGCATGCAGCATAAAAGCCACCGGTGGATTTACCCATTTCATCGACGGACTGGAGAGCGCCACCCGATCGGTCGCCCGGTGGGCAAATTTGGCCCCTGATGGGCGGGCGGCGCAATAGCCTGCGAACTGGGTGCGAATGTCTGCACGGCCTAGAGCCGCGTAATGGCGGATACATGCCTCCCATTGGGTCGGCCATCCGAGCTGCTCGACCAAAGGTCGTGGCAATCCAAACGGTAAATCGAAGCCCCCCAGCCAATCTTCTGGTGCATGCAACCAGTCGGAGAATGCGCCCAATGAATGGAGTCGATCAAGACGCTCTAGCCTTACGGTGGTTCCAGAACAGGTACCCCAGGCCAGAACAATGGGCTTACGCTTGGATGGCGCACTGGAGAAATCACACCCGACCAGAGATGTCATTTTCCATACGTCCTCGGTATGAATCGACCGAAAAAATTCCTAGGTCTAGACCCGTCCAATGATCGAGGCAGTAGCCATCAACTCTTCTAGCAAAGCAAGCGACACCTTGCCGGAAACAGAATAAGGATCAAGCTCTGGCTTTTCGGCGTATTTCAGCAAAATGCTGTGGTTGATTTTGGACATGTTGACCCGACCCATGGTCCAACCACCAAACCGGCGTTCGGCGATTTCTTCGTAGTGCAGCAGCACGACATCTTTGTGGCGAGCATCCTTCTGGATATGCCCATACAACTCGCTCACCGGCATACGACCACCTTCGATGGCCTGCAGGAATACACCGCCGCCGTAACACAGGATTCCGGTAATGCCGCAGGTGGGGTTGTATTGGCGAGACTGCGCGAGGATCGCATCGATCGCTTCTGTACTAGGGTCTAGCGCCCGACTGGCATAAAGCAAACGTACCAACATGGGGTCATCCTCTCCGTGGAATCAACGACAAAAATTCGCGGCGCAGATTTGAATCTTTCAAAAACACACCGCGCATGACCGAGTTGATCATCTTGCTGTCCATGTCTTTAACGCCGCGCCAAGCCATGCAGTAATGACTGGCTTCCATCACGATGGCCAAACCATCGGGCTGTGTTTTTTCTTGAATCAAATCGGCCAGCTGAACAACCGCTTCTTCTTGGATTTGCGGACGCCCCATGATCCACTCCGCCAGCCGCGCGTATTTGGACAGACCAATCACATTAGTGTGCTCATTGGGCATGACACCAATCCAAATCTTGCCGATGACCGGGCAAAAATGGTGACTGCACGCACTGCGCACGGTGATGGGGCCCACAATCATCAGCTCGTTGAGGTGGCCCACATTGGGAAACTCGGTAATTGTGGGTTCTGCCACATAGCGGCCCCGAAACACCTCGTTGACATACATCTTAGCCACGCGGCGGGCGGTGTTGTCGGTGTTGTGGTCATTCTCGGTGTCAATGATCAGGCTGTCGAGCACGCCCTTCATTTTGACCTCGACCTCGTCCAACAATTTTTCTAAATCGCCGGGGTTGATGAACTCCGCAATATTGTCATTGGCATGGAACTTTTTGCGGGCAGCCAGCAGCCGCTCGCGGATCTTCACAGAAACCGGAGTTCCTTCGTCGGTATCGGTTGGGTTCATATCGCTTTGCGTCTTCATTAACATCGAGGAATACTACCAGTCTTTGACCAAAAGGGTCTTTGCTTGCGCAGCTACAGCGGACAACGAAACGCAATGCCATCAATAGCGTGACCCGGTCAGAAACAACATGCTCCGCATAAACCCATACGCGACCCAATCCAGAAACCGCTGGCGCAACGGCCGATTAGCGAAGGTGTGCGCAGCCAAGCGCACACCATGGGTATCCATGGCGCTGG
>JBBRNS010000222.1:0-6412 GCA_038230175.1 Burkholderiales bacterium
AACGCGGTGCAGGCTTGCGCGGCGGCTGGCGTGCCGCTGCTGGCATTTGAACGACCCGCCTGGCAGGCGCAAGCGGGCGACCAATGGCAATACGTAGGCGACATAGCAGGCGCTGTGGATGCGTTGCCGCAAACACCTGCACGGGTGTTTTTGGCCATCGGCCGGCAGAACCTGCTGCCCTTTGCACATGGCGGTCAGCACCATTACCTGTTGCGACTGGTTGATGCGGTGCCCGCTGTGCCTTTGCCCAACGCACAGGTGGTCATTGCCCGTGGGCCTTTCACGGTAGACGGGGACTGCGCCTTGCTGCGGGAACACGGTATTACACATGTGGTGGCTAAAAATTCGGGGGGTACTGGCGCCGCGGCCAAACTGGAGGCCGCCCGTTGTCTCGGCGTACCGGTGATTTTGATTGACCGACCCAAGGTGCCACAGCGCCAAACGGTAGCAACGCTGGCTGCGGTCATGGCCTGGCTTGATAGTCAGCAAGGTGATCACAGTGCGGTGGGTAAGGGCGGCAAAGCCGACAAAGTGGGCAGAGCCGGCAAGACCGACCGGGGGGTGTAAACAAAGCGGCCTACCCGGCGGGTGGCGGCGTTGCCCACAATGACCACGGTGCGCATGTCGGCCATCTCTGGCGTGGCGTCACGCAGTGTGACGGTGCGAATGGCTTCTTCGGGTGTAGACACCGCACGCGCAAAGATGATCAGGCGTTCAGGCTCGCACACCTCTCGCAGCAGGTCCAAAATCCGGCTGAAAGTTTCGGGACGACTGGCCGAGCGCGGATTGTAAAAAGCCATGGCAAAGTCCGCGCTCGCAGCGGCGCGCACGCGGGCTTCGATCAAGGCGGCAGGTTTCAGGTTGTCACTGAGGTTGATGGCGCAAAAATCATGACCCAACGGCGCTCCCGCCCTGGCGGCGGCTGCCAGCATGGCTGTGATACCGGGTAACACCCGAATATCCAGCGCCTGCCATTCAGGCTGGCCTTCCAGCGCTTCAAACACTGCGGCGGCCATGGCGAACACGCCTGGATCGCCCGATGACACGACTACTACCTGGTGGCCAGCAGCGGCCAGGCACAGGGCGGCGCGGGCGCGGTCCATCTCGACGCGGTTGTCGGAGGCGTGCAGCGTCAACCCGTCGCGCGGCGCAATGCGTGCCACATACGGGATGTAGCCCACCACATCCGTGGCGGCTGCCAGCGCGGTGTTCACCTCGGGGGTGACCAAATCGGCGTCCCCGGGCCCCAGACCCACAATGCACAACCAGCCGCTCATTCCAGCACCTCGGGGCGGCGGCCTTGCCCATGCACCAATACGATCGCAAAGTAGGGGCAATCACTGCCGTCCACATCGGCCAGCAGCATCACCCGTTCGGCGGGCATGGTGCCGCGTTCGACCAGCCAGGCACTATTCAGGCGACCCGCAGTCTCCAGGGCGCGGCGCACTTTGGGCAGGTTGCGTCCAGTTTTCATGATGACCAGCGCATCTGCCGACAGCATGTGGCGTACCAGATCGGTCTCGGGCAGGGTACCCATCAGCACGGTCATGACGTCGTCGCCCCAGGTAATGGGGGTGCCGGTGCTCCACCAGCAACCCACCATACCTGGTATACCGGGTATGACCTCCAGCGCCGCGCGCCCTTGCAGGCGGGTGTAAAGGTGCATGAACGAGCCATAGAAAAACGGATCGCCTTCGCACAGCACCAGTACCTCCTGCGATTGGGCCAGCTCGGCCAGGCGCTCTGCCCAGTCGTCATAAAAGGCCGCCAGGCAGGCGACGTATTCAGGGCTGTCAAACGGCAACTCTGTTGTGACGGGGTACTCCATGGCGTATTCGGTTACACCGGGCAATAACATGCCCTCCACAATGCGCCGCGCCTGTCCAGGCCGGCCTTTTTTCCGGAAATAAGCGATGTGACGGGCACTGCGAATGGCACGGTCCGAGCGCACGCTCATCAAGTCCGGATCGCCCGGGCCCAACCCGGCGCAGAGAATACGGCCCATCAGATTTCTCGCTGGCTGGCCAGCGCATTGATGGCGGCCACCGTCATGGCGGAGCCGCCCAGACGGCCCTGCACGATGAGCGACGGCACGGGCAGTGCAGCCATGAGCGCAGCCTTGGATTCAGCTGCACCGACAAAGCCTACGGGGCAGCCAATGATCGCTGCAGGGCGCGGGCAGTCGGGGTCTTGCAACATATTTAGCAGATGAAAAAGTGCAGTAGGCGCATTGCCAATGGCAACCACAGCACCTGCCAGGTGTGGGCGCCATAGCTCAAGCGCAGCCGCACTGCGTGTGGTGGCCATGGCCAGTGCCAGGTCTCGCACTTCCGGGGCGTTCAAGGTGCAAATTATCGGGTTGTCGGCAGGCAGGCGGGTGCGGGTAATGCCTTCGCTCACCATGCGCACGTCGCACAAAATAGGCGCGCCCGCTTCCAGGGCGGCCCGAGCGGCTTCTGCCATGCCGGGGCTGAACTGAATGTGTGCCTCCAGTCCCACCATACCGGCGGCATGAATCATGCGCACCACGGCCATTTCTTCGACTGGATTAAAGCGTGCCAGTTCGCCTTCAGCCCGGATGATGGCGAAGGACTGGCGATAGATCGCGGCACCATTGGTTTCAAACTGGTAACGCATGTAATGTCTGGGTCAAGTGGGAAAGTATCGTTTCAGGCGGCAAGGCAGATAAATCGGGCAGGGACGATGCCTTGCCGTTGCGAACAAGGTCGAAACCCGCAGGTGTCGCGACCAGTGTGAGGGTTGTCCCCGGATGGGCACAGCCTTTGGCACAACCAGAGACATGCAGCAGGCGACCGATGGGCACATGCGGCGCCAGTGCGCGCGCCAGCGGGCGTGTGGCGGCTGCTGCCTGCAGGCAGCCCGGTGCGCCGGTACAAGCAACGACGCGCAATCTCGGATCGTCAGCCTGGGTGATCAAGCCGGCCAGCGCGGGTGCGCGGGTAGCGCCCTCGACCAGCAACATGTTCCACGGCGTCATTCGAAGCGCGCCCAGCGTGGACAAGTTGGCCAGGGTTGTTGCCTGAAGCTGGCCGAACTCGGTGCCAACCAGCCAGCCTTGTGCGGTCAGGCCTGCCTGTGGCGTGCCAGCACTGGCGGGGAAAAGTGCCGTGGATTGAAAGCGCGCAGGCAGCACATGGTGCGGCGCCAGGGCGGCCATCCGGCCTTTGCCTGGTGCACCACCTGCGTTGGACAGAAACCAGCGGGCCAACGCCATGGCAACGGGTACGGCATCATCGGCTGTGACTGCGGCAGCAGAGTCAAAACCTTCTGCCCGCACGGTGTATCCAGTGCGTCCGCGCTCGATACGGATGTCGGCCGGTGCGCTGCGCAGGAAAGCTTGCTGGCCTGTATCCACGGCGAAGCCAAACTTTGCCGGCAGCGCCGGTGCGTCGGGCGAGGCCAGAGCCCGACCTAACGCCGAGACCAGCTGCAGCGTGCCATCATTCGCGCTCCAGAACGGGGTCACAACGATGTTGCGCCGTGCCTCGACCTCCGGGCTTCTGTCCACCAGGCCGAGATCGAGTAGCCCGTCTATCAGAGCCGGGTACGATGCCTGGCGCACGCCGCGCAGCTGCAAGTTGGCGCGGGTGGTGAGGCCGAGCACGCCGTTGCCATACCGTTCTGCCAAAGCCGCGATGCCCGCCGCCTGGCGTGATGTCAGCCGACCAGCATGCGGGCGTACGCGTACCAGCAAGCCGTCGCCCGACAACATCGGACGCAATGCGCCGGGGCACCAGCCTTTGATCTGCGGCGTGTTCACGAGTGCGTCGTGGATGGAGCCTGATTCACGTGGGTTCACATTCACAAACTATTTCTCAACTATTTTTATGGTTCCTGCCAGCACGTAGCGCCGCACCATCCCTACTTGCACAAGACGCCCTGGGCCTGCAATACGCTGACATCGCTTGCACATGCCAGGCCCACGCCATGCCCATGCCCATGCTGAACCGCCAGAACGTTTAATGGACCGTTGACAAGTATCGCACTACAAAACAATTTTCAACCCCGACGGCCCGGCTCCGGCTATCACCCGGATACCAAATTTAAACGCCTGACTTGTGTTTGACGGTTACTCTTTCAAAACGATCGCCGGGCGCTTGCAAAACATGTGGGGAAATTGATCCGGTGCGGCAACCCGTTGATTGCGAAAATAGGATCGCTGGAATCGGACGGGCGGCCCTGTTTGTCTCTCTGGTTGCCGCAGCAGGGCTATCCAATGAACCCGAGCCATCCAGTCCACGCTTTTTCAGAGCCTGAAGTTGCCGCTGTACACCGCGCTATTCACAAGGCCGGAGGCTGCGTTTTAGGAGCAGCCCATGCTGCGCGGCACTCGTTGACAGAATGTTTGAAGATCGTTGGGGGAAGCGATCCCCGGGCGACGGGGCTGGTGAAAATCCGGTAGCTATCTTTAGTGCCAAACAAGCCGTTGCGGCATTATTTGCGTACGCCTCTAGCTATCAAAAAGATAGTCATCGTGGTGAATAGTCCAGTCTTTGCCTCTATCTGCAGGGCCTGACTTGACGCCCTGATTGCCGCGCTGGCGTTGCGGCCAGACATTGCTGAAGCTGCGCAATCGTGCGCAATCGTGCGCAGTTCTGTCCCGTCCATGTCGATCACCATCTTTGGATGACCAAGCCGATAGCAGAGGGTCCCTGGCCCTTCAGGCGCATACCTCGCTGGACAAGGCGATGACTTGTAAACATACCTGACTAGGTATACTTTAAAAGTGTTACCAACCAAACAACAAGAATCTTTGCATTGGGGCACCGTATCCACAAAAGACTTTTTTCCGTCACTGGCGGCTCATGGCTCAACATGACCTCTAAAACCAAACCCCAAGCTGCCGGGTCGATGGTTCATGAGGTTGAGTCAGGTGCAGGCAATGTATTTACAGATTTGAATTTGCCCGACCCTGAAGAGCGTCAATTGCGGGTTCAATTGGCTGTGCGTTTAAACGATCTGCTCGCCGCTGAAGGCTTGACCCAGGCCGCTGCCGCCAAACGCATGGGCATTGCGCAGCCTCATATATCAGAGCTAAAGCATTACAAATTGGGCCGGTTTTCAAGCGAACGGCTATTGCACTACATCACCTTGTTAAACCGGGACGTTGAAATATTTATTCGGCCACGCGTCAGTGGTGCAAGTCAGCACTCAAGCGCAGGCGCGGTGACGGTATGAAGTGCTGTGTGATGGCGACGCGAACTTGCTTCGCAGACTTTTAAAAAAGAATGTTGACGAAACCATGCGCCTGGACTACAGCACCCTCGAAGCCCTGCGCCGCCAGCACCCGGCCTGGCGCTTGCTGGCGGCTGAGCATGCGCCTTTGGTGGCCAGTTTTTTGCACCGCGCCTTCATTGCGCCGAATGTCCGGGTCATGCCGCAGGCCGGGCTGGTCGAGGCATTGAATGACACGCTGTACGGCATTCATGAGCAGACCTCGGACGCAGCAGCGCCTAAGTTTCCCAAATCGGCGGTGGAGTACCTGAACGACTGGGCAGCGAATGACAAGGGCTGGCTGCGCAAGTTTTACCCGCCTGGCCTTGATGAGCCGCATTTTGACCTGACCCCGGCGACAGAGCGGGCGCTGGCCTGGCTCTCCAGCCTGTCTGAACGCGCCTTTGTGGGTACCGAGTCGCGGCTGTTGATGCTGTTTGAGCTGCTCAAACAAATGAGCCAGGGCAGCGACACCAACCCTGAAACGCGGCTGGCCGAGCTGCATCGGCGGCGCGATGCCCTGGATGCTGAAATTGCACAGGTACTTGGCGGCCACATGCCGTTGCTGGACGACACCGCTGTCAAAGACCGTTTTCAGCAATTTGACAGACTCGCCAAAGAGCTGCTGGGTGACTTCCGGCAGGTCGAGCAGAACTTTCGCATGCTCGACAGAAAAGTGCGCGAGCGTGTGGCGATGTGGGATGGCAGCGCCCAGGTCAAAGGCATCCAAACCCCGGACAAACCCAAAGGCCGGGGGGCCTTGCTGCAAGACATCATGGGTGAGCGTGATGCCATCACCGAGTCCGACCAGGGCAAGAGCTTTCGGGCTTTCTGGGACTTTTTAATGTCCCAGTCGCGTCAGGAAGAGCTGGGTACGCTGCTAGAGCGGGTGCTGGCTTTGCCACCTGTAGTGGCCTTGTTGCCTGACAAGCGACTTGCCCGCGTCCACCACGACTGGCTGCAAGCGGGTGACCATGCGCAGCGCACCGTGGCCTTGCTGTCACAGCAGTTGCGCCGCTTTCTGGACGATCAGGCTTGGCTGGAGAATCGCCGCATCATGGACTTGCTGCACGGCATTGAGGCCAAGGCGCTGTGCCTGCGCGACCATGTGCCGCCCGGCCCGGTACACGATGTGGATGCGCTCAACCCCAGCATTGACTTGCCGCTGGAGCGGCCC
>JBBRNS010000223.1:0-6353 GCA_038230175.1 Burkholderiales bacterium
CTCTATTTTTGAGAAAACCCAGCTGTCATGCGCCTTGCAGCCCGATCGATCCCAAATTGACCCCCTACCCATCTGTAACCAGTTGATTTTGTTCGACTTTTAACCGGACAGTAGTGAACCCACTTACATGCAGAACGAGGCAAGCGCTGGTGGGCTCAATGGCATAGGGAACCATGGAGACAAATGGCGTGCCGTCGTCATTGAGCGTTCCAAGGGCCCCAATGCGTTGGCTCTGCAAGAGTTGTCGCAGGTCGCGTGTGAGGCGTGGTTCGTATGCCATGAATTTATCCGTGTAATTTCAATACCAATGGGATGCGGCGGCAAAGCGCCACTTTAACGAAACCAGTAGATCCAAATCACCACGCCCGCAATTAAGCACATGGGAAACCATGACCGGGCAGCCAATCTGACATCGACCCCGCTTGGCAAACACATCGCAAAAATGGGCCCCGTAATCGCCCAGTACGCAAAATCCACCTTCGATACCGACCAGTGTCCATATGCAGGCGCAAAAAATAGGGCGATTAGCTGGGCCAGCAAGGGCGCAAGGCCTACCAAGGCCGCGTTGTACCAGCGAATATTGGTAAAACCAACAGACCCCAGAACCCATTGACCGCCGGTGCCCTTGCGTGGCAACAGAGAGAAGGACGCCGGCTTGGCGTTGGTAATGCCCCCCACGACCAAATGCAGCAGCTCATGAACCATTGTCCCAGGGAGCACAAATAGGGCGCGCAATAGTGGGTGGGGAAAAATCGCCTTGATCAGCAGCCCAACCAGAACCGATGGGACTTGGTATGCAACGGCAAACCAAGTCAAATGCGCAGAAAACAATTCAAACACGGGCGTGCCAATGGTCTAACGACGGTCTTCCAAGGTGCTGCGCACCTCATGCGCCTGCACATCCACCACGTTGGCATTGGCGTCTTGTCGGTGTGCTCCGGCCGAGGGCCATCTTCCGTCACGAAAACCTTGTGAGGCCCGCAAAATATTTGAAAAATGAACAAATGCAACGGGTCGCTTTCCGGTCACAAGCGACCAAACCATGAGCACCAACATACCCAAGCCACCGACAAGCAGCAGCATCAGAAAAATGGCCCCAAAGAGCGCAAAAATCCATATGCGCATCAAGCGTCGCAATAAGTCAGTCATTGAGCCATTGACTCCTGTTTGGCATTGTTATTCCAGTTTGTAAATGGCAATACTAAACGGCTTGAATTGAAATGCCCCCACAGCTTGCCGGCGAATGCAACGACATAGCGACCTTTCTGGATGGTGAGTCCTGATTTACGCGCGAGGGACAACGCCCAGATGAACCAGCCCCGTTTTTTTGTACCAATCGCTGATCTTCTCGCCGTCCCAGCGTAAGCCTATATGCACCCCCGGCTTGACGGGCAGCTCGACACCCGTGGGCCTTAACACCGCCACACACTGGCCACCTATGCTGCGCACACTGTTGTACACCACGCCCCAGGCGCCCTGGGCCCGCAGTGTCTTTGCAAAGGTCTGGGGCTCGCCATAAGCGTCGGGGGCATGCATGTGCTTCCATGATTTTGGACGCAAGTCGTGCAGCGGTTTGGTGACGTGTGCGACATAACACCGCATATCGATATCCATCGGCAATTGCGCCGTTGCCCGCAGGAATTGTGTGCGGTGGTGGCTCACCTCGACCACTGCCACTTCTAAACTAGACGCTGCGTAATAGACACCCCAGGTGCCATCCGAGAAACGCGATCCGTTGGGGTTCAAATGGCAAAACGCAGCCATGACCACCGAACTGCCGCTGCCTACTACCCGGTCTTCCCGTGCCACGAGAGAAATCTCGCCAATCTCGTCGCGCAACCGGGGGTTGGTTAGGGCTTGAATGGCAAAAATGGCGTCCAAATCAGCCGGGTCTGCCACGCGGTCAAACAGACCTATGGGCGGAAATCGGCTTGGAATGAGGCGGTAAGTAGGATTCCAATCCAGCTCGACCCGCCGCGGTGTGGTCAAGAAAAATCTCCGCCGCGTTGGGCGTTTAAGTAGTCTGCAACCACCTTCAGGTCACCTACCTGGCCGCCCAACATGCGTTCCAGCGCGCTTGCGCCGCCAAACAGCGGCGCCGAATTCGCTGCTTTCACCCACTGATTGGCGCGTTCTGAAATCGGGATCAAAATTTGCAAGGCACCATAAATCGAAAAAATATAGCTTAGGCGTTCTAAGACATGCTTGTCCAAAGCCGATCGCACATTGCCTGCCTTCCATTCGTAGAACGAGGTGCGTCCAACACCGAGCAAGATTTCCTCTTGCGCCGAGGTTAAGCCCCACTCCGCTGCCAGTTTGAAGAACACACGCAGCGCGGATCTGCCGGTCTCCACGTCTGCTACCGACACTGCCTTGGGTGCGTGGGTGGTGCGCATGGCTGTCATTCCTTTGCTTTCGTTCCGAAGGAAATTTTCGTCCGTTAATGAATTGTATTGTAAATATATTTCATTTTTGGATTTATAGCGCGTGGCGTCGCTTGGATTAGCCGCCATCTTTTTTAGGAATACCCCCCGCACTCGGCAGGGTTTAATAAACGCCCACTAGACGACCGGTCTATTTGTGGCGTAATCAATCTATGTTCACCGAACAATGCAGCGCTAAACACCACATCCTCGATTGCGGTGAGCGCTTGATCGCGACCAAAGGCTTTGTCGGTGTGGGTCTGTCAGAGATTCTGAGCACAGCCAATGTGCCCAAGGGCTCGTTCTACCACTACTTCAGTTCCAAAGAACGTTTTGGCGAAGAGTTGCTGACCCGTTATATGAACGGCTACTTGACCCGCTTGGACGCCCTGCTCAGCGATGACGGCACGTCGGCCCGCGTCCGCTTGATGCGCTACTGGTCGCTTTGGAATGTTGCGCAATGCGGCATTGCGGCTGACGGCAGTGCGCGTGATGCCAACCCCAAGTGCTTGATAGTCAAACTCAGCGCCGAGGTGGCCGACATTTCTGAAGCCATGCGACTGACCTTGCGTAGCGGCACAGACCGCGTGGTGCAACGCATTGCGCAGTGCCTAGACGAAGCCCGCGCCGACGGGTCGGTCGCCCCCACGCTGGTGGCCAACGACACGGCACTGACGCTTTACGCGATGTGGCTGGGTGCCAGTTTGCTGGCCAAACTGCGCCGTGACAGCAGCCCCTTTGACCACGCCCTGCGCAGCACCGACGCCTTGCTGGGCCCACACGCATAAGCCATTGGGACTTTGGCTTCTGTTTTCCGCCGTCGGTTTTATTGACCGGTCTATTTTTTACTCTCTTGTGTTCTGAATAACACCAACCCTAAGGACTGCCATGCTGAACTTTGATTTCCACAACCCCACCCACATCGTCTTTGGCAAAAATCGCATTGCCGATATCGCCAAGTTGGTTCCCGCTGACGCCAAAGTTTTGATCTTGGTCGGTGGTGCCAGTGCGGAAAAAACAGGCACGCTGGCGGAGGTGCGCACGGCGCTGGGCGAGCGTTCACATGCCACGTTCAGCGGCATTGAGCCCAACCCCAGCTTTGAAAACGCGATGGAAGCGGTCAAGCAAGTGCGCGACGGCGGCTTCAACTTCCTACTGGCCGTGGGCGGAGGCTCGGTAATTGATGCTACTAAATTTATAGCTGCCGCCGCACTGTTTGAGGGCGATCCATGGGATATCGTTCTGAGCTGGGGTGGCAAGATCACCAAGGCTATCCCCTTTGGCACCGTGCTGACCCTGCCCGCCACGGGCTCTGAGATGAACAACGGGGGCGTTATCACCCGCCGCGACATTGCTGCCAAACGGCCCTTTCACAGCGCCAAGGTGTTTCCCTTGTTCTCGGTGCTGGATCCAACCAAGACCTACACCTTGCCGATGTCACAAATCGCCAACGGCGTCGTCGATGCCTTTGTGCACACCATTGAGCAATACCTGACCTACCCGGCCAACGCGCCGGTGCAAGACCGCTTTGCCGAGGGCCTGCTGCAGACTTTGGTGGAAGTTGGCCCCCGCCTGCTGAAAGCCCCAGAGCCCGTTTATGACGACCGCGCCAGCCTTATGTGGACCGCCACACTGGCCCTGAACGGTTTGATTGGTGCGGGTGTGCCGCAAGACTGGGCCACCCACATGATTGGCCACGAATTGACGGCCTTGCACAACATCGACCACGCCCGCACGCTGGCCATCGTGCTGCCTTCGCTGCTGCAAGAGCGCCGCGTGCAGAAGCGCGATAAGTTGTTGCAGTACGGCGACCGGGTGTGGGGCATCACCACTGGCACGGACGAGGATCGCATCACGGCCGCTATTGAAAAAACCCGGGCCTTTTTCGAGCAAATGGGCATCCCCACCCGCCTAAAGGACTATGGTTTGGGCGCCAATGACGTCGACGCCGTCATTAGCCAGTTGCAAGAACACGGCATGACGCAGCTCAGCGAGCACCGCGACATCACTCCGGCCATCAGCCGCCGCATTCTTGAAGCCGCGCTGTAAGGCCACTTGCCATTCCCCATTCATTGAAAGGATTTCACCGTGACCCAATCGACCACCCACAATCGCCAGATTCAACTGGCCTCGCGCCCCGTGGGCGCGCCCACGGCCGCCAACTTCAACCTAGCCCAAACGGCCGTCCCTCCTGTGGGCCCCGGCCAGATGCTGCTGCGCACCGTGTACCTCTCGCTAGACCCCTACATGCGCGGCCGCATGAGCGATGCCGCCAGTTACGCCGCCGCCGTCGCGGTGGGCGAGCCCATGGTAGGTGCGACCGTGTGCCGTGTGGAGAGTAGCCAGAACGACAAATTCGCCGCAGGTGACTGGGTGTTGGCCTACACCGGCTGGCAAGACTTTGCCATCTCTGACGGCACTGGCCTGACAGAATTGGATCCCAAGATGGGACGCCCGTCTTACGCGCTGGGTGTGATGGGTATGCCCGGGTTCACCGCCTACATGGGGCTGCTGGATATTGGCGCCCCAAAAGCCGGCGAAACCGTAGTGGTGGCCGCTGCAACTGGCGCTGTAGGCTCCGTGGTCGGCCAGATCGCCAAGCTCAAGGGCTGCCGCGTGGTCGGTATTGCGGGTGGCGCGGACAAGTGCCGATCGGCCGTGGACGAGTTGGGCTTTGACGCCTGCATTGACCATCACAGCCCTGACCTGGCCTCACTGCTGGCAACGGCTTGCCCCAAGGGCATCGACGTGTATTTTGAAAACGTCGGCGGAAAAGTGTTTGACGCCGTTCTACCGCTGCTCAACACCGGCGCTCGCGTGCCGGTGTGCGGCCTGATCGCCCACTACAACGCCACCAGCCTGCCTGAAGGGCCTGATCGCACATCCGTGCTGATGCGCACCTTGCTGACCAAGCGCATCCGCATGCAAGGCTTCATCATTTTTGATGACTACGGCCACCGCTACCCCGAGTTCGCCAAGGACATGGGCCAATGGCTTGCCGCAGGAAAGATCAAGTTCCGCGAAGACATCGTCGACGGTCTGGAGAACGCGCCCCAAGCTTTCATCGGCTTGCTAGACGGCAAAAATTTCGGCAAGCTGATCGTTCGCGTCGCCAAAGACTGAATCGCCCATTACACGTCCCACCTCTTAACAACGCTAGAAGGCAACACAATGAAAAAAATTCTGATGGTTTTAACCTCACACGACCAACTTGGTAACACCGGTGCCAAAACCGGCTTTTGGCTAGAGGAATACGCGGCCCCCTACTACGCATTCAAGGACGCGGGCGCGGTCATCACGGTGGCGTCGCCCCTGGGCGGCCAGCCACCGCTAGACCCGAAGAGCGATGACGCGGGTTCACAAACCGATGCCACCCGTCGCTTCAAGGTCGATGCCGCTGCACAAGCCGTGCTGGCCAGCACCCTAGTCTTGAAAAACGTAAAAGCGGCCGACTTTGATGCCGTGTTTTACCCCGGTGGCCATGGTCCCCTGTGGGATCTGGCCGAAGATGCTACCTCTATCGCGCTGATTGAAACCATGCTGCAAGCCGGCAAACCTGTGGCCGCCGTTTGCCATGCTCCTGCCGTTTTGCGCCACCCCAAGGCCGCCGACGGACAGTCTGTCGTCAAAGGCAAAAAAGTCACTGGGTTCACCAACTCCGAGGAAGCCGCCGTAGGCCTGACAACCATCGTGCCTTTTTTGGTAGAAGACATGCTCACCCACAACGGCGGTGTGTACAGCAAGGGCGCTGACTGGCAGCCATATGTTGTCACGGACGGACTGTTGATCAGTAAGCGCTCCATGAACCCCAACCTTGTCAGTCATCCCTGAATTGCGCACGCTTGGCCCATCTAAATTCAGATGGAGAAACAAGCATGAAGATGACCGCCAAGATTTGGGAGCAGCACGTTGCTTGCGCCCGCCAGCAGA
>JBBRNS010000224.1:0-6338 GCA_038230175.1 Burkholderiales bacterium
GCCTGCGCCTTGTTGAACTGGCGTTTGCGCTCAAAGTCCATCGCCAGGCTGTACAGGTTTTCCATCACCGCCAGGCCCAATGGCACACGGCGGAATCGGTCAAAAGCCATATCTAACTGGCCCTGCCCTTGCAAGGCCAAACCCATCATGCGATTGGTCTCGGCGGATTCTTCGTCGGATTTGACCTTGCCAGCCTCGGTCACCAAGAAGCGTTTGGTGGTCAGGGCCAAATGGCCCAGTACCAACAACGACGCTGGGAGCACCAATTGCAGCCAAGTGGCGGACACCGATAGCAACGCGAACTCCACCACCAGCAGCACGGCAAAAATCGTAGCAGTACAGAGTGCTGCCATGCCAGCACTCAATCGTGGCAAAGCAGCAATCACGTACGCAGCAACCAGCAAAAACACACCCAATGAAGCCCAAATGCTCCAGATCGGCTGCACGATGAAATGCTCTTGCAAAATGCTGGATGTAATATGGGCAATGGTCTCTGCCGGAGACAAAGCCGGATTGCCCGGCACCGGGAACTGCACACCAACACCCGCTGCCGTGGCGCCGATGATGACAATCTTGTCGGCGTATTTCTCGGCAGGGATCTTGCCCGTCAACACGTCATAAAACGAGTCCACCGCAAACGCAGGCTTGCCATCGTGCCCCTTGTAAAACTGCGGCAGCATCAAAGCGGATGCGTCGGTCTTAACCTGAAGTTTGCCGACTTGCACTGACCGTCCCACATTGAGGCGCACATCGTCGGCCGACAAATTCAGACTCTTGGCCGCCGCCAGCAAGGCCATGGAGGGCACTGCTTTGCCGTAGTAGTTGATCAGCAGTGGCTCTAAGCGCACGGCGCCATCCACATCCGGAAATTGGTTCAAATGACCCACGCCCGCTGCCACCGAACCGATGGACGCAATCGGCTGCTGCCCGCGGGTCGCTGAAATCGAAAACCCGCTGGGATCGTCTACCGTGCTTTGCAATGCATAGGGTGGCAACGGCGCATCTGGATTACCCAAAGGCTCGCCCAAGACATAGACCGCCGGCAATAACACATTGCCGGCGTTTTTGATGCTGTTGGCCAGCACCGCATCGGTATCCAGCGCCACCTCGGCCTCGGCAATGATTTCACCCAACTGTTCGTGATTGGCGCCCGGTGCATCAGGCTCAGCAACCGCCTGCGTGGCCAACAGCACGTCTTTCATTTTGCGGATATAGACCAAGCCCGGATCAACCTGCGGCTCGAAAAAGAACGCAGTATGGACAATGGTTTTGGCTTTGGCTGCAGCCAGCAAATCAATCAACTTGGCATGCACATCGCGCTGCCATGGCCAACGCCCAATGTTGGCAATACTTTGGTCGTCAATAGCGATGACCGCAATACGAGCTGAGGGTTGTCGGCTGGTGCTTGTGCTGGCGATGTCATAAAAACGACGCTCTATTCCACCCATCACGTCGGTCAAGCCGTGCAACACCAAAACCGCCAGCACAATGGCGACGCCAGCAAACCAATCGGTGCGCCAGAACGAAATAGAACGCGATGTAGAAGACTTCGCCAAATGGCCCCCTAGCCCAGTTGTGCCGCGGCGCAGACTCACAGCACCGGCGCATTAGAAGGTCCCCCGATCCTTCAATCAGGGCAAGCAGTTACGTTACCAGATGGATTCGACAAGGACAAGGTACTTCTGCACGCAAGCGCCGATTTGCCACAATGCGCGCACTTTTACAACATGCCGCTTAGGCGGGTCGCTTCGCGGCTCTCTTCAAGAGTAAGCCCGCCCCCCACACCAAACCAGCGCCCAGCACACCCATGGCATAGCTCACAGGGGGGGGTTGAGCAATCCAGTCGCGCAAAGCAGGGTCGCTGTGGGCCATCGTGCCGGCAATCCAACCCAGCAGCATGCCGCCAATGGTGATGATGATCGGAAAGCGGTCCATCAGCTTCAATACCAACTGGCTGCCCCAAATGATGATGGGAATACTCACCAGCAGGCCAAATATCACCAGGACGAGCTGGTGCGACTCGCCCGCTCCTGTGGCAGCACCAGCGATAGCGATCACGTTGTCAATACTCATGACCAGGTCGGCCACGATGACGGTCTTAACCGCCGCCCACAGCTTGTCGCTCCCTTGAATGTTGGAATGCCCGTCTTCATCGGGCGGGGCCAGCAACTTGATGCCAATCCACATCAACAATCCCGCACCCACCAGTTTTAGATAAGGCACTTGCAACAGGGTCAATGCAAAGGCAATCAGTACGACGCGCAGCACAATGGCACCCGCAGTGCCCCACAAAATGCCTTTGACCCGCAAGTGCGCAGGCAGCTGGCGGCAGGCCAGCGCGATGACGACAGCGTTGTCGCCCCCCAACAGGACGTCAATCATGATGATCTGGCCAACGGCCACCCAAAAGTGGGCTGTGAGAAATTCTTCCATGGTGGCTTTCAGAACGCGCGCAGGCCAAGGCCGCAGCCAAAAAACAAAAACCGGATTGTCCCTTAGGGCAAGCCGGTTTCAAAATGCGCCACCCAATACGGCGACTTTGCGTAGGGCCTATGCCCTACGGCGGGCTTAGAGCATCGCCTTGAGCAAGCGCGCCATCTCTGACGGATTGCGTGTGACCTTGAAACCGCACTCTTCCATCACCGCCAATTTGGCATCGGCCGTGTCGGCACCGCCAGAGATCAAGGCACCCGCATGGCCCATGCGTTTGCCAGCCGGTGCTGTCACGCCAGCGATGAAGCCAACGATGGGTTTTTTCATGTTGAGCTTGCACCAACGGGCGGCCTCGGCTTCGTCGGGTCCGCCAATTTCACCAATCATGATGACCGCATCGGTGTCGGGGTCGTCGTTAAAGGCACGCATGACATCAATGTGCTTCAAACCATTGATGGGGTCTCCACCAATGCCGACTGCACTGGATTGGCCCAGACCAATTTCCGTCAACTGCGCGACGGCTTCATAAGTCAGGGTACCGGAGCGGCTGACCACACCAATACGGCCCTTGCGGTGGATGTGGCCCGGCATGATGCCGATTTTGATTTCGTCGGGCGTTATCAGGCCGGGGCAGTTGGGGCCCAGCAGCAAGGTTTTTTTGCCACCAGCGGCCTCTTTGGCCTTCATACGGTTGCGCACTTCGAGCATGTCGCGCACGGGGATGCCTTCGGTAATACAAATCGCCAAGTCCAGATCAGCCTCGACGGCCTCCCAGATTGCAGCCGCAGCACCGGCAGGCGGCACGTAAATGACCGACACCGTGGCACCGGTTTCGCTGGCTGCCTCTTTGACCGAGCCGTAGATCGGGATATTGAAGATGGATTCACCCGCCTTCTTGGGGTTCACACCCGCCACAAAGCAATTTTTGCCATTGGCGTATTCCTGGCACTTTTCGGTGTGGAACTGGCCGGTTTTACCAGTAATGCCTTGGGTGATGACTTTGGTATCTTTGTTGATGTAGATGGACATTTTGATTAACCTTTCACCGCTTTAACGGCCGCCTGCGCGGCATCTGCCATCGTGTCCACCGAGATGATGGGCAAACCACTGTCGGCCAACATCTGTTTACCCAACACTTCGTTGGTGCCCTTCATGCGCACGACCAGCGGCACATTGAGGTTGGTGGCTTTGCACGCGGTGATGATGCCGGTGGCAATGGTGTCGCACTTCATGATTCCGCCGAAGATGTTGACCAAAATGGCCTTGACCTTGGGGTTTTTAAGCATGATCTTGAAGGCTTCGGTTACCTTCTCGGGGGTGGCACCGCCGCCCACATCCAAGAAGTTGGCGGGCTCTGCGCCAAACAACTTGATGGTGTCCATCGTGGCCATGGCCAGACCCGCACCGTTGACCAAACAGCCGATGTTGCCATCCAGGCTGATGTACGCCAGGTCGAACTTGCTCGCTTCCACTTCGGCCGGATCTTCTTCGTCCAGATCGCGGTAGGCCACGATCTCAGGGTGGCGAAACAGCGCGTTGGGGTCAAAGTTGAACTTGGCGTCCAAGGCCATCACATTGCCTTTGCCGTCACGGTTCAGGGGATTGATTTCCACCAAGGATGCGTCGGTATCCATGTAGCACTTGTAGAGCTTCTGGAGCACGTCCATGGCCTGCGCGCTGGATTCGGCCGGCATGCCGATGCCGTCCGAAATTTCTTGCGCCTGTGCGCCGGTCAAACCAATTAATGGATCCACAAACACCTTGATGATCTTCTCGGGGTGGGAATGGGCCACTTCTTCAATGTCCATGCCGCCTTCGCTGGATGCGATAAAAGCGATCTTTTGGGTATCACGGTCGGTGACCACAGAGACGTAATACTCTTTTTGGATGTCGGCGCCATCTTCGATGTACAGGCGGCGCACCTTTTGACCTTCGGGGCCGGTTTGGTGGGTCTTGAGCTGCATGCCCAAGATCTCTCCTGCAATGCGCTTGACGTCATCGATGGTTTTTGCGACCTTGACGCCGCCGCCTTTGCCGCGGCCACCGGCGTGAATTTGCGCCTTGACCACCCAAACTGGGCCGCCCAGCTTTTGCGCGGCTTCAACGGCCTCTTGTACGGTGAAGGCGGGGATGCCGCGGGGCACCGGGACGCCGAATTGGCGCAAAATTTCTTTGCCTTGGTATTCGTGAATTTTCATAGCATCTCTTGTGGAGCTGGAGGGATTCGCCATAGAACCGCACGTATTTGCGTGGCCCATGGCAGTGGACACGTGGAGCGGGAAATGTATCATGTTGCAATCTGGCAACCTTGTAGCTAACTTACAAGCCGCCGCCTAAACCGCCCCCTCTTTACCGACATCGGCCGATTGCCGCCACGACCCATGAAAAAAATCTTTATCGACGGCGAAGCCGGTACCACAGGCCTGCAAATTCGCGAACGCCTGCAAGACTTGCCCGGTGTCCAGCTCATCAGCATTGACCCCGCCCTGCGCAAAGACGCCGGCGCCAAGCGCGCCTTGATCGCCCAAGCCGACCTGGTGGTCTTGTGTTTGCACGACGACGCCGCCATTGAATCGGTTGCGATGGTCGACGCCATCGCCGCAGAGACCGGCCGCCCCGGTCCGCGCATCATCGACGCGTCCACCGCCCACCGTACGGCGCCGGGCTGGGTCTATGGCTTCCCAGAGTTGGTACCCTCACAACGCGCCGCAGTGGCCCAGGCCCAGCGCGTGGCCAACCCCGGCTGCTATGCCACCGGCGCCATTGCCTTGATTCGCCCATTGGTAGACGCGGGTCTGCTGCCAACAGACTTCCCCGTGTGCCTGCCGTCGGTCAGCGGCTATTCCGGTGGCGGACGCCCCATGATTGAAGCCTACGAAGCGGGCACTGCGCCAGCGATGGAGTTGTATGGCTTGGGCCTCAAGCACAAACACATTCCTGAGATCATGTGTTACACGGGCCTGACCCGCAGGCCGCTGTTTGTGCCATCGGTAGCCAACTTCCGCCAGGGCATGCTGGTGCAGTTGCCCTTGCACCTGGACACCCTGCCCGGCCAACCCACCGCCCAAGACCTGCACGACGCCCTCAAGAAGCACTATGTCGGCAGCGAATGGGTCACGGTCGAGGCCCCCTCCACCGACCTCAAACTCGACGCCGTAGCCTTAGCCGACACCAACAAGATGGAACTGCGCGTGTTTGGCAACGACGCCAAGGCCGATGGCTTCGCCCACGCGGTGCTGGTGGCACGCTTGGACAACTTGGGCAAGGGCGCGTCGGGCGCTGCAGTGCAAAACCTCAAACTCATGTTGGGGCTTTGAGCTAAGCAGGTTATTTAGGCGCATCCGACGCCGTTACTCGCTATATTTTTTATAGCTGCTTACGCATATTCGACGAGGGCTAGAGGCCAAAATGGCCCTGACTTTTATTGCTGCTTGGCCATCAGCCCCACCGTTACATTGCCTTGACTAAAGGGGCTGCGATTTAAAACCCCTCACCAACCACGCCAGATCGGCAGGGTGCTGTGAGGGATTTTTGTTGTGTGCGGTCAGGTGTATCTCATCTCGCCTTTTGTCTTACCCGTTTGGGGGGCGTATTTGAAACAACTTTGGTCATTCATCGTCCTCGCCATCCCAATCCCACGCCCCTGACACCACCTTGCGAATCGCGTCGCCGCCAAAGCCCCTACTGGCCAAAAAGCGCATCTGCTTGCCACGCTCAGCCGCGTCCACTGCTGGGGAACCAAACTTCTTGCGCCAGACTTCGCGCGCCCTCTCTACCTCGGTGGCGCGCAATTGGTCCACCGCCTCCAGCACCGCCTCAGGCGCCAAGCCTTTGCTTTGCAGCTCTTGCTTGATACGCGCCGTGCCCAGCTTGGCTGAGCGGCGATGCAGCACCGACGCCACCAC
>JBBRNS010000225.1:0-6218 GCA_038230175.1 Burkholderiales bacterium
GTGCCATTTGCCGGCGCCTACGTTATTTTGGCCGCTGTGGCGCTGCTGGCCATGGTGCTCATGGCCTTTGTTCGCTTTCCAGGAAATGTGCCGACAGCCGTCGGCGCCGCGGGCGGGCGCCCATTGGGAACGATTCTGCGCCAACCGGTTTTTGCAGTGGCCTGCGCCAGTGCGGCGCTCGGTTACGGCGTGATGAACCTTTTGATGGCGGCCACACCGCTGGCCATGCAGCAATGCGGGTTGGCGTTTGAAGACACCGCCCTGGTGTTGGAGTGGCATGTGATTGGCATGTTTGCGCCCGGCTTCTTCACCGGCGGGTGGATCAAGCGTTGGGGCACTCTGCCGGTGATGGGTGCGGGCGTGGTTCTGAACCTGGTTGCCATTGCCATCGCACTCACCGGGGTTGCGCTGCACCAGTTCACGGTAGCGCTATTTTTCCTGGGCGTAGGCTGGAATTTTCTGTTCACCGGCAGTACTACGCTGGCCCTGGGTGCCTATCGACCTGAAGAAAAAGACCGCGCACAGGCAGCCATCAATTTTTGCGTTTTTGCGGTCATGGCGATCAGTGGGTTCGCCTCTGGGGCACTGGTCACCACGCAGGGCTGGGCCCTGCTTAACTGGCTGTCACTGCCACCGGTATTGCTCACTGGCGCCGCGCTGCTGTGGCTGGCGGCGCAACATCGGCGCGATGCCGCCAACGCACCCGTCACACAAACGAATTAAGCCCAGGGCTGCGGCGCGCCATCCACGCTTCTAGCTGCTCTACAGTAACCGGTCTGCCAAGGAAATAGCCCTGCAAGGTATGGCAACCACTCTCGCGCAAAAACTGCAACTGCTCCTGCGTTTCAACACCCTCTGCCACCACATTGAGGCCCAGCGCGGTGGCCAGACCCACGACGCCTTTGACGATGGCGCGCGAGTCGCTGTCGGTGGCTGTGTCGCTCACAAACGAGCGGTCGATCTTGAGCTGGTTGGGCTTTAAGCGCTTGAGGTATGCCAAGGACGAATAGCCAGTGCCAAAGTCATCAATCGCGATACCCACACCCAGCGCACGTAAGCGCTCGATGATGCGCTGGCTGGTGTCGGTCTCTTGCATCAACACGCTCTCGGTGATTTCTACCTCCAGGTCTTGCGGGGCAATACCGCTCTCTGCCAAGGCCGCCTGTACGCTGTCCAAAAGGCGGTGGTCACGAAACTCCAGCGCCGAGACGTTGACCCCCATGACGCCCACGTTGATCCCGCGGGCTTTCCACTGCGCCATCTGGCGGCACGATTCGCGCAGGGTCCAAACGCCCATATCCGCGATTTTTCCGCACGCTTCTGCCATGCCAATAAAGGCACCAGGGTACAGCAAGCCGTGTTTGGGATGCTGCCAGCGCACCAGGGCCTCGACCCCCACCAATTCGCCGGTTTGCGCATCCAGCTGGGGCTGGTAGTGCATCACCAACTGGTTGGTGGCAATGGCCGCACTCAGGTCATGCTCCAATTCCAAAGTCGCTTTCAACTGGGTATTGAGCTCGGCGTGAAAAAAGCTGTACCGCGCCCGGCCCAGCGCCTTGGCTTGGTACATAGCGATGTCGGCACTCTTGAGCAGGGCTTCGTAGTCGCTTGCGTCGTCGGGGTACAGGGCAATGCCGATGCTGGCAGACACATGTGCAAACGACGCGCCAAGTGCCACCGGCACCTCAACTTCACGCAAGATGCGATCGGCCACCTCACCCAGCGACTCCCAATGCGCCACATCACGCGCCAGCACCAAAAATTCGTCCCCACTTTGGCGCCCGACCACGTCAACCTCGCGCACCGTATTGCGCAGGCGGCGGCTGATCTCCACCAACACCGCGTCGCCGGCGGCATGCCCCATGCTGTCATTCACCGCCTTGAAGCGGTCTAGGTCAATGAACATAATGGCAAACCGTTGCTGACTTCGGTGCGCCTGCTGAATCTCCCGCTGAACCAGATCCACAAAAAGGGTGCGGTTGGGCAGGTTCGTCAAATGGTCATACAAGGCCAGTTGTTCCAGCTGGGCATTTTTACTCTCGAGTTGCCCAAACAGTTCACCCAACTGGCTGCGCACCTGCACCAGATGGCGCCCGAGCATGCCCAACTCATCATGGCGGGTCCAAGCGAATGCAGCGTGCGCCAAGTGCGGGTCGCGCTCAAGCAGGGCCGACGCCTGGGTCTTGAGGCGCTCCACCGGTTTGAGCACGCGCGACACCAACAATGGCATTAGCACCGCCAGGCTGGCCAGCACTTGCGCGGCCACCAGCCAAAGCATCTGGCTGCGCCGCTGCTGCAGCAGGCTGTCGCCAAAGGTGGCGTCAAACCACACGGTCACCGTCCCCAGGGATTCGCCCGAACGCTGTACCGTATCCGCGCGGCGGTTGAGCCGTCCGGCGGCGGTCTCGGCATCCAGGGGCAGCGCGTAGCCCTTGCGCGTACGCACAGCACCTTGTTCAGCGGCGAGGCCCTCGTCTACCCGGACGGCGACGACCAAAGGGTTTTCTAGCAAACGCTCGGCAGCCTCATCCACGGCGCCGTGGTTAACCACCCACAACGGCTCGGCCACCGAGGCGGCCCCCATCGCAAGCAAGGATGTCTCGGCCTGTGCCAGCAACGCACGCTGCGACTTCTGTGCCAACTGCTGCTCCACTGCAAGCAACAACAGTGCGGGCGATGTAACACCCAGCACCATGACAATCGCCACGGTATACCGCAGGGGCAAACCCTTGCGCCAACGGCTAGAAAGATGGGCGGTTCGTGTCATGGCAGGCATCAAAACATCCGGTCCAACCAATTCTGCAGGGCCAAATAAACCGGGGCCGCGTCTCGCTCATTAAAAATCTCATGGTACATGGGCTCAAAGCATACCGTCTTAACTTTGGCCCGTGGCGCTGCGGCGGCAAACCGACGGCTACCGGCCGAACTTACCAAGCGATCGTGCCCGGCGTACATCAACAGTGTGGGCACCTTCCAGTCGGGTGCAGCGTCAATGATTTGCTCCCCGGAATACGCAATAAAGTGGGCTAGGCGCACGCAGATGCGGTCATGCACCAAGGGGTCGGCGCGGTAGGCAGCCACCACCTCAGGGTCGTGCGACAGGTACTTGACCTTCAGCCCATTGCTAACCCGCAGCCCCGGTGCAATGCGGTGAAGCACCCGCAGCAGCCGCTTTTGCCACCGGCTCAAACCTGGGTCCAACGCGGGTGACGACAAGACAAGCGCATCCACCTGCCGAATGCCCAGCGCCACAAAACGCGCGGCCACAACACCACCCATGCTGTGGCCCAGCAAAATCAAGGGCGTGTCTTTGCGCATGCGGGCGCGGGTGCTGTCCACCATGTCGGCCAAGTCGTCCAGCAAGTGGGTGTCCGTGGGCAAACCACCACGCACACCGCCCGACTCACCATGGCCAAACTGGTCATAACCACGCACCGCAAAACCCCAGGCATTCAGGTGGCGCGCTACATAGTCGTAGCGCCCAGCGTGTTCACCCAAACCATGCACCAGGATCACGGTTCCGCGCAATGGAATGCCAGATTCAACTGGCCAGTCTTGCACCACCACATGGTCGCCGGCACTGGCGACAAAGGTTGAAAGAATGGAGTCAACAGGCATGGCTGGGGAATCGGGCAAAAAAATTAGGGGAAACGGGCGATCACTTGGGCCACCGCCGCAGTCAGCTTCTTGGCATAGGGAACATGCAAAAATTCATTGGGGCCATGTGCATTGCTCTTGGGCCCCAGCACCCCACACACCAGCATTTGCGCGGTGGGGAAGCCTTTAGACAACATATTCATCAGCGGGATGGTTCCACCTTGCCCGATGTAGGCACAGTCCGCCCCAAAGTGGGCCTGCGACGCGGCTTGCAACGCGTCGTCAAACCAGGCGGCATGGCTGGGGGCATTCCAGCCGGTGGCGCCACCCGCATGCTCAAACGTGACCCGTGCTTGGTAGGGCGCGTTGTCTTCCAGCAGGGCTTTGAGCTCTTGCACAGCCACATCGGCCTGCACCAGTGGCGGCAGGCGCAGGCTCAGTTTGAAGGCGGTGTAAGGACGCAGCACATTGCCTGCATCGCCCAGCGCCGGCAAACCCTCGGCCCCGGTCACGCTCAGCGTGGGCATCCAGGTGCGGTTGAGTAGGCCTTGCACCGGGTCGGTGGTGGTGGGCAGGGTAAACGCGCTGGAGCCTGCGCAGTCGTAATGGGCCCACGGGAACCGCTTATGGACCTCGTCGCCCAATATTGCGGCAGTAGCCTTCGCTTGCTGCAAGCGGTCTGGTGGCACTTCGCAGTAGAAGCTGGCAGGCAACAAGCGGCCAGTGGCGCTGTCTTCCAGGCGGTCGAGCACTTGGCGCATGATCCGAAAACTCGACGGCACCAGCCCACTGGCATCACCGGAGTGCACGCCCTCGGTCAACACCTCGACCTTGAGCACCCCGCCGGCCGTGCCGCGCAGGCTGCTGGTGACCCACAGCTGGTCGTAGTTACCCGCACCCGAATCCAAGCACACAACCAGCCCCACATCACCCATGCGCGGTTTAAGGACGTCAATGTAGGGCAGCAAATCGTAAGAGCCACTTTCTTCGCAGGTCTCGATCAGGCCGACGATGCGCGGGTGGGCGGCATTTTGGGATTTGAGTGCTTGGATAGCGGCAATGGCGGCATAGGCCGCATAGCCGTCGTCCGCGCCACCGCGCCCGTAGAGCTTGCCGTCTTCCAACTTGGGGGTCCACGGCCCCAGATCATTGCGCCAGCCGGAGAACTCGGGCTGCTTGTCTAAGTGGCCGTACATCAGCACCGTTTGGGTGGAGGTACTTTGGCTGGCCGCCACTTCAAAAAACAGTACGGGTGTGCGCCCGGGTAGGCGCACGATTTCCAGGGTGAGGCCACTGACCTTTTGCGATTCAATCCACGCGGCCGTGTGCTGCACCACGGCGTCGATATGGCCATGGGCGGCCCAGTCGGCATCAAACGTGGGGGACTTGGCCGGGATACGGATGTAGTCTTGCAGCTGCGGGACGATCTGCGCGTCCCACAGGGCACTGATTTGGGATTGGGCTTGTTCCGCGTTCAAGGCACAAGCGGGAATACGGGCATTCATGCGGCTCTCCTGGGCCCCAAAAGGGGCAAATGGACCACCATCATGCCATGGCAATGGGCATTGCCATACCCCTGGTTTCCCCCATCAAGACCACCCCAAAACACGCGCCAAAAGACCGGCCAGCGCGCAGGCCACGATCACCCGAATCACGCCCTGCTTGTAGCGCAGCAATGCCAGGGCGGCTGCAGCGGCAATCACCAGGGCAACGACGTCAATATGTGTGCCAAATAGGCCACTAGCCCTCGGATTGATTGCGATGTGCGCTATAAAAAACAGAGCAAGACTGGCAATTACACCTACCACCGCAGCGGTAATCGCGGTCAGGGGTGCGGTGAACTGCAGCTTGCCATGGGTGGACTCCACCAGTGGGCCGCCCGCCAGAATGAAGATGAACGAGGGCAAAAAGGTAAACCAAGTCACCACCACAGCGGCCAGTGCGGCGCCCATAAACAGCGCATCGGGCCCCAGCACCGCTTTGGCCCAGCCCCCCACAAAACCCACAAAGGCCACCACCATGATCAGCGGCCCCGGGGTGGTCTCCCCCAAAGCCAAGCCGTCAATCATTTGCACACCCGTGAGCCAGCCAAACTGTTCCACCGCCCCTTGGTACACATAGGGCAGCACCGCGTAGGCGCCGCCAAAGGTCAACAATGCCGCTTTGGTAAAAAACCAAGCCATCTGGGCCAGCGTGGCGTCCCAGCCCTGCCAAAGAACCAGCGCCGCCATCGGCAGCAGCCACAATGCAGCGCCCACCGCCACCACCTGGGCTAGCCGCAGGGCGCTAAAGCGCGCATGGGCCGGTGTGGGTGTGTTGTCACCAATGACCCAGTCTTGCGCACCATGATCCAAAGCCACCGCTTTGGAGGCACCGTGCCCACCGGTCGTGCGGAACTGCCCCGGTACCCAGCGCGCTCCCAGCCAACCGACGACGGCCGCACACAGCACGATGACGGGGAAGGGTACATTGAATGCGTAGAGCGCTACAAAACTCATAGCTGCAACCGCCCATAAGACGGGGGCTTGCGTTGGTTTTCTTAAAGACTTTGTAACTACTCAGCTCACCAAGCCAACTGAGGCTGGGTAGGCTGACCGTTAAAAGTACTGATCAGGCACTCA
>JBBRNS010000226.1:0-6100 GCA_038230175.1 Burkholderiales bacterium
AGCGTGTGGGGCATTGGGGGCCACCTCATGGTTCCAAACGCGCACAAATCGGCGTCCCCCAATGCCCCACACGCTGAATCAAGCGTTACTGTTTTTCGACGCCGGGAATACCGATACAGCGTCTTTTCGCCGGGGTGGGATGTTCCGGGGGGCGATTTGTGCGCATTTGGCACCATGAGCCCCCCGGAATGTCCCACTCCGGCAGGCCCCAAGCGCAACAAAACGGCCAAGACAGAAGAACGCCTACAACCGAACCGGTATACCGCGCTGCGCCATGCAGGCTTTAGCCTGTCCGACCGTGAATTCTCCGTAATGAAAAATGCTGGCCGCCAACACAGCGTCCGCCCCACCCTTGGTAATCCCGTCGGCTAGGTCTTCCAAAGAACCGACACCGCCAGAGGCGATTACCGGCACGGTGACCGCATCGCTTACGGCGCGGGTCAGGGCCAGATCGAAGCCGGATTTAGTGCCATCGCGGTCCATGCTGGTGAGCAAAATCTCGCCTGCACCCCGGCGCGCCATCTCGGTCGCCCAAACCACTGCGTCGAGCCCCGTGTTTTTGCGCCCGCCGTGGCTGTATACATCCCCGCCCTCACCGCGCGCCATCATGTCGTCGCCAAAACGGCGCTTGGCGTCAATGGCCACCACAATGGCTTGAGAGCCGTATTTTCCGGCGGCGTCTTCAATCACCTGAGGGTTAGAAATGGCGGCGGAGTTAAAACTCACCTTGTCGGCCCCGGCGTTAAGCAAGCGGCGCACATCGGCCACTTCGCGCACGCCACCGCCCACGGTGAGCGGAATAAACACTTGAGAGGCCACGGCTTCGATGATGTGCAAAATCAAATCACGCCCATCGCTGGTGGCGGTGATGTCTAAAAACGTGAGTTCGTCCGCACCCTGGGCGTTGTAACGCGCGGCAATTTCAACCGGGTCGCCCGCGTCACGCAACTCAACAAAGTTAACGCCTTTAACAACACGACCACCGGTCACGTCTAGGCAGGGAATGATTCGTTTGGCTAGCATGGGGTACTGACAACACTGCAGGATTCAGTGGCCTGGGTGTTCTGCGCAGCAAAATAAAGGAGGAGACCGCAGGTCGGGGGACATTTGCGGAGAAGAATAACCAGGCCGCTGAATCCCGAAGAAACGCGGCCGTGGTCTTTAGCCATTGAGTTCGTCAGCCCGCTCTTGCGCCGCTTCAAAGTCCAGATCACCGCTGTAAATGGCGCGCCCGCAAATAACACCTTCAACACCGTCGTCCTCCACAGCGCACAAGGCTTCAATGTCGGCCATGTTGGACAACCCACCCGAGGCAATCACGGGGATGGTCAACGCCTGCGCCAGCTTGACGGTGGCTTCGATGTTGATGCCGCTGAGCATGCCGTCGCGGCCAATGTCGGTGTAAATGATGCCTTCAACACCGTAGTCTTCAAACTTCTTACCCAAGTCAATCACGTCATGGCGGGTGAGCTTGCTCCAGCCGTCGGTGGCCACTTTTCCGTCACGTGCGTCCAGCCCCACGATGATGTGGCCGCCAAACGCGGTGCAAGCGTCTTGCAAAAAGCCAGGGTTTTTAACCGCCGCCGTGCCAATGATGACGTAGCGCAGGCCGGCATCCAGGTAACGCTCAATCGTGTCCAAATCACGGATACCGCCGCCTAACTGCACGTCAATCTCGCTACCGACTTCTTTCAAAATCTTGCGAATGGCGACTTCGTTTTTGGGATGCCCCGCAAACGCACCGTTCAAATCCACCAGGTGCAGCCTGCGCGCCCCCATGTCCACCCATTTGCGGGCCATGACCGCGGGGTCTTCGCCAAAGGTGGTGGATTGGTCCATATCGCCCTGTTTGAGGCGAACACAGTGACCATCTTTCAGGTCGATTGCGGGGATGAGCAGCATGATGTCGGCAAGAACCGGTAGGTTTTAGGGATTCCAGTGAAGGAAGTTGCGATACAGAGCAAGCCCGTGGTCGGCGCTTTTCTCGGGGTGGAACTGGGTAGCAAAAATATTATCGCGCGCAATGGCGGCAGAAAAACGCTGGCCGTAGTCTGTCAAGCCCGCGCTGTGGCGCACATCCGACGGTTTTGCATAAAAACTGTGGACAAAGTAGAAGTAGCTGCCGTCGGGCACCTCGCCCCACACCGGGTGGGCCGGGCCGCCGTGGTTGTCGTGCCAGACCTGGTTCCAGCCCATTTGCGGCACCTTGTAACGACTGCCGTCGGGTTGGGTTTGCCCAGCCACGTCAAACTTGATCACCTCGCCCGGGATCAGGCCCAGGCAAGGCGTGTCTTGCTCTTGGCTATGGTCAAGCAGCATTTGCATGCCCACACACACCCCCATCAGCGGCTTGTGGGCTGCGGCGTGCATCACGGCGCCAAACATGCCGGAGTCGTGCAGCTCACGCATGCAGTCGCGCATGCCACCTTGGCCGGGCAACACCACCCGCTCGGCGGCCAGCACTTCGGCCGGGGTGCGGGCCCAAACCACGTCGACGCCCGCGCCTGCCGCTGCATGAACCACCGCCTGCGTCACCGAACGCAGGTTGCCCATGCCGTAATCCACCACTGCCACTGTTTTCGTCATGCTATGTATTTGGTAGCTGCTCGCGCACGTTTGGCGAGGGCTAGCGGCCTATTTTGCCATTAAATTAGAGCGAGCCCTTGGTGGACGGGATGGTGCCTGCCGTGCGCGGGTCGCGCTCTATCGCAGCACGCAAGGCGCGGGCGAATGCTTTGAACACCGTCTCGGCCTGGTGGTGGGCGTTGACACCCTTGATGTTGTCGATGTGCAGGGTAACCAAGGCGTGGTTCACAAAGCCCTGAAAAAACTCGTGTACCAGTTGGGTGTCCAAGGCGCCGATCATGCCGCTGGTAAAGGGGATATTCATCTCCAAACCGGGGCGGCCGGAGAAGTCGATCACCACGCGCGAAAGCGCTTCGTCCAGCGGCACATAGGCGTGGCCGTAGCGGCGAATGCCCTTTTTGTCGCCCATGGCTTTGTGAAACGCCTGGCCCAGGGTGATGCCCACGTCTTCTACGGTGTGGTGGCCGTCGATGTGCAGGTCGCCTTCGGCTTCAATATCCAGATCAATCAAACCATGGCGGGCGATTTGATCCAGCATGTGGTCAAAAAAACCAATGCCGGTGGACAAGCGCGACTGGCCGGTGCCGTCGATGTTGATCTTGACCCGGATGCGTGTCTCCGCCGTGTTGCGCGCCACATCGGCCACGCGGTCTGCCAGTGGGTTGGGGGGCAATTCCATCAAAGAGTGGTTGGTCATAGTGCTTCAGTAAGGGCAGACAAGAGGCGATTATTTTCGTCGGCCGTGCCAACGGTCAGGCGCAGGCAGTTGGCCAGCAATGGGTGCATTTTAGAAACGTTCTTGACCAGAATGCCACGGGCTTTCAATCCATCGAACACTTTTTGCGCTTGGTCGGGCGCGCCCTCGGTGCGAATCAGAATCATATTGGCGTCGCTGTCCCACGCTTTGACACCCGGCATGGCGCGCAACGCTCCCAAAAGCATAGCGCGCTGCGCACGTATTTCCAGGGCTTGCGCGGCAAACACCTCTTTATGTTCGAGCGCAAACAGCGCACATTCGTAGTTGAGCACGCTGATGTTGTAGGGCGGGCGCACCTTGTCCACCTGGGCGATGAGTTCTTTCGCGCCCATCATGTAACCCAGACGCACACCGGCCAAGCCAAATTTGCTGAGCGTGCGCATCAAGAGCACATGGGCGTGCTGGGCGGGGTTGGCGCGGATCACGTCCAGGTAGGTGCGGCTGGAAAAGGGCTGGTAGGCCTCATCCACCGCTACGATGCTGCCCGCTTGCGCTGCGGCGGCAATGACGCGCGCCATGGCAGCGCCGTCCCACAAATTGGCGGTGGGGTTGTTGGGGTAGGCCAAGTAGACGATGGCGGGCAGGTAGCGGGCAATGGCCTGCTCCATGGCATCGGCGTCCAGCGCAAAGTCTGCGGTCAGCGGCACGCCGACAAAGTCTAACCCCTGCAAAGCGGCACTCATGGCGTACATCACAAAACCCGGCAGCGGCGCCAGCACCACTGGCTTTTTGCCACCCGCCGCGACCGGCACGTCGCAGGCCATGGCCAGCAGACTGATGAGTTCGTCCGAGCCGTTGCCCAGCATGATGTCAAAGCCTGCGGGCATGTCGGCGTAGGTGGCCAATGCGCGGCGCAGGTCGTTCACCCGGCCGTCGGGGTAGCGGTTCAGCGCCAAGGCGCCCAAGCGTTGGCCCAAGGCCTGTTGCAACTCGATAGGCAGGCCATGCGGGTTCTCCATGGCGTCGAGCTTGACCATGCCCGCGGAGTCTTGAATGGCGTAGGCGTGCATGGACTGCACGTCTTGGCGGATGCGGCGCGCAATTAACGTGCTGACGATAGTGTCAATGGTGGTGTTGGGTTCGGTCATGGTGGACTCAGGGTGTTGGGCGGGCTGCTGCGAGTGAACCGGAGTTGCAAAGTTGGTGTGGGAATGAAGAAGGGACGAACGGGGTTTGAATGGGGTGTGTTGGCAGGCAATCAATCGGCCAGTGCCAGATCGGCCGGGTTTGCGGCAAAGGGGCTCAGGATGGTCACGCCGTCAATGGCTTGCTGGTGGGGCAAGGCGGTAGTCAGCACATGGCTGGCACCACTTTGCGCCGCGCTGGCCACCATGAGCGCATCCCAATACGGCAGGCCAAAGCGGGCTTCGATGCCCCAGGCAGTCTCTAGCGTGCGCTGGTCAATCTGCCAGGGTTGCCACAGTTGCAGGCGGCGCAGTTTGGCGCGGGCGTCGCCCTGCGGCATGCCAAAGTGCTGCGTGGCCGCCACGTAATAGGCGTTGAGCACCTGCGTGCTCACCCGCCCTGCCCGGCGCTGCCACAGCGCATGCAACCAAGCGCGGGCCTGGGCTTGTGTGGCGGGGTTGTGCGTGTCGTCGGCGGCCAAGAGCACGCCGGTGTCAACAAACACCACGGCGCCGGTCTCGGGCAAAGGGCTAGCCATGGCTGGCGTCTCGCGGTGGGTAGGCCTTGCCGGCCGAGTCAAAAACCGAGGTGTCGGCCCCCCACTCGCGCTGGGCTCTAGCGTAGGCGTCGTCAAATTGCATTTTGTCGGTGAGCATCTCGCCCACCAGGCGCGACACACTGGTGTTGCGCCGCGCGGCCTCGATGCGCACCCATTCCAGGGTGGCGTCTTCGACGGTGATGGTGACGTTTTTCATCGTTAAGGCAGTTTACACGAAATTCGTGTTGCACTGTTTTCGTGTAAAAGAACACTACACCACAGGCTGACTACTGCGCTGCTGGCGAGTGGGCGTTTATAGTGCGACGAAAGCGAAGGGGAAGAAGGCAACATGATGACCATCAAAGCACCTATGCCCAGCGTCCAGCCGCCGGGTTTGACGCTATCTTTAAGTGAGCTGCTTACGCAATATCTACGGGGGCTGGAGGCCAATTTTTTAGGAAAAATGGACGAAGTAATCCGCAATTCGCTGCGGGACACATTGCGTTGGGCGTCTCAATGGAGTTAACTGTCCGCGACGCAATGGCAACCGCCATGTGGCGGTTTCACGATGCCGCACTTGAACGTGCGGCGCTCATCTACACATTCGCACGCTCTACGAACGAAGATACGCCAGAGGGCTGTGCCATTTATGGTCGGCAGTTGCCGATGCTTATCGACTTGGTGCACGAGTTCTGTTTTAACGCACGCAGAGCCATTGAGCGGGCCGAGAAGTGCCGGCCGGGAATTATCGCCAGCTTACAAATGCTGAAGGTTCACGACGACAAGCAAGTGCTTGCTCTCTCCGAGTTGGATCACCCGAAATCGATCCCGCTGACGCAGGAGTCGTTTTGGTGGGTGCTCGGGCGAATAATCCATTCCAAGGAAACGCAGATCATGTATCGAACGATAGAGGTTGTCTTTACCAATAAGCGGACAGGTCGGCATCACTGCATTCGGCGATGTCCCGAACTCAGTTGCAGGTTTGAGTCGGTGGTCATGAGAATTATGCTGCCTTCTTGAGTTGCTGGGATTTGGGACGAAGACCGTCAATCAGGGTCTTCAGTTGGTCATGCCCCCGCAGTTTCTTGAAGGAC
>JBBRNS010000227.1:0-6096 GCA_038230175.1 Burkholderiales bacterium
ACTCGGGCTCATGCGGTTGAATTTCCTATCCGTCGACCCCGAAAAGCCGATGGTCACCAGCGGCGTGCGCATTGGCACCCCTGCCATGACCACCCGCGGCTTCAAGGACGAAGAGGCCCGCGCCACCGCCCACCTGATTGCCGACGTGCTGGACAACCCGCGCGACGAAGCCAACATCGCAGCCGTTCGGGCCAAGGTGCACGCCCTGACGGCCCGCTTCCCGGTCTACGGTTAAATCCGAACGCGTGCGCAAGCACTATGATTTTCATAGCTTCTTGCGCACGTTCCATGAGGGCTAGAGGCCATTTTGGCCCTTAAAAAACTATGCGATGCCCCTTTTGTAGCCACTCAGAGACCCAAGTGGTTGAAACCCGGATTTCTGAAGACGGCGACTTTATCCGCAGGCGCCGTCAATGCGGCGCGTGTGAAAAACGCTTCACGACTTACGAGCGCCCGGACGTCAACTTCCCGGCTATTGTCAAAAAAGACGGCAGACGGATTGAATACGACCGCAGCAAAGTCCAGGCATCGTTTCGCCTGGCGCTGCGCAAACGCCCAGTCAGCACAGAGCAAGTTGACAGCGCGTTGGAGCGCATAGAAGAGAAGCTACTCAACCTGGGCGTGAAAGAGCTGCCCTCGGCCCGGGTGGGCGAATTGGTCATGCGCGAGCTCAAGAAGCTCGACAAAGTGGCCTATGTGCGCTTTGCCAGCGTGTACCGCAGCTTTGAGGATATTGACGAGTTCAAGACCTTGGTGGATGAGGTGCGGCGGTAGGGGCTTGCCGCTAATCCGGCCAAAGTTGCCGCTTATCAGTCGGCACTTTCGGCGTCGCCGGAGCCGACATAAACTCGCGACATGTCAAAGTCTCGTGGATTCACTCTTATTGAAGTTCTGGTTGTGATCGCCATTATTGGGATCTTGGTTGGATTGGCTGCGCCATCCTTCACAAGCATGATCCAGTCCAGCACAATGACCAGCACCGTGAACACATTTCTGGCCGACATGCGCTATGCGCGCAGCGAAGCGATTCGACGTGGGGGCGCGGTTGTCATGTGTCGCAGCAACCTTCCGGAAACTACCCAAGCGTGCAATGGAACAAGCGGTGCCACGAATGGCTGGCAAACCGGGTGGATTATTTTTCACGATTTGAACAGCAACGGAACAAAAGATGCCGGCGAGCCCATATTACGTGTGCAAGGGCCGATCGCTGCGATGGATTCCGTTATTGAACCCACGAGTCCTAACTATAAATTTTCATTTAACGCCACTGGTCGATTGCCCGGCGCCACTGCCACTATCAACTTTGGTAGTAGTCAGTTTCCCAATACCACACAACGCGTCATATGCGTCAGCGTGGGTGGGCGCGCGCGCATTTCTGGTGATGGCTACAGTAGCTGCCCATAATTGCCATGAAAAACCTCAAATACACCCAGACCGGGGCCTCATTGATCGAGGTACTCATCGCCATTCTGATTCTGTCCTTTGGCATGCTGTCTCTGGGCGGCATGCTGTCTGTATCGGTTCAATTGCCTAAATTGTCTGCATACCGCGCCACGGCAACCAATTTAGCGTCAAGTCATGTGGAACGCATTCGTGCCAATCCAGACGCCTTTGTCAATGGCAGTTATGTGTCCGGACTCAATGAAACCAGCGATTGGTCTTTTTCAACGATCGCTCTGACGAACCCATGCCAATTTTCCGGTGGCACTCAATGCACCTCTACAACCCTGGCAGCGGCTGATATCAACGAATTCCGAAACGCGGTGCGCCGCGAACTGCCCGCTGGCGACACCATTGTGAAATGCAGCGATTCGCCGTGCCTCAAAACGTCCTATGGTGAATTGACGGTCGTTTGGCAAGAGCCCAGCACCCTTGCTGCGCTGGATGCCACATCTGCCGACAACTGCCCATCAGAAGTAACCACTCTGTATGCATCGCCCAAACCCAAACCACGTTGTCTGTATGTCCGATTCAAAGTGGAATAAGTTACAAACCATGGCATACATGCACCACACCCAACGCACCCGCTTCGCACGCGGCTTCTCGCTCATTGAGTTGATGATATCCATCACCATTGGGTTGGTCGTCGTAGTCGCCGCCATGTCGGCATATTTGGGTTCTTCAGGCGCCAGTAAAGTGACCGAGGCACAAAGCCGCATGAACGAAGATGCACAGGCGGCTCTCAACCTTTTGACGCAGCAGATCCGCCTGGCAGGGTCGAATCCGGTGCAATCAAACCGCGCAGATGCATTCCGACACAACCCCGTGTTTGACCCCACCTACGTTGGCGGAACCAGTACCGCCTATGGAACGACCTCCTACACCGTTTCTCCGGTAACCTACACCGTGGCAGGTTTTACCATTCGCGGCTGCGATGGTACGTTCAGTAACATTACATCTGCCGCCAGCATTACTGCGCTAACGTGTACTGGTGGTACAACTACACTGGCAGACTCGATTGCGGTGAGTTATGAAGCCGACCCATACAACACGCCTCAGAGTGGTGGATTGGCAACCGATTGTGTCGGCAGTTCGCTGCCAACGGTCACGGCAACCTTTCCATCTGGAACGTCAACCACTGGATCATGGGCCGTGGCCGACAACCGTTTTTATGTTGCATCCACCGCCTCTGGCGTACCTAGCTTGTATTGCAAAGGCAGCGCCAGCGGAACACAACCCATCGTTGAGAACGTGGAAGACATGCAACTGTTGTACGGTGTGGTGAGCACAACCGATACATCCAACACAGCAACCGTGGCCGGATACATATCTGCTAATGACGTTGTAACAGAAACATCCATGGCAACCTTGGCAACCGACTCTGCAAGGTGGGGCCGGGTATTGACGGTGCGCGTTTGCGTGGTGGTTCGCAGCGAGGCACCCATTGCGCCCGACCTTGCATCGACGAGTTATGTGAAATGTGATGGCTCGGTGGCCGGCACTAACGCGGACCGCCGGTTGCGGCGGGCGTACAGCACCACAGTGGTACTACGCAATCGGCGTTTTTAATTCTTTCGTTGCAAAAGCCATGACCCTATTTGCCCATCATCCAGCCGGTTCACCCGCCACGGTGCGAGCGACCCGTTCGCCTGCCGCTCGATCAGAACGCGGCGTGGTGCTGATCATTTCCTTGATATTGCTGATTGTTATTTCTTTACTTGCAGTCACCAGTATGCGCAACGCCAGCTCTTCGGAAGCTGTGGCTAGCAATGTGCGAACAAATGAATTGGCAACTCAAACGGCAGAGCTTGCTTTACGGCACTGCGAGGCATCTGCCATCAAAGTAGTCCGAAATCTTGCTGGAGATACTACTTCTGCCCAGGCCACCTATGCCACGACATTTACGCAATCGAATATTGTGTGGGCAGCAACCGCGGTTGAATGGAAAAACGTGACGGCGACCTGGGATATAGGCGGCAGCACAAAAACCTTTGTAATACCCACCACAGTCCCCTATGGAACAGCGACCTTTAAACGTGCACCCGAATGCATGGTGGAGTCATTGACCGGTGTAACACCAGTAAGCACTGCAGCAGCATTTGTTGTCACCGCCCGTGGGTTTGGCCCTGAGGTCGCATCCGGCACTGGGCGCCCACAAGGCAGCGTGGTTTGGCTACAGTCAACGATTGAATTTCAGTAAAGACTATGACTGCCAATACGCAACTCACACCAGCATCTAAAAACCCTCGCCCTCTAGGAGCCAGATCATGCAAATAAGCATCCGTCTTACCCATATAAAGGCAATTTCCCATATCTGCATGGGGGCACTGCTAGCGCAAGCCGCAACGCAATCGTATGCAGCTTCCACCGACATTGCCAATGTGCCGATGGCCGTGTCCAACATGGTGACGCCCAACGTATTGGTGATTTACGACAACTCCCAATCCATGGATGCGTACATGAATGGCACGTTGGTTTCTGGCAATGATCCAACTACCCGCGGCAACATTGGCCGCTCGGTTATGCGAAACGCTATTGGGACTTATCGGAACACCTTTAATTGGGGACTGATGACATATGGAATGTCTGGCCTGTCGCTCCAGAACACCCATGCGTATTTCATGGGCGACAACGCGGGAATGAATTTCACTAGCGATTGCAAAGATACCAGCGGCAACTCGATTTCTACCGTCGCTGTTATCCCGCCCACAATCGGCAAATCGGCGTCCAATGGCAATCGCAAATGTATCGTCAACCCACAACCCGCGTTCGGTGCAAACTACATCACCTACGATGTGTCCGGCGATGACCCTGATATCTTGGATGCTCTTTACTCTGGCACGGCGCTTACTACGAATATATGGGCGTTATCGTCTGCTGCCAATTCATCGAACTACAAGCTTTGGTTCAACCGGATTGGGAATGGTTGGACGGACGGCGACTTTAACAGTTTCTGGTTCAATGGCAGCTTTACCCCGACGGATGCTGGCTATCTTCCTTTCTCCCCCACAGTCACCAGACAGGTCTACATCCCCCGAGGGTGGGGCTATATTGCCAATATTTCGGGCAGTGGAAATCTTAACGAAGCCGTGAAGCCCGATTCAACGACGCACTACAACACACTTCAATCCTTGCTCGGAAACGAAACCAACGGTGCTACCGGCGAAGTGAAAAATGGTGCGGTGTTCACCCCTTTACGCGGCAGCCTGCAGTCTGCCAAAACGTATTTCAGTACTTCATTTGGGGGTAACACCAGCCCAGTGCAATACACATGTCAGCAAAATTTTGTAATGATGGTTACCGATGGAAAGCCCACCGGTGACACAGCCGGAAATCTGTATTCAGCATCGGACCGCACAAACACGTGTACCTGGAGCACCACGACAAACTCCTGCACAACAGGTGCTTTTGGCACCGCAGCCACGCACGCCATTACGGCCGCAAACGCACTGCGCACAACACCCGTAACTAGTTTTTCGTCAACCAAGGCAGATGGTTCTGGCGCGATAACTGGTAAATACGATGTACAAACTTATATCGTGGCATTGGGCGATACCGTTGCCAATGCAGATGCGCTGTCGGTGATGAATGCCATGGCTTACAACGGTGGCACCGACAAAGCCATCCTCGCGAATAACGCGACGGCTTTTCAAAATGCCATTACGGCAATATCTGATGACATCACCGCCAAGGTCAGTTCCGGAGCGGCTGTCGCCGTTGCAAATGCCCACGTTACTTCGACTGACAACGCATCGTATGCGTCAAGCTATAACTCGGGGACTTGGACTGGCGATCTGAATTCGAACTCGATCGACGTTACGACCGGTGCGCCTACTGCAAGTTCGCCGTGGACTGCAGGATCTGCCGCTACACAACTGGACCTGCACACGTCGGCAAGCCGATTTATCGTTACCTCGATCGACACAGCCGGCGCCATTGGTGGCATCCAATTCCAACCGACTAGCGCGACAACCAGTACAAAACTCAGCGTCGGGCAACAATCGTTGCTCAATTCTGCAAGCCTGACAGATGGCGCTGCCGTGCTGGCCTATCTACGTGGAGACCGATCCGGCGAACCAGCTACCTATCGGCCACGTGCACACTTACTAGGCGACATTATCAACGGTGAACCTGTGTTGGTACGCGAACCGAGTGCAGGCTATGCAGATACCGGTTACAGCGCATTCGCCACAAGCAACGCCAGTCGAACACGCATGCTGTACCAGGGTGCAAATGATGGCATGTTGCACGCGTTCGTGGCGACTACCGGCGCAGAGGCATGGGCTTATGTACCAAACTTGGTCATGGCGAATTTGAATAACTTAAGCCAAAAGACGGGCTTTTCTCACAAATACTACGTTGATGGCACTCCGGTAGCGGGCGACGTCGATTTCAACAACATTGATGGTGTGACCAGCGGTGGTGATTGGCGCACTATCCTAGTTGGTGGGCTTGGCAAAGGTGGGCGCGGGTTTTATGCACTGGATATAACAGCACCTGTTGCCGCCAATGAAACCGCTGTCGCAAGCAAAGTATTGTGGGAGTTCCCAAACAGCATCAGCAATGCCACTACGCGTGCGACCGCGACACAAAACATCGGCTATTCTTATGCGAAGCCCGTCATTCTAAAAACCGTAGCGAAAGGCTGGGTTGCCT
>JBBRNS010000228.1:0-6054 GCA_038230175.1 Burkholderiales bacterium
CGGATTTCCTGCACGCGCAGGATGTCGATGCCGTACTCCTCGGGGCCGAGCCTGAATGTCAGGAACTCTCGGGTGGCAATGACGTCAGAACCGGGGCTCGGGGTCCGGTTGGTTGCACTGGGGTTTGTTGCAACAACATTTGTATTCACGGCACTGTTCCCTCATTTTTGAATTGCTGGCAGTGGTAAGCGCTGCCATGGAACGGCCCACGCAGACCGGTGGGGTCGTGTGCCTAAAGTGATGGTGCACAGTCTGGGCGCCATGCACCATAGGACGGTGCTGATTGTGTTGTCAGGAAATTCTGATATGTGGCGGCTAACCGACACATAAGTCCGCCTGCAGCGCCGGATACACGTAAAAACGGGCTCTAGCCCTTGTAAACGTTGCGCGGAGTGCTATCTAATCAGTAGCGCTTGGATCTACAAGGCCGTGGTGCAAAGCGTAGCGCATGAGCGCCGCCATGCTGGCGAGGTTGAGCTTTTCCATCAGGCGCATTTTGTGGGTGCTGACCGTCTTGTTGCTGATGTGGAGTTGCGTGGCAATGGCATTAACGCTGAGCCCTGCTGTGAGCAGGCGCAACACTTGCAGCTCACGTTGCGAGAGGGCGTTGTGGAGGCCTCCTTCGGCACCACGGTGCGTATCAAACACCATTCGCTCGGCCAATGTGGGCTCCACATAGCGCTCGTGGGCCGCCACCTTGCGAATGGCCGTGAGCAATACATCGGGCTCGCAGTCTTTGGTGATATAGCCGTCTGCACCGGCCTTCAGTATGCGCGCAACCACATTCGTCTCGTTGTGCATGCTCAACACCAAGATTGGTAATCCAACATGTTGGGCTTTCACCCGTCCGATCAATTCGGCACCACTGATGCCAGGCATGTTCAAGTCCAACAATAAGAGGTCAAACTTGTCTTGCTGCAAGCGCTCTAGGACTTCAGCGCCGTTGACCGCCTCGCCTGCGACGACGATCTCTGGCATGAGCATAAAGATCTGCTTCAAGCCGTTGCGCACGATGGCATGGTCTTCCGCAATCAACAGCCGGATCATCATTGGTCCTTTGCAACCGTCGCGCTAAGGGGAATGCTCAGGCCCACCACGGTACCTTGCCCAGGCGCACTGACAATGTCAACATGCCCACCCAACCCGTGCGCGCGTTCACGCATACCCAGCAGTCCAAAAGAGGTCGCAGCAGGATCGGCAGTGGGGTCAAATCCGTGACCGTTGTCCTTAACTTCCACGCCCAGGGTGTCGCAGTCGCGCCCCAGCGTCACGCTCACATGGGTCGCGCTGGCGTGGCGCATGACGTTGGTGAGTGACTCCTGCACAATACGAAACACCACCACGGCACGGGTTTCATCCAGGTCAACGGCCTGTTCGAGGGTGTGGAACACGCAGGCGATGCCGGTGCGCTGTGTGAACTCGGTACAAACACTCTCCAAGGCCGCAACCAGGCCCAAATCCAGCGCGGTGGGGCGCAAGTTGGTGACCACATTGCGCACCCCCTGAATGACTCGGTCCAGCAGAGTCTTCATGCTCAGAACCTTTTCAGCCAGGTCAGGATTTTGTGCGCCAAAACGCATCTCCAACAGGGACATGTCCATGCGCAGCCCAGTTAGCAATTGCCCGAGTTCATCGTGAACTTCGCGTGCCAGGTGTTTACGCTCGACTTCGCGTGCCGCTTCGTTTTGCGTCACCAGCCGGCGCAGTTGCTCGCGTGACTCGGCCAGCGATCGCTTGGCCTGCTGCCGAGAGGTCACATCACGCACGACGGCCATCACCAGGGTTCCCTGGAGTGTTTTCAGTGGCCCCACATTGATATCGGCAAGAAATTCGCTACCGTCACAGCGCCGACAGACTAGACTGGGACCCGCAACCAAACCATTGGGAATCACAACGGCGACGCAACGCCCAACCAGGTCTTCGCGACGACAGCCAAACAATTGCTCGGCCCGTCGATTGATGCGCAGCATTTTGCCTTGGGGATCGCAGAGCACAAAGGCATCGGGTGCGAACTCGACCACCTCTTCAAACATGCCTTCCAGGTTGCGGCGCTGGCGCTCCAACGCCAAGTGCATTTTGACGCGGGCCAGAACGACCGGCATATTCACCGGCTTGGCGATGAAATCAACCGCACCCAGCGCGAAACACTGGGTTTCGGCCTGCATGTCGTCGCGGGCAGTCACAAAGATGACTGGAATGTCGCGGGTCATCTCGTTTTCTTTGAGGTTTTTGCAGACTGCAAAACCATCCATGCCGGGCATCATGACGTCGAGCAATATCAGGTGGGGTACGGCGGACTGCGCCATTTCCAAGGCCATTGCGCCGTTGCCGGCAGAAATGACGCTGTAGCCAGCTGTCAGCAAAATACCTTCCATCAACTTGATGTTCTTGGGCGCATCATCAACTACGAGTACGACCGGGCGGGAAGTTGGCATGGTGTTGGTTGGTCTTACGGGGTTGGCGAAATGGAGCAACACTGGCAAGTGTAGTGCGCTGCAAGCAGCGTCACGCGCCTGCGCAGTCTGGACGTTGCAACACCACTGTGTCCAATGGCGCAGTGAAGGCTTTACAGGCACAGGAGTACTGGCTGTCAATGCGAGTGCCCGACCGGGCGCGCTCCGTTTTTGTGTGGTGCGTTGCGGTGCGCGGGTTAAATCCGAACAAAATCGGCCGTTTTAGTCTGTTTCTTCAATGCAACCTCGGATACCCCGTAATCTCCTGAATCGCCCGGTATAGCGGCTGCAGCCTGCCGTACATTTTTTGGTACACCCGGTGGTACAAACCGTTGTAGGTGGCGTGGTGCTCGGCGTTGGGCTCAAAGGTTTGGCCAATGCGCGTCATGGCCTTTACGGCGGTGTCAAAGTCCGGGTGCAGGCCCAAGCCCACCGCCGCGTCGATGGCGGCGCCCAGCGCTGAGGTTTCGTAAATGTGCGGGCGCGAGGTGGGCAGGCCAAAAATGTCGGCGGTGAGTTGCATGGCGGCGTCGCTTTGCGAGCCACCGCCAGAAATACGCAGCTCGGTAATCGGCACGCCGCTGCGTTTTTCAGTGCGTTCTTTGCCCTCACGCAGGGCGTAGGCCAGGCCTTCAAGAATGGCGCGGTACACGTGGGCACGGGTGTGCACGTCGCCAAAGCCAATGATGGCGCCCTTGGCCTCGGGGCCAGGCACTTTGATGCCGGGTGACCAGTAGGGCTGCAGTATCAGGCCCATGGAGCCAGGCGGCGCGGAGTTGACCAACTCATCAAACAGGGCCTCGGGCGCGATGCCGCTTTTTGCAGACTGGTGCTGCTCATGGTGGCCAAATTGTTCTTTGAACCAGTTGACCATCCAAAAGCCCCTGGAGATTTGCACCTCGGTGCTGTAGGCGTTGGGCAAGGCCGACGGGTAGGGCGGTATGAGGGGCGTGACCTCCACATACTTGGCGCTGGTGGTGTTGATGGTGGCGGTGGTGCCGTAGCTCAGGCAGCCAATGTGCGGCTGCTGGCAGCCCGCACCAATGACTTCGCAGGCTTTGTCGGCGGCGGCGGCTATGAGTGGCAAACCCACGGGAATTCCGGTGTCGGCGCTGGCGGCCGCACTGATAGTGCCCATGCGCGCACCGGGTTGCACCAGATCAGGCATCCACTCACGCTTTACGGCCAGGGCCTGCCATTTCCAATCGCCCGGTTTGGCCCATGCCATGCGCTTGTAGTCAAACGGCAGGTAGCCGACTTGCGAGCCAATGGAATCGATAAAGCTGCCGCACATGCGGTAGTTCAGATAGCCCGAGAGCATGACGTATTTGTGGGTTTTGTTCCAAACGTCCGGCTGGTTGGCCTTGATCCAGTTGGCCTCGGCCTCGGCGCGAAAGTAGTTGATGGTGCTTGCCACACCCGCCAGTTTGAAGGCCAGGCTCCACAACGGATTGATGGGGGGTACGTCGTCGGTGCGGCGTTGGTCCAGCCAGGTGATGGCTGGGCGCAAAGGCTTGCCATCTTTGTCCAAGTTGATCATGGTGCCGCGTTGCGTGGTCACGGCCACGCCTTGGATGCTGGCGCGTGCATGCGGGTGCGCGGTCCACAGGCGCTGGCAGGCGGTGCACACGGCTTGCCAATAGTCTTCTGCGTCGTGTTCGGCCCAACCGGGGTGGGTGGAAAAGTAGGCTTCTAAAAACACCTGTTCTTTGGCGATGATGTTGCCGTGCAGGTCAAACAAAATGGCGCGCACGCTTTGCGTGCCGTTGTCGATGGCCAGTATGGTGGGTTTAGACATGGGTGGAGTCCGTTGAAGTAGGGGAGGTAGTTGGAGTAAGTGGAGTAGTGGTCGTTGGTGTTGTCGTTGCGGGCACGCTGTAATGGCTGTGCCAAAGCTGCAGGTAGGCCGTTTGCTCGGCGTCCCACTGTGCATCGCTCCAACCCAGCTCAGTCTGGCAGATGGTGCGGATGCGCGGTAGCACATCCACGCCGCCGCCGCGTAGCAGTATCCCTAAGCGGGTGCGGCGCAACAACAGGTCTTGCAGGTGCACCACGTGTTCATGGCGGGCCGCCCAGCGCAGTTCAACCCACAGCGCTTCGGTGCCGCTGATGGTCTGCAGCTCACCCGGCTGTGCGGCCGCCAACACGGCAGCGGCCTGCGCGCCGTAATGGCCTTGCAGCCGCTGGCGCTGCTGGGTGCTTAGGCCCAACTGCTGCGGCAGGGCATCGCTCGGCATGAACACGGGCGCGTTGGCAATGGGTTCGCGGGCGTGTGGCAGCAAGGGCGTGACGTGCGTGAGCGCATCCAGCGCAATCAGCCTAAAGGTGGTCAGCTTGCCGCCGGTCACTGTGAGCAGGCCCTGCTCCATCCACACCGCGTGGTCGCGGCCTTCTTTGGAGGGGTCGGCTTTGCCGGTGTCAATGACGGGGCGTACACCGGCGTAGGTGGCAAGTACATCATCGGTGGTGAGTTGCAGCACGGGGAACTGAAACGTGAGCGCTGCCATCAGGTAGTCCACCTCAGCGGGGGTGATGGTGGCGTCGATTTGCATGTCGCCGCTGTGGTCCACATCGGTGGTGCCCACCAGCGTGGCCCCTTCCCAGGGGAAGGCAAACACCGGGCGGCCGTCAATCGGGTGCATCAGGCTCACGGCCTGCGCTACGGGCAAACGCCAAGCCGGAAAAACCAGATGGCTGCCGCGCAGGGGGCGCAGCTTAGGCGCGCTGCCTTGTTGTTGGCGCAGCCCATCGGCCCAGGCCCCGGTGGCACTGATGACCACCTTGGCACGCACGCGGTGGGTAACGCCTTGCACGGCGTCCAGCAGTTGCACGCCATTAACGCGGCCTTGTGCCGTGTCGCCCTCGCGCAGCAGGTGCTGGGCGCTCAGGTAGTTAATGGCCACACCGCCCAGACTGCGCGCTTCTTGCAGCACGCGCAGCACCATGCGGGCGTCGTCGGTTTTGGCGTCCACGTAGCACAAGCCGCCTTGCAGGTCGGTGCGGTTGATGTGGGGTGCCAGCATCAAAAATTCATCTACCGGGTAGTAGTGGCGTGCGCGCAGACCGGCCAGCCAGTCGTACACCGCTAGGCCGATTTGGAACAACCAGCGCCCGGGTTTGCGGCCCTTGTAGTCGCCAAAGGCAAAACTTTGCGGGTCGACCAAACCACGGGCTTCACGCATCAGGGCCTGGCGCTCACGCACCGAATCACGGGTCAGACCCAGCTGCCCTTCTTTGAGATAACGCAGACCACCGTGCACCAGCTTGGAGGAGCGGCTAGATGTGCCCCAGGCAAAGTCGCGCTGCTCCACCAACAGGGCTTTGAGGCCACGCCGCGATGCCTCCAACAAAATGCCCGCCCCGGTGATGCCGCCGCCAATGATGACTAGGTCCCACTCCTGGGCCAGGGTGGGTGCTAAGTGGCCGCGTTGCGTTTCGCTCATACCTTTTCCGCAGGCAGCAGCTTGCCGGGGTTCATCATGCCCTGCGGGTCAAAGTGCTGGAACAGGCTGCGCATGGCCGACACACCCAGCGCGCCTTTTTCGGCCTGCAGGTAGGGCGCGTGGTCGATGCCCACACCGTGTTGGTGGCTGATGGTGCC
>JBBRNS010000229.1:0-6026 GCA_038230175.1 Burkholderiales bacterium
AGACCCGGTGCGGGTACCCGGTGTGTCGCCCGCCGCCAAACAAATGGGGCGGGCCGCAGCGGTCAATATCCTGCGCCGCCTTCGCGGGCAAGCCAGCCAGCCGTTTTGCTACCGCGACTACGGCAACCTTGCCACCATTGGGCGCAATTCGGCGGTGGTGGACCTGACATCGCCCGTGGGCACCGTGCGTTTTAGCGGGTTTTTTGCCTGGATTTTCTGGCTATTTGCCCACGTCTACTTCTTGATCGGTTTTCGCAACCGCTTGGTGGTGCTGATGGATTGGGCCTGGGCCTACTGGAGTTTTCAGCGTTATGCGCGGGTGGTGACGGGCATCGCAACTGAGGCGCCACAGGCCGCCGTGTTGCCCGACGAAGACCTCGCCCAAATACCAGCAGATTGACGCTGCAGCGCGGCAGCGTGCCACGGCGTTTGTGCCCCATGCTGACGGTGGGTGAACAGAGTCTGATGTTGGTTCCTTTTGAAACGGCGCCGCTGGACAAACGGCACCTCAAGACCAAGCGTGCGTCCTTGCGTGACCGCGCTGATGACATCGTTGCCGCGATGGATGCGGTGATCAGCGGGCACTGATGTCATATTTTTCGCTGGGTTTGCCAAGTGCGAAAGTGTCTTTGGCTCTTGCGCAAGGACCGTAGTGCGCAAGAAATGCGCAAGATGAATCCGATAGGGTGGGTGTTTGCAATTGACCCAATGCCGACGTAGCGACCGATCAAAAGGTCACCTGACACCCGGCATTCATCTGCTTATGCAAAGGCGTCGCGGTCGACAACTCTCGGGGGGGGGCAATTGCTAAGTGGCCTTCGACTGACGAGCCAAAACCGGTCCTTCGGACCGCACGTCGTAAGCTGATATTCGAACTCAGAGTTCTTCATTTCCAAATCACTGCAATGCATCCCTAGGTAGATTGCAGGCCCTTGTACAACTCCGCCATCTATGCGCACTCATACGGCACTGGTACCAAATAGCAATCAACGCTTGTCTCACGCCATAGCAGAGCGCAAGCCTGTTCACATGCCGTTAATTAGCACTTGCTACATTTAAAGATGTGAAATATTTTGTTAATGTTGTTGACATCAACAAAATATCATCTATACTTAGCATCATTGTTGATATCAACAGCATAAACATAGAGGGCGCCATGCAAGACGAAACAACAATTGAAGAAACCAGCGGATTTCCTATTCGTTTCACTCGGGAAGAATTCAAGAAGAACATCCTACAAACGTGGTCCATTTTCATGGGCCAATCCTATTACATCTACTGCAGCGGGATGACTGTAGATAGCTATATGGAGACAGGGCGAAAAATCTGGTCACTGGTCAGCAACAGGGACGTTCCATCCTACGTTTGTCAAGGTGACCCAGGTGATGGATATGAAGATTTGCAGTTGACCTTCGATGACCTACAGAACAATGGAGCGGTCCAGACGTTGCTAGATCTGTACGACTACGGTGTCCTCGGGATTGTGGATATATCCCATGAAAACTTTGACAGCTTCGATGGTTTTGCCAATTGGGTTTCACGGATCTTGCACGACCTTTCGCGCTCGCAGTTCCTTATCGAATGGAACCATAACCAAGTAGCCGTTGAAAACTGCCTGTACATCTGTGAGCTGGCAAACGCTCGGTTAATGCTAGAGGGCAGCGATGAGGGTTTTCACTTGGGAGACAGAGACATCGAGGAAGTAAGCATTCAGCAATTGGCCCTGCTTTCAGGCATGACCGTCGCCAGTATCCGAACCATTGCTAGTCGCAAGAGCGGGAAGGTCCCACTTCCCATCGAGAACCGCAACGGTGCAGCGATGATTACTGCCGAACACGCGAAGGAGTGGCTGAAAGCAAAGGGGCGCTACGTAAACGTAACCACCGTGAGTACTAGCGGCACTGAGGACTTAACAACACGAAAATTTGCGACTACTTCCGACTTCGAATTGGCCATACACACGCGCTCTAACCATCTCGAAAATTCATTTGGCTTAACGGACATTGATGCACAAATTTTGGGTACAGGTTTGCAATGGATTGAACGTCCATCTCCAGGATTGCCTTTTTTGCGTCGGACTATTGGCTTTGATCAATTAATAAACGTGGAACTAATGCAACGCCTGGCAGGAATTCTCCAAATGCCGCCGACTCAATTCGCGCTACGTGCTGCCGAGGTGGCAGTGCAGGAAAAGATGCGTGAAATCACACTTCAACTCAAAGCGGCATCGGCCCCCAAATAACCTCAGTATTTTGAAGGAGTAACGGAGATGAACATGACGAAACACGCACAAGTACGCTCCCAGCAACGTGCGATTCCGCCCATGCTGATTGATTTGCTACTCCAGTTTGGCGCTAGTGAACGCGCTGGTACAGGGGTATCGAAGGTGTTCTTTGACAAGACATCGCGACGTAGGGTTAAGGCGTATGCAGGGCCTTTGGCTAGTCTTCTTGAAGACCATCTTGATGTCTATGCGGTTGTCAATGATGACCAGACCATCATCACCACCGGTCACCGTACCGTGAGATTCATGGGGCAGTGAGACCAGGTATTGAACCAACAACTAAGGGGAACAGAACCGTTTTATGGAAACTACAACTACAACGCATACGTCCGAACTAACCGGCTTCATCTCGTCACTTATCGATGGTAGTGGAAAGTCACGAAAAGAAATAGCCATGCAGGCTGGGTTGGGTCAGCCCAACATGATTTCCATGCTAAAAAAAGGAGGTACAAAACTGCCTTTGGCCAAGATCGGGACCTTCGCCAAAGCGGTCAACACGGATCCAGTGCAGTTGGCGCACATGTGCCTTCGCGAGTACCACCCGGATGTTTGGGATGTCATGAACTCCCTCCTTGAACCCGCGGTGACAAGCGATGAAATTCGAATGATCAAAGCTCTGCGTGCGGCAGTCGGCGGGCCTTTCTTGATGGCACTCAGGTCAGTGGAGCGAGATCGGCTTGATGACTTCCTAAGAGCAATTGCAGATTCAAAAACGGTTCATTAAAACCAATAGAGGGAGGATCCGTATGGCTAAACGACAAGTTTTCATCGACACAGAGACCACCGGGCTTAGCGCAAAAGCTGGGCATAGGATCGTTGAAATCGCTGCGATTGAGGTGATTGATCACAAACTGACGGGACGGAAATTTCATACTTACCTAAATCCACATCGTTCTATTGATCCTTACGCACAGAAGGTGCATGGTTTGAGCGCTGATTTCTTGCAGGATAAGCCGAGTTTTTGTCAGGTCGCCAACGAATTCATTGAATTTGTCCGAGGTGCCGAATGCCTTATGCATAACGCACCCTTTGACTGTGGCTTCATCAACGCAGAACTGAATCTGGCTGGACTCAGGGAAACCATCGAAGGACTCGGCTCAGTCACGTGCACCGTCAGTCTGACAAAAAACAGATTTCCCGGTGAGAGCGCGACTCTTGACGCTCTTATTGCGAAGTCCGGCCACAGTACCAAGCGCAATCAGCACAGCGCGCTTGAAGACGCCGAACTGTTGGCATTGGTGTATAGGAAATTACTTAACGGTTTTACAACAAATGAACCCACAAAAATGATCCATACAACCAACAACCTGCCCAACATCTTGCCTTTTCTGGCCCCTCACTTTGAGCACTACATTACCCTTGAACGGGTTCATCCCTCCACAACCTACAACTACAAAATCCGAGGTATGTTCAATCTGCCGGTCTTCGAGTCGACAGTTCACCGCCCTAAATGTAGCAATGGTGAGTCTTGGACCTACCTGGCGATTCCACGGGGGGCGCGAATTGAATCGCTCAGACCAAATGAACGCCTATATGTTGGCGCACAAACGCAAGACCGCATGTTTAGAGGCGATGGGTTAAAGGGTGAAAACTTTCATCATGCTCAGATGCGATCTGGCAACAGAAGTGACACACCAGAGGCGCTCCTAAAAGCGGGAACGAAGGTAGAAATCCATAGAGTCCGTGCAAGCGACTTCATCAAAGTTGTTGCCAAAACGACTGAGCTGGCCGGGCTCAAGCCATTGCTGTCGCAACCAGTAACGCCTAAGACTCACAGTGGGTATTGGTGCGAGCAGTACATCCTGCAGAGCGAGCCGGGCCAATGGCGCTGGAACACCAAATCTGCGGACGCGGATATTGGCAGAATTCTGCTAAATCATTAAGTCGAAAACATCAATCGAGAGGGATAGAGAATGAAAATTCAATATGCAGTTTCGAGGGGTAAAAATGTCGGAGTGGTTCTAACGCCACATCGCTATGGCGATGGATATTTCCAAGCGCACAAAGGAAATTCAAGAACAGATCCCGGTGGTGTACGAGTGAAGACCGAAATGGAATTGATGGATCTGGTACGACAGGGTTATCACGTCAGTATGAGCAATGCGGCGGCGAGACATGCGCCATCTACTGTCCGGCCTGATATCGTTACGTGAATTTTCCAGCGCGGCCATCGCACTCAGAACTTTAAAAACCATTAGGGACAACAAAAAGGGCGGTGTCGCAGTAAGCCATGTTGGACAATGTCCGCATGACCACGACAACCCAAACGGCGGCGATAGCCGAGCTGCCATTTAGGGAAAATTACTGCAGGCCAACACGATCAAATTACTTGCCCCATTGCAGTCATTGGCGACCGTCAACTGCTGGCCCGAAGCGGCTGGGGCGAACACCATTACCCCGTTCCCTCAGGCGCCTGACCTCCAGTCAGAAAACTACCAATTCCCCTTTGACGTACACTCAGCCCCGCCCGGGGTGCGCAGTGGTTGCGCTGAGATGGATTCCAAACCCGCGAACTTGATCTGGTTCATACCAGCGTAAGAAGAGCAGTGCAGCCAAAGGTCTAAAACCGCTCAGGCTGCACCCCCTTTCGGGTTTGCGTGTCGTGGAATGTGTTTTGTCTTCGGGTCCTACTCAGGAGACTTGCACCATGAACGCCCCCGACAAGCTAGCCCAATTCATCAGCCTCACCCGCGAACCCCTTCCTTCGTCCCGCAAGATTTACGTGTCCGGCAGCCGCCCTGACATTGCCGTGCCGCTGCGCGAGATCATGCAAAGCAATGGCGAAGCGGTGACGGTGTACGACACCTCGGGTCCTTACACCGACCCGCGTGCCGACATTGACGTGCGCAACGGCTTGCCGCTGGTGCGCCAAAGCTGGGTCGAGAGCCGGGGTGACACTGAGCTCTACACCGGCCGCGCGCCCTTTGCGCTAGACGATGGTTTGAAGAACGGTGAGACCGATGCCCTGGCCGCTCTGCGCGCGCAAGCCGCCGGTCTGCAACGCCAGCCACGGCGCGCCAAAAGCGGCGCGAACGTGAGCCAAATGCACTACGCCCGCAAAGGCATCATCACCCCCGAGATGGAATACGTGTCCATCCGCGAGAACCAAAAACAAGCCTGGATGGAGCAGTACCTGGGTGATGCCGAGCGTGAAAAACGCCTGGCCGGCAACAGCTTTGGTGCCAGCATCCCGCGCGTGATGACGCCCGAGTTTGTGCGCGACGAGATAGCCCGTGGCCGCGCCATCATCCCGGCCAACATCAACCACACCGAGCTGGAGCCCATGGCGATTGGCCGCAACTTTTTGGTCAAGATCAACGCCAACATTGGCAACTCGGCGGTTACCTCCAGCATTGAGGAAGAGGTCGAAAAACTGGTCTGGTCCATCCGCTGGGGCGCAGACACGGTGATGGATTTGTCCACCGGCAAAAACATCCACACCACGCGCGACTGGATCGTGCGCAACAGCCCCGTGCCCATTGGAACCGTGCCGATCTACCAAGCGCTGGAAAAAGTGGGCGGTGTGGCCGAAGACCTGACCTGGGCCATTTTCCGCGACACGCTCATTGAGCAAGCCGAGCAGGGTGTGGACTACTTCACCGTGCATGCGGGTGTGCGTTTGGCCTTTATTCACCTCACGGCGAAGCGGGTCACCGGCATCGTGTCGCGCGGCGGCTCCATCATGGCCAAGTGGTGTATTGCGCACCATAAAGAGAACTTCTTGTACACGCACTTCGACGAG
>JBBRNS010000230.1:0-5993 GCA_038230175.1 Burkholderiales bacterium
ACTAGGGTTAGGTGTTCTTTCTCGTTGTCTGCCTTGAGGCTGTGCAGCAGATCGCCCACAGCCCAGACAATGCCCAGTCCCCACAAAATACCCATCAAGGGTGGCATGCCGGTAGCGGTCTTGAACACCGGCAACGCTACCAAAACACCTAGGCCCAGACAGAACATCAGGTTTTTCTCAAACGGGCTGCTGCGGGTGCGGTCGACTTGGCCATCACGCGGTGGTGTTACCACCGGCCGGCCCCGCACTGCCCATGTGGTCAGCGCCAGCGGCACCAGAAGGCTCACCATCGAAGGCCAAAATACTGCCCGCATGAGAGGCAGCGAGGTGATCTGCCCGCCAATCCACAGCATGGTGGTGGTTACGTCGCCAATGGGCGTCCAAGCACCGCCCGCGTTGGCCGCAATAACGATGATGCCGGCAAACAGCAGCCGGTCTTCACGCACGGCGAGTAGCTTTTTCATGAGCGACACCATGACGATGGTGGTGGTCAGGTTGTCCAAGATTGAACTCAAAAAGAAGGTGACCATGCCCACCAAGCCCATCAGCGTGGACAAGCGCGTCGTATTGATGCGCGTGGTGATCACCTCAAAGCCGTCGTGTGCATCCACCACCTCCACAATGGTCATGGCGCCGATCAAGAAGAAAACGATCTGCGCCGTGGCCATCAGCGACGTGTTCAACTCGTCCGCCACCTGGTGCGCGCCGCCCGAGGCCAGTGCGTAAATGGTCCACAGCGTGCCGGCCGCAATCAGCGCGGTGGCCGACTTGTTGATGCCCAAGGGGTGCTCCAGCGCAATGGCAGCGTAGGCAATGACAAAGGTTGCCACAAGCAGGGACATCATGGTGGTTGGCTCCGGGTGGGGTAGATGGCGGCAGACCGCGCGGGGATTATGCGGCCCGCCGCCCACCCATTTAGAACGGCGGTTTAGGATAGAGGCACTTTCCCCCTGACTTGGAGCACACCATGGGCAACCGCCTCACCCAAATAGCCACCCGCACCGGCGACAACGGCACCACCGGCCTGGGCGACAACACCCGCGTATCCAAAAACCACCTGCGTGTACACGCCATGGGTGACGTGGACGAACTCAACTCCCACATCGGGCTGCTGCTGTGCGAAGCCATGCCCGAAGGCGTGCGCACCCTGCTGGTAGAAATGCAGCACCAGCTGTTCAACCTGGGGGGTGAGTTGTCGATTCCAGGGTATGAGCTGCTCAAACCCGAGGCCGTGTTGGCGCTGGACGAAGCACTGGCTGCGCACAACGAACACCTGCCGCGTTTGCAAGAATTCATCTTGCCCGCTGGCACCCGCGCCGCCGCGCAGGCCCATGTGTGCCGCACGGTGGCCCGCCGTGCCGAGCGCGCCGTGGTGGCGTTGGAGGCGCAAGAGGCTTTGAAAGACACGCCGCGCCAGTACCTCAACCGACTCTCAGACTTGATGTTTGTGCTCTCACGCACGCTCAACCGCTACCGCACCGATGGCACGGTGGGTGACGATGTGTATTGGAAGAGCGAGCGGATGGCTCAATCAGACACGTCTGAATAAGCGCCGAAGCGGCCCATTCAGTCTTTGCCGTAGTTCGGCGAGCGTGGGCCGTACAAAATGCCCGTGTCCTTGCGGGGATACAGCAAACGCGCCGTTGTGACGCCTGCAATACGGTGGCTCTCATCAACAATCGTGCCAACCACTTGTTTGACAATGGCGGAGACCAGCATGCCGGCTAAGCCACCTTGCTGGCTTTGACCCTCGCTGCTGGACGCCGACGCTGAGCCCGCCCAAAGCAATTTGCCGGTCTTCAGATCTATCAACTTGGCGTCGGCACTGACCACCGCTGCACTGTCAAACACCTGGTACACCGTGCCGTATTTGTTAACCGTAATGTAGAACGCAGCATCAGCACCAAAGATTTGGCGCAGCTTTTCAGCCGACGTCGCGTGCATGTCTGAAGGCTGTGTTACGCCGTTTTCCTTGAACGCTTCTGCCACCATCGTCACTGGCATGACGTAGTAGCCCGCTTCTGCAAGTGGCAAGGTCGCGTAAGACAGCACGCTGTAAGACGCGGGGACTTCGGGTGTGTTGTTGATCGGTGGCAACACCAAGATCGACTTGGGTCGGCTTTCTTTGAAGGCCGTGTAGTCATAGGGGGCTTTGGTCGCACATCCGGTAATGAAGAGCATGCACGCCAGTGCCACCAAGTATTTGAGGAAACTCATAGTTTTCATAGCGGCAGCCTTACTTCTTGAAATTGCGCAAAAGGAAATCCATGAATGTTTCTGATTCAGGGAACTGCTTTTTCTCGGCTTGCACGTTTTGCGCAAATTGGTCTAGGTTGCCTTGTTGCCCATACAACAAGCCCAAATGGGCGTAGTAGCCCGGTGGCACTGCGCCGCCACTGGCCTTGATTTTTTGGAGGTCTTCTTCCATGTGCTGCACTTGGGCGTCGGGGCTCAGCTTGTCGCCGCCGCGAAAATACGCGTCCACATTGGATTGATAACCTTGCCATCGGTAAAGGGTGGTGGGTTTGGTTGCGCAACCAGTAAATGCCGCGCACACCAGTGCCAGCGCAGCGACACGCAGTTGATTTTTTAACATGTGATTTTCCTTAATTGTTTGGTGCGGGCTTACGGAGCCGGGCGCCATGCGCCACTGTCGATACCGGTGACTAGGTTGTTGACGGCCTCTCGGATAGCCAGATCCAGCACCTTGCCATTGAGTGTGGAGTCGTATCCAGCGGTGCCGCCAAAGCCGATGACTTCACGCTCAGACAGGCTGTATTCGCCAGCTCCCTGCGACGAGAACACCACTTCTGATGTCAGCGTGTTCACAATGTTGAGGTTGACCTTTGCATAGGCAACTTGTGTCTTGCCGCGGCCCAACAGGCCGAATAGTTGCTTGTCGCCGACGTCTTTGCGTCCAAACTCTGTCACGTCACCGGTTACGACGTAGTCAGCACCTTTGAGCGTTTGTGCTTTCTTCTGCAGGGCAGCTTCTTCCTTGATTTCAGCCATGTTAGTGCGGTCTAGCACGCTGAATCGGCGACTCTGCTGCAAGTGGGTGACCAAAATGGTCTGTGCTTGCCCGCCCAAACGGTCGACGTTGTCAGAGAAAACGCCGCGCAAGAAGGACGACCGGTTGTCAAACTTTCCAACCGAAATCGGCGTGCGGGTTCCGCTGTACGGCTGGCTCGCAGATTCCACTTTTTGAACCGCCAGGGTTCGAGACTCTTCTTGGTGTGCGCAGCCGAACAGCGCTACAACGCTGGCCGCTACGCATGACACGTACACATATTTTTTCATTAAATAACTCCCTGAATAAAAGAAACGCCTTCACAGGCGCCGCGTATTATCGATCGAGTTACGCCTTCTCTGGCCCCAACATCGCCATCGTTATGCGCGAAATACAGGTCAGTTGACCTGCGTCGTTGTGCAGCTCGATTTGCCAAACCTGTGTGGTGCGGCCAATGTGAACCGGTTTGGCGGTGCCGGTCACCCAGCCGCTGGTAACGCCGCGAATGTGGTTGGCGTTGATGTCCAGTCCCACGCCTCGGTGGCCCTCAGGGCTGGCGCACACGGCGGCACTAGAACCCAGCGTTTCGGCCAGCACCACGCTCACGCCGCCGTGCAGTAGGCCGTAGGGTTGGCAGGTGCGCCGGTCCACCGGCACGCGGGCTTTGATAAAGTCGTCGCCCACTTCGGTGAACTCAATGCCCAGGTGCGAAACCGCGGTGTTCAGGCTCCAGCTGGTTAATAGTTCAAGCGAAACGGGTCTTTTCCAAATGGTCATGGCAGCAGCTCTGGTGTGGTGGTTGGTGGGGTCTTTATACCGTGGCATGGCGCCGCTGCCAGTCACCAAGCGGACGCTTTGTCGTGGGGTTCAATGGGCATGTGAACCACCCCAGCGGCGCGCACGAGATGGTGGGTGTGTGTGAGCAGTTGTAAAACCAATTCCCAGATTCTTTGCTGCGCTCCTATACTCGCGCTTTAACCTTCCTCACCCTTATGACCACATTTACCCGCTTTGTTGCCTCTGCCTTGATCGTTTCAAGTGCCACCATGGGCCTGCCCATGACGGCCAATGCCGGGATCGTATCGACCGATGAAACCCTGTCCACCGCCGCGCAAACTGACAACCGCGACCGCGTGAATACGTTCTTTAGCCGTGCCGACGTGCGCCAAGCCCTGCAGGGCCAAGGCGTTAGCGCTGATGCCGCGCTGGAGCGGGTGCAAGCCATGTCTGACGCTGAAGTAGCGCAGCTGGCCGGTCGTATTGACCAGGCCCCAGTGGGAGGCGACATTTTGGGCATACTCTTCACGATCTTCATCGTTCTCTTGGTTACCGACATTTTGGGTCTGACCAAAGTGTTCCCGTTTACCCGATCGGTGCGATGAGCCAAACGGGCATCGTCCGCAAGAACCCCGCCTTGGCGGGGTTTTTTATGTGTGTGGCTTTGTGGATCTCTGGGTGTTCTACGGTTCAGGTCCGTACGCTCACCGAAGATTGGCCAGCCGATATGCCCGCAGCCGCACAGCTCAGCAGCGTGCCCTTTTTTCCCCAAGAAGACTACGAGTGTGGCCCCGCGTCTTTGGCGATGGTGCTGCAAAACGCCGCGGTGAAGGTAACGCCCGAAGCGCTGGTAGACCAGGTCTACCTGCCGGGTCGCCAAGGCACGCTGCAGACCGAGCTGCTGGTGGCCACCCGCCGCCATGGTCTACCCGCCTACGTGCTGCAGCCCACCGTGGAGGCCGTGCTGCGCGAAGTGGCCGCTGGCAACCCAGTGCTGGTGTTCCAAAACCTGAGTTTGCCGGTGTACCCGGTTTGGCACTACGCGGTGGTCACTGGGTTTGACCGCGCGCGCAACATACTGGTGCTGCACTCCGGCCGGACCGAAAAGCTAGAAATGTCGCTGTTTGCGTTTGAGCGCACCTGGGCGCGCGGTAGCTACTGGGCCATGGTGGCAGTGGCCCCGCCCAAGCTGCCCGCTACCGCCGAGCCGGTCGCTTATGCCCAAACGGCTGCGGCGCTGGAGCGATTGGCGGCGCCACCCGCGCGCGCGGCCTACGCCGCAGCCCTGCAGCGCTGGCCCAATAACCGGGTTTTGATGTTGGGCTTGGGTAACACCGCTTATGCCATGGGCGACCTGGGCGGCGCTGCTGGCGCCTACCAGCAGGCCGTGCAGGCCCACCCGAACTATGCCGATGCTTGGAACAACCTAGCCCAGGTGCAGCTAGACCAGGGCAAGCCGAAAGATGCCAGCGCCGCCATTGCCAAGGCGGTGGCCTTGGGCGGGCCGCGACTGGCGGCCTACCAAGAACTGCAGCGCAGCATCACACAGGCAGTTTTACAAGCCAAATAGGCCTCTAGCCCTCACGGAACGTGCGCAAGCAGCTATGAAAAAGATAGTGATTTAGCGCGCCAGGCGCAGTACGTCCACCGCATCGTCAGTACCGAACACGGCCACCGCGTACCCAACTGGGTCAACGCCGGTGGCTTGCTCGCTGGTGGCCGCGCAGATTTCACCCACGCTGTCGGTGACTTGTCACCAATGCGCGTATCGTTACCACCCGTTCAGCCTATAAACCACACAAACATTGGAGACACCATGCAGATTCCCTCACTCAAAGACCAGGTCAGCGCCGAAGAATGGCAACTGCGCGTGGACTTGGCCGCCTGCTACCGGCTGGCAGCCCTGTATGGCTGGACCGATCTGGTGTTCACCCACATCAGCGCCAAGCTGCCCGAGTCGGTGTCGGGTGCGGGCAAGCACCATTTTTTGATCAACCCCTATGGGCTGATGTTTGACGAGATCACCGCCAGCAGCTTAGTCAAGGTGGACGAACAGTGCAACAAAGAGCCTTGTCCAACGAGGTATGAGCCTGAACGGCCTGCGTATTTCCAACCAGAAATGAGCCTGAAGGGGTAGGTTTAGGTCCAACTGCCATTGGCTTGATCATCCAAGGATGGTGATCAACATGGACGAGACAAAGCTGCG
>JBBRNS010000231.1:0-5972 GCA_038230175.1 Burkholderiales bacterium
TACCAAAACCACCGTCACCTTGGTGGGCCTGGCGTTGCTGGCACTCAATGTGTGGACCGGCGCATGGGCTCTGGCCACCAAGCTATTTACCGGACACACGCAGTTTTGGCGGCACATGCGCATTGTTTGTGTCTTTTCGCTACTGGAGCCGCTGGTGTCGGGAGCCGGTTATTTGCTGGCGTTCAGCTTTTCATGGGAGAGCCTGGCGCGGTTTAACTTTGTGCTCAGCACCCCGGTGCTGGCCGCAGGCATATATGCCCAGGTGCTGGTGATTGCGCCGCAGCGCAAGCGCGGGCTGCTGATCCTTACTGCCGCGCTGACCGTGCTGGGCCTGGCCGCTGCCATGGGCAACACCTGGCTGCAAACCAAGCGTGCTACCAGTCAACTCTATATGGGCACCTTGCTGCCGCCAAGCTGGCGCATGGCACCCACGGTGCCGGTGGCGCAATTCATGCAAGAGGCGCAAAGCCTTCGCGCCAAGCTGGACAAACGCCTGCAAGACAACGACGACGCGGGCGTGGATGCCGACCTTGTGGAAGAAGGCAGCCCGCAGGAGTAAGCTATGAACGAGCCTGCGCCTGCAGTGCGGCCCTAAGGCGGCGCACCTCGTGCTGCAGATCGAGGATCAACGCGGCGGCTTCCAGCCCCACGCCAAAGTCGCGCTCTAGCCGGCGCGCCTCCAGAGCGCATTGCAGGTCGGCGCTGTCAAAACACCAGTCGTCGGGCGCAGTGGTCAACGGCGCGGTGGCGATGATGCCGACCTCCACCAACTGCACCACCCAGCCCAGATCAGCACCGCAGGCCTGCGCCAACTCGTGCGCCGCCAGCGGATGCTCCGCACCAATGGCCGTCGCAGTGACGACGGTGCCTGTGAAATACGTGGGCATGGTCAGACTCCTTCCACGCCCAAATGGCGCCTTGGATTGAATGGCGCTGCCTGCGCCAGTTGTTCATACGCCTTGCGGGCTGCGTCTGTGTCGGCAGGCGGCAGGGCAATGTCGAGCAGCAGATACAGGTGCCCCGGTGGCTTGCTCGGCAGGCCACGGGCCACAAGGCGCAATTTCAGGCCGCTGCGGGCATTGGCGGGTATGGTCACTTCCACCACGCCACCGGCGGGCGTTGGCACCTGCACCTGGGCGCCCAGCGCCGCCTCGGTCGGTGTGACGGGCAGGGTCATGTAAAGGTCATTCCCCTCCACGCGGTACAGCTTGTGTGGCGCAATACGCACCTCTAGGTACAGGTCGCCCGCCGCTTCGCCGCCATGCCCGGGGCTACCGTGGCCGCTAAGCCGGATGAACTGGCCCGGGTGCACACCGGCAGGAATCTTGACCCGCAGCGTGTGGTCCACGATCACCGGCTGTCCTTGGGCGTTGTTCTCTAAGGCGCTGAGACGGATTTCGCGCTCAGAGCCATTCAGCGCGTCTTCGATGGAGATGTCCACCGCCGCGTGCTGGTCCTCGCCACGGGCGCGGGCATTGCGTTTCTGCGCACCCCGGTGCTCGCCTTTGCCAAATATCGATGAAAAGAATTCACTGAAGTGCGCATGGTCGGCTGGCCCCTGGCCCGGACCGCGATCAAATTCAAAACCCTGGTCCCATCCGGGTGGTGGCTGGAAGCTGCCATCCGCACTGCCGCCTTTGGCCACACGGTCTGCCAATACGTCGTAGGCCGCGCGTTTTTCTTTGTCGCCCAGCACGTCTTTGGCCTCGTTGAGGTCGCGCATCTTGACCTGCGCGTCGGCCTCTTTGCTGACGTCGGGGTGGTATTTGCGTGCCAGCTTGCGGTAAGCCTTGCGTATTTCGTCGTCCGACGCGCCGCGCTCCAGGCCCAGTGTTTTGTAGTAATCCTTGAATTCCATCCGCGCAGTATGCGCGCCAATTCACTGGAAAAACTGTGTGCGACCGAACCTTTGATACCGATCAAACCGGATGCAGTCGGTTTTCAGCACCAGCCCCCTGCCTTACCCAGCGCGCGACTCAGTGACCGACAGCACGGCGTTGCCCACGCCGCTGGCGGCAATCACGGCGATGCCCAACCAAGCCCAAGCGTCGGGCACATGCCGAAAGAACAGCCAGCCAAACAGGGTGGCAAAGGCGATTTGTGCATACAAATACGGCGTCAACACCACGGCCGGTGCCCGCATGAACGCCCATATCAGCATCAGGTGGCCGAAGGTGCCAAAGAACCCCAGCAACATGAACCACGGCCAATGGGCCAGCAAAGCGGCCGTATCCCAGTGCAAGGCCGCGACCGGCGCCATGATCACCGTGCCTGTCAGGCCGGTGAAAAAGTGGGTGGTGTAGGGGTTTTCTTCGCCGCTGAGGCGGCTGGTCAACACCTGAAACGACGCGTAGGTGCCCACCAGAACCACCGGAAACAGCAATGCCCAACTAAAGACCTGCCCGCCGGGGCGCACCACCAAAAGCACCCCCAGCAGGCCGGTTGCCATCAACACCCAGCGCCGAGTGGATACATGGCTATTTTTGAGGGTCCAGGCCGCCAGGCCAGTGGCGACCAGCGGCGCCAACATCACGATGGCGGTGAACTCACCCACCGGCAAATACTGCAGACCCAAAAACGAGCAGGCACTGGTGACCAGCAGCAGCACGCCCCGCAGCGTCTGAAACCGGGGATTGGCGGTTTGGAACAGGGACCGCCCCTGCACCGGAGCCCGCAATACAAAAGTGGCTACTGCCTGGAACAGGTAGCGAAACCACAGCAGCATGAGCACGGGCGCCAGCGTGCCGGCATGTTTGGTCGCGGTATCCAGCGACGCGAAAGCCAGGGTGGCTAACAGAATCAACACGATGCCACTACCCTGCTCGGTAGGCCAATATGCAACGCTCCGTCTCATAAATTTACTACCAATTACGTAGCTGCTTGCGCAGGTTCTACGAGGGCTAGCATGCTATTTGGCATAAAAACCGGGGCAACTTTGCCAACTCAAGGCGGGCAAAAAATCCCGCGCGGCGCAGGGCCTAGTGCAAGGACTGCAAATTTTTCTGCTGCAAATGGGGATAGGTGGCACCGTGCAAGGTGTCCAGCTCATCGAGGGCCATCAAGACCGGTAGTGGGAAACCTGCCCGTGGCACTGTGCGGTTGTTGATCTTGAGCTCGTGCATCAGCGCCACAAAACGCGGATGCCCATAGAACATCTCCAGCTTGAGAGCAATCCGCGGAAAAGCGGCGTCAATAACTTTGAAATGGTCGTTGTCGGAAATCATGTCGTTCTTCTCTTAAGGTGTCCGCACTGCAATAGGTCGCGTTTGACCCACCGCTCGCCAAAGCTGAAAGTGTCTAGCAGTGGACAACTTTCGGCAATAGTCCGTTCGGACTAGCCGGCGGCCACTCCATAGCCTGCCGACCACGGCCCCCCGCCCAAGTCGCGCCCATAGACCGCAACCTTGACCATTGATTACTTATCAGTACAACAGATAACCATTCGGTTATCAGGGTATCGGATTCGACTTAAAGTTCGCCACCCAAACGCTTCTGAACGACTGACTGATGCCGTTCGGAAACGTTTAGTCATTCAATTTGTCTCGCTACTCAATAAGGAAACCCCATCATGATGCGTCCGCTCAACGCCCTACTTGCCGCTATGGTCTTCGCCGGATGCGCTGTCACCGGCACAGCCTTCGCCGAAGCCCCCATGGTCAAAACACAGGCGCCCGGCTACTACCGGATGATGCTGGGTGACTTTGAAGTGACCGCAATCTCCGACGGCACCGTGAAGCTGCCCATGCTCAAACTGCTGACCAACACCAAGCCAGAAGCCGTGGCCGCTGCGCTGAAAAAAGGTTTTCTCAAAGAGTTGGTCGAGACCTCGGTCAACGCGTACCTCATCAATACTGGTTCCAAGCTGGTTTTGATTGACACCGGCGCTGCCGGACTTTTTGGCCCAACACTGGGCAACCTGCTGACCAATCTGCAGGCGGCCGGCTATAAACCCGAGCAAGTGGATGAAATCTACATCACCCATATGCACGCGGACCACGTGGGGGGCCTGATGGAGAAAAGCGTCCTGGCCTTCCCCAACGCTGTGCTGCGCATCAACAAGGCGGACACCGACTATTGGCTGAGCGAAGAGAACCTAAAAGCCGCCCCAGAAGGCGCCAAGGGTTTCTTCCAAGGTGCCATGGCTTCCGTCAACCCCTATGTGTCGGCGGGAAAGCTCAAGACCTTTGAAGGCAACACTGAACTGGTGCCCGGCGTGCGCGCGGTCGAAGCCTTTGGCCATACACCCGGTCACACGGTCTACGCGGTGGGGAGCAAGGGCGAAAAGTTAATGTTGTGGGGCGACTTGATGCACGTGGCGGCTGTTCAGTTTGAAAAACCCAGCGTGACGATTCAATTCGATACCAACAACACGCTTGCCGAGAAAAATCGTCAAAAGGCGTTCGCCGATGCTGCCAAAAACGGTTACGTGATTGGCCTGTCGCACGTTGCATTCCCCGGCCTGGGACACTTGCGTACCAGCCCCGGCGTCAAGGGCTACACCTGGGTGCCATTGAATTACTCGTCCCTCAAGTAACTTCAATTTTTAAATGCATTGGCGCAGTCGGTGCGCTGCTAACCCAGAAAACAGAAAAGCCTGCTAACTTTTAGATAGCAGGCTTTTTTTATCTGACGCTGAATTAAATGGTAGGGCGTGAGTGACTTGAACACTCGACCAAAGGATTATGAGTCCTCTGCTCTAACCAACTGAGCTAACGCCCCAACCGAACCGCAGATTGTAGCGGGGCAAATTTCCGACTCACTTCGGCGTCGTACTACCGCACATGCATCGTGTGACGTCCCAGGCAAAAAAATCTATTAACAAGCCGTAAACCAAGTGACATCCTTTATGCCAGTGGTTCGATTCCGCCACCCCAGCCACCAATTTGATTATTGGGTCACATTGTTGGTCCTTTTTGGGCCATGTCCGGTGAGTCAACCACCAGTGAATCACCCGATTGGGGGATTGCCGGATTTCTCGAAATCGGAAAAAATCGATCTCGCACAAAATTATTTTGGGGACGCAATCCATTCACGCGAATGGCTATTGCAAAACCCAGCACGAATTTTCAAAGTGGCTTCATTTAGAACTGGGCCCCACGCAAATTAATATTTTGTGATTTTTAAGAATTTTCGAATGTAGTATGAAGAAACACAAGTCGTTCGAAATCAAACTTTGTACCCCATCGCCTGAGTCGCTCCCACTTCAAGCTTCTCTCAGATCTACTGGCCCGGTCCGGCGTGTACTTCTTGTAGATCTGAACCGATTCACGAGCTTTCCCACCCTTGCGGTCGGCATTCTGGCGGCTTCGTTACGTGCTGGAGGCTTCTCCGTCAAGGTGATTTGCCCGCTCGCGCTTGATGTTCCAAGCGCTACACGAGAACGGCAAGAATCTCTTTGGGACCACGTTCACCGGCGGGTCCGCCTGTCTGACTACCATTCAGTACGCATGCTGCGCAACGCCTTAAGCTGGCCACGAGAGTGGTTTGTCCAGCGCCCCCGCAATGTTGTCCTTCGTGAGTTGGAAAAAGCATTCGTGGACGGCGGTGACGCAATCCTTCTGTCCGCGTATCTTGAGCATTTCCATACGGTTGAAGGGATCGGACTGCTTGCTGCAAAGCATGGGGTGCCGGTGTTGCTTGGCGGACCCATGTTCAATCTTACCGGCGTTGCAGATGTATGGCGAAACCTACCCGGCGTAACTGCCGTGGTCGGAGCCGAGATTGAGCGCGACTTGCCGGATCTCGTTGAAGCGGTCTGTTCAGGCGGGTCCCTCGATCGCTTCGCTGGCATCACGTACCCCGATGGCCGTAGAACCCTGGCTGCGCCACCACTGCGGCGACTGGACGACTGCCTATTTCCTGATTTCGACGACTTCCCGTGGGATCGCTATCCGAACCGGATCGTGCCGGTCCTGACCGGACGCGGCTGCCAATGGGACAAATGCACGTTCTGCAGCGACGTGATTTCGGCA
>JBBRNS010000232.1:0-5971 GCA_038230175.1 Burkholderiales bacterium
CAGTTCAACAAGGCGCAGGCTACCTACGAGTACATGGCTGCATTCGACCCCGGATATAAAGACATTAAGGCTAAGCTCAACCGGGCCAAGAACCTGTCTGATACCGTCATGCTGGGCAGTGCCGGCCACCCTGGCGGAACGCTGGTACTCGAAGACGGTGCCGTGGAAAAGCCCATGCTAGGGCGCTACCAGGTCGACAAAGAATTGGGCAAGGGCGCCATGGGCGTTGTGTATTTGGGCAAAGATCCCAAAATTGGGCGTGTGGTTGCCATAAAGACCATGGCGTTGAGTCAAGAGTTTTCGGGTGAGGAACTGGTCGATGCGCGTGAGCGGTTTTTTCGCGAAGCAGAAACGGCGGGTCGATTGCAGCACCAAAACATCGTCACTATTTTCGATGCCGGTGAGGAGCATGACCTGGCTTTCATCGCCATGGAGTTTCTCAAAGGGCGGGACTTGTCTGACCACTGCAAGTCTGACCACCTATTGCCCATGGCCATTGTGGTGAGTATCGTCGCCCGGGTGGCCGAGGCGCTGTCGTATGCCCACAAACAAAACGTGGTCCACCGGGACATCAAGCCGGCCAACATCATGTATGAGCCTGAAAGCGATACCGTCAAAGTGACAGACTTCGGCATCGCACGTATTACCGACTCGAGTAAAACCAAAACCGGCATGGTGTTGGGAACGCCCAGCTTCATGTCGCCAGAACAGCTGGCTGGCAAGAAGGTCGATGGCCGCTCAGATTTGTATTCATTGGGCGTCATGCTGTTCCAGTTGCTCGCTGGTGTGCTGCCGTTTCGGGGCGACTCCATGGCCGAGTTAATGTTCAAGATTGCCAATGACGAGGCGCCCGATATTCGTATCATCCGTGGCGACATTCCAGCACCTTTGGCCGACGCAGTGGCCCTGTCCTTAAGCAAACGCCCCGAGACCCGGTACCAAGACGGGGCGCTTTTTGCGGCGGATCTGCGCAAGGTATTGGCGCAATTGCCCGCTGGTGCTGCCACTGCCCCGCTCGCGAAAGGCGCCGCTGCATCTACCCCCGAGCGTACCGTTGCTTTTGCTGCGACGGTGCCGGCCCGCCCATCTGATTTTGAGAAGACGACGGCACAGCCCGGACCATTGTCCGACGGCGGTGGTGTTGACCCGAAAGTTTGACGAACCCATGAATTACCATTTTTGTGCCAAAACCGATCCGGGGCGAACCCGGGACAATAACGAAGACTCTGTCGTGTTTGACAGCGTCACCAGCACGGTCGTTTTAGCCGACGGCATGGGCGGCTATAACGCAGGTGAAATTGCAAGTGGGATGGCCACCGCGTTCATCAAGTCCGAGTTGAGTCGCTGGCTGTTGGAGGCCGGTGCGGGGGCCAGCGTGCGCGAGGTGCGCCGCGCCATTGAAATATGTGTGGACAACGCGAATCTGTCCATATTTAATGCAGCGAGCTCCAATTCGCATTACTCTGGCATGGGTACCACGCTGGTGGTTGGGGTCTTTAAGGGCGACAAACTGATAGTTGGGCACATTGGTGATTCCCGCTGCTACCGTTTACGGGCCGGCAAGTTGGAGCAAATTACCAAGGACCATTCCTTATTGCAAGAGCAGATCGACGCTGGTTTGATTACCCCCGAGCAAGCGGCCACTTCATCCATAAAGAACCTGGTCACCCGGGCTCTGGGTGTTGAAGACACGGTGCTGTTGGAAGTCAACGAACACGACGTCGCTGCAGGGGATTTGTATGTACTGTGTTCCGACGGTTTGTCGGACATGGTGGAAGACGCTGCAATCGCTAGAATTGTTGTGTCAGATTCGAATTTGGAGCAAAAGGCCAACCAGTTGGTCAATGCAGCCAATGAAAATGGGGGCCGAGATAATATTTCGGTGTTGATGGTTGAGGTGTCCGAGCTTGCTGAAAAGCGGGGTCTAATCGCCAGGTTGCTAGGAAAGTAGGTTGCAGATGCAGTGTCTGAAAACGAACAACAGTAAAAGGAGCCGATCATGCCGAAAATGATCGTGTCGATCGATGAGGTCGTCATCAAAGAGGTCCAACTCACCAAGGATCGTACGACCTTGGGACGTCGGCCGTACAACGACATCGTCATCGACAACCTGGCTGTCAGTGGCGAACACGCAGCCATTGTCATGGCCGGTGCGGACGTGACGCTGGAGGACCTGGGCAGCACCAACGGCACCTATGTCAATGGCAAGACTGTCAAAAAGCAAGCCTTGCAAAACGGCGACACGATTGAAGTCGGCAAATACAAAATCAAGTTTGTTGGCGATGGTGTGGCGGACAACTTTGACCGGACCATGATTGTCAAAGCGCGTCCGCTTTCACCGCCGGCGCAAGCAACTTCGTCTTCCTTCCAGACCGCAACAGGTGACTCCATTGGCCTGGGCGCGTTTTCCGCATCCATTAAGGTGCTGTCGGGTGCGGCCTCGGGGCGCGAAGTGCCGTTGACCAAAGTCGTCACCACCATTGGCAAGCCTGGCGTGGCCGTGGCCGCCATTACCCGGCGCCAACAGGGGTTTGTGGTGCACCATGTCGAAGGTGCGGGTAACCCGACCTTGAATGGCTCACCCATCAAGGCAGAGCCACTGCCCTTGAAAAATGGGGATTTGATCGAACTTGCAGGGACGCAGATGCAGTTTGTGCAGAACTAAAGGTTTGCACTTCTCTCAGCGCGGCCCAGTGTCCGTCGGTTTTCACACGTAACGGCTATGAAAACACTCGCGAGGCATTGGCCGCGGATCGCGCTGACACTGGTTCCAGTAGTCATTGCATTGCTACATGCGGTTGGTATCGCACGCCTAGACGTCACACAGCGTTTAGACGACATCATTTACGACGCCCGCCTGCGCGCAACCATGCCGCGCACCCTAGACGAACGTATCGTCATTGTTGACATCGACGAAAAGAGCCTCGGCGAGGTCGGCCGCTGGCCTTGGGGGCGCAATAAATTGGCCCAATTGGTTGACACTCTTTTTGAGCAGCAGCATATTGCGCTCATGGGTTTTGACGTGGTGTTTGCCGAGACCGACCAAAGCTCAGGCATAGCCCAGCTGACCGAAATGGGCAATCATGCGTTCAAGGACCAGCCGGCTTTTTTAGAAAAACTGCAGCAGTTAAGGCCGTCATTGGATTACGACGGCGCCTTCGCCAAAGCCCTGCGCAACCGCCCTGTTGTTTTGGGCTACTACCTTTCTAGTGAGCAGGGCGGGCGCACTACCGGCACCCTGCCGCCGCCGGTGATTACGTCCGACAGCCTCCAAGGGCGCCAGATACGCGCCACGTCGTGGAACGGCTATGCGGCCAACATTGAGGTGTTGGCAAAGGCCGCCCCTGTGGCTGGTTTTTTTAACTCGATCACTGAAAACGACGGTGTGGTGCGGTCTTTGCCCTTGTTGGGTGAGTACCAGGGCCAATATTACGAATCCATCGCGTTGGCCATGTTTCGCGTTTTGGCAGGGCATCCGACTGTGGCACCGGGTTTCTCAAGCGAGCAGTTTTTATCGCGCCGTTACCAAGCATTGGACCGGATTCTGCTCAAGAAAGACGCCAGAACCGTGTCTATTCCCGTGGACGAGCGGGTGGCGACCCTGGTGCCATTTCGCGGTCCGGGTGGGGTTGCCGGAGGCTCGTTTCGCTACCTGTCGGCGGCCGACGTCCTAGCCAATCGGTTGCCGCCGGGTAGCCTAGCCAACAAAATTGTGCTCGTAGGCACTACCGCTCCGGGCTTGCTGGACTTGCGGGTTACACCCGTGGGCGAGGTCTACCCGGGGGTCGAGACCCATGCCAACCTGATTGCTGGTTTTCTCGACGGCAAAGTACTGGTTAAGCCGGACTACGCCCTGGGGTATGAGGTGTTTGTGTTGCTGGTCTCGGGGCTCATCTTGGCTTTTGGGCTGCCGCTGTTGTCCGCACCGCGCGCGGTCGGTTTAAGTGTGCTGGTCTTGGCCGTGGTGGCTGGGCTCAACTTCTGGCTGTACACCGCTTACGGCTTGGTTCTGCCATTGGCCGCCGCACTGACCATGGGCGTTACCGCCTTTGCGATCAATATGAGTTACGGCTATTTTGTGGAGAGTCGCTCCAAGCGCGAACTGGCCAACCTGTTTGGCACCTATGTGCCGCCCGAGCTGGTTGATGAAATGGTGAAAGACCCCGACAGCTACACCATGCAGGCTACCAACCGTGAGCTCACCGTCATGTTTTGCGACATGCGTGGCTTCACCAAGATGTCGGAGAGCATGGACCCTCTGCAATTGCAGGCGTTACTGACCGGCGTCTTCAGCCGCCTCACTGGAATCATTCGTGCCAACCGCGGCACCATCGACAAATACATGGGCGACTGTGTCATGGCGTTTTGGGGTGCGCCGGTCGAGACCGTTGAGCATGCCCATCTGGCCGTTAAGTCTGCAATGGAAATGACGGTCGCGGTACGCGACATTAACCACGGCCACCGCGCGCGCGGCCTGCCTGAGATTGGCATCGGTATCGGCCTCAACACCGGAAGCATGTGTGTGGGCGACATGGGCTCTAACATCCGCCGCAGCTACACCGTCATTGGCGATGCGGTGAATTTGGGCTCGCGGCTAGAAGGCTTGTCCAAGGCCTACGGTGTAGAAATTGTGGTCAACGAAAGCACCCGCGCGGCGGCGCCAAACTTTGCTTGGCAAGTGCTGGACCGCGTCCGGGTTAAAGGGAAAGAGCAGGCCGTGTCCATCTTTTCCCCGGTCGCGTTTGCAGACCAAGTGGCTGATGGCTTGGCCGGCGAACTCAAGCTGTGGGCCGCCTTCCTCAAAGCCTACCGCGCGCAGCAATGGGACCAAGCAGACGTATTGCTCATCAACCTCATGCGCGCGAATTCCCAAAAATACCTATATTCTCTTTATGCTGAACGGGTAGCCTCTATGCGGCTGCTACCGTTTGACCCGGGTTGGGACGGCGCCACCAATTTCGAAACCAAATAAGGCCTCCAGCGTGAAAGTACGTGTCTTGGGTTGTTCGGGGGCCATCGCCAAAGATTGCCGCACCACATCGTTCCTCATCGACAGCGAGGTCTTGGTCGACGCGGGTACTGGCGTGGGTGACCTGACCCTAGAAGAAATGCGTTTGGTTGACCATGTGTTGCTCACCCACTCGCACCTGGACCACGTCGCCGCCTTACCGCTGATGGTCGACGCCATTGCCGCGCAACGAAAAACCCCCTTGAAAATCTATGCCTTGGCAGGCACCATTGCCGCATTGCGGGCCCATATTTTTAACAATGTGATCTGGCCCGACTTTTCGCGCATACCCAGCCCGCAAGCACCGTTTATTACCTTCCATGAAATTCGGGTTGGACAAACGTTTCAGCTGCTTAACAAATACATTGAAGTTTTGCCTGCAGTGCATACCGTGCCCGCTGCAGGGTATGCCATTACGGCGGGCCAGGGTTGTTGGGTTTTCACGGGCGACACCGAGCGCAACCAAGCGTTTTGGGACCGGGTGAACCAACTCAACGTCGCCATGCTGGTGATTGAGACCGCGTTTAGTAACCGCGAAAAAGACCTGGCCCACCGCAGCCTGCACCTATCGCCCATGGTGCTGGCCAACGAGCTTGACCTGATTGCTGCGGGTAAGAATTACCCCATCTACATCACCCATACCAAGCCCGCCGAGACCGAGCAAATCATGGCGGAGATACAGCGTTTTGACCAAACCCAGACTTTCGGCCCCAATGTGACCCATGATATTCGCCGCCTCCGTGCTGGCCAGGAGTTCAATATATGAGTAGCCTTCCATCGCAGTTCCCTGCGGAAACGACCCCCGAGCAGGCGTTTTTTGAATCCCAAAAGTTGGCATCCAAAGCGCGCGGCAGCAAGTTTGAGGCGTTGTTCTATCGCCAGCTGCACCAGGTCACGGCCCGTATCCACGAGACCGAAAACATCGAGCAAATCATGCTCGAAACCAGCCAAGACATTTGCAAA
>JBBRNS010000233.1:0-5957 GCA_038230175.1 Burkholderiales bacterium
ACGCAGATCTATGACCGCGCCGGTTTGCCCATTAACCGAACCACGATGGCCAACTTGATGATTGGTGTGGCCGACAAGCTGACTCCCTTGTACGAGCGATTTCGAGAAATTCTGCTGTCTCAGACCTTGATCCATGCCGATGAAAGCACCTTGCAGGTTCTCAAAGAGCTTGACCGTAAGGCGCAGGCGAAGTCGTACATGTGGCAATACTGCAGTGGCACCCACGCGGCACACCAGTTGGTTATGTTTGAATACCAAGCCACCCGCGCTGGTGCCCATGCCCTGAAGTTCCTAACCCGCCCAGACGGATCGGTGTTCGACGGCTATTTGCAGGTGGATGGATACGCGGGTTACAACGCGGTGGACACCGCCATCCGGGTGGGCTGCATGGCCCACATTCGCAGAAAGTTCGTAGACGCCGTGCGCGCGCTGCCTGCGCACAAGGCGCATGAATCGCTCGCGGGAGTCCCTATTGCGCTCATCCAACAGCTCTATGTAATCGAAACCCAGCTCAAAACCGCCACACCAGGTGCTCGCAAGTCCGGGCGTCAAATCATGAGCGCTCCGATTCTGGGCCACTTGAAAAACTGGCTGGATACGCACGTCAAATGTGTTCTGCCCCAATCCTTGCTGGGCAAGGCCATTCACTATGCCCTGGGCCAATGGACCTACATCGTGCGTTATATCGACGACGGCCAACTCAGCGTTGACAACAACATTGCTGAGCGCAGCATCAAGGCCTACGTGATTGGCAGAAAAAACTGGTTGTTCTCCGATTCTGTGGATGGCGCCAATGCAACCGCGGTGTTGATGACCATGGTTCGCTCAGCGATTGCCAATCAGTTGGACCCGTACCAATATTTGGTGACGATTCTGACGCAACTACCCTACGCCAAAACAGAAGAGGACTTCCAGTCCATGATGCCCTGGCGGGTTCGGGAGCAAGCGCGTGAACCATTGCATGCTCCAGTCATCTGTCTGTTGTTGGCCGCATAACCCATTGCGAGAGCTGAAAACTCGGCACGTTTCAGGTTGAATCAATAGTGCAAACGGACTATTGCGGGTAAACCCTCGGTTCAAGAAAATGCCTCCAGTCTTCACCGGCAGTGCCTGCATGGCCTTGCCAGCCAACACATTGGCGCAAAGTGCCCTAGCAGTAGAGTCCTTGCGCCGGGACAATCGAACGCACGACCATGGTATGGCTTGGTCGTTCAAATAATTAATGGTTTCAAGGGGTGGATCAGTGAATCGCGGTACACAGTCACAGCCAGCGGTGCCGCAAGGCGCTGCCCAAAAGCCGCCCACGGCGGTTGCGCTGTCGATGCCGTCTGGCCCCGAAACTCCTTCTGTGCCTAACACGACCCCATCGGGCGACCTCATCGCGCTGTGCGCTATCGCCCGTTTCCACCAAATAGCCGCCGACCCCGCCAACCTGGCGCACCAGCTTGGCTTGACATCTTCGTCAGCGGTTACGGTCAGCGACCTGCTGCGCGCAGCCCAGCACCTGGGCCTTAAAGCCAAGCTCAGCAAGACCACTCCCGACCGTCTGGCCCTGACACCCCTGCCAGCCCTGGCCCGCATGCGGGATGCCCATGGCAATGCCAAAACCGTCATCCTGGCCCAGTGCGACGGCCAACGCGTCTTACTGCAAGACCCTGGTGCTGGCTCCAACGCTGGCCCCACCATCGAACCCTTAGACGTATTTATCGGCCAATGGACCGGCGAACTCATCTTGATCGCCAGCCGTGCCAGCTTGGCCGGTCAGTTGGCCAAGTTTGACTTCACCTGGTTCATCCCCAGCCTGGTCAAATACCGCAAGCTGCTGGGCGAAGTGCTCTTGATCAGCTTCATGCTCCAAATCTTTGCCCTTGTTTCACCGCTGTTCTTTCAGGTGATCATGGACCGGGTGTTGGTGCACAAGGGCGTCACCACGCTGGACGTACTGGTCATCGGGCTGGTCGTGGTGGTGGTCTTCGAGAGCCTGCTCAATGGCTTGCGCTCTTACATCTTCAGCCACACGACCAACCGCATTGATGTGGAACTGGGCTCACGCCTGTTTCGCCACCTGATTGCCTTGCCATTGGCTTACTTCCAAGCCCGCCGGGTGGGTGACTCCGTCGCCCGCGTGCGGGAGTTGGAAAACATCCGCTCCTTCCTGACCGGCAATGCCCTGACCGTATTGCTGGACGTGTTCTTCTCCATTCTGTTCATTGGCGTCATGTTTTTGTACAGCGTGCCGCTGACATTGATCGTGCTGGTCAGCCTGCCCATCTATGTGGCCATCAGCTTGGCCGTGGTGCCCGTTCTTCGCTCCCGCCTAGACGTCAAGTTCGCCCGGGGTGCTGAGAACCAAGCCATGCTGGTCGAAACGGTTACCGGCATCCAGACCGTCAAAGCCAGTGCATTAGAGCCATCCATGGCCAAGCGCTGGGACGAACAACTGGCCGCCTATGTATCTGCCAGCTTCAAAACCCAGAACCTGGCCTCCTGGGCGCATGAGGCCATCAACCTGACCGGCAAACTGGTCAACGCCGCCACTCTGTGGTACGGCGCGCACCTGGTCATGAATAACGATGCCAGTGGTGCAGGATTAACCGTAGGCCAGTTCGTCGCTTTCAACATGTTCGCCCAGCGCGTGGCGCAGCCCATCATGCGTATGGCGCAACTTTGGACAGATTTTCAACAGACAGGTATTTCGGTGGCCCGCTTGGGTGACATCCTGAACACCCGCACCGAAGTACCACCCAGCAGCGCCGCCCAGCTCCCCCCGGTCAAAGGCCGCATTACGCTAGATAAAGTCACGTTTCGCTATCGCCCTGAGGCTGCACCGGTATTGAACGGCATCAGCCTGGACTTCCAACCCGGTGAGGTGATCGGCATCGTAGGCCGCTCAGGTTCCGGAAAAAGCACCCTCACCAAGCTGGTGCAGCGCCTGTATGTGCCCGAGCAGGGCCGCTTGCTGGTAGACGGCATCGACATCAGCCTGATCGACGCCGCCCAGCTGCGCCGCCAAGTGGGTGTGGTCTTACAAGAAAACCTGCTCTTTAATCGCTCGGTCCGAGAAAACATTGCCATTACCGACCCAGCGGCCCCCATTGAGGCGGTAGTACGCGCCGCCACCATGGCTGGAGCGCATGAGTTTGTGAGTGAACTCACCGAAGGCTATGACACCAATGTGGGTGAACAGGGCAGTGCCCTCTCAGGTGGACAGCGTCAACGCATCGCCATTGCCCGGGCCTTGTTCACCAATCCGCGCATCCTGATATTGGACGAAGCCACCAGTGCCTTGGACTACGAGAGTGAGGCCATCATCCAGCGCAACATGGCCACCATCTGCAAGGGCCGTACCGTGCTGATCATTGCGCACCGCCTGTCTGCCGTGCGCAATGCCAATCGCATCGTGGTCATGGACAAAGGCAACATTGTGGAAATGGGGCCACATGAAGAACTGGTGCAAAAGCCTGATGGTCTGTACGCCCGGCTATGGAATATGCAAGGTCAAAGTCAGCCCACCGATGGAGCGGCGATATGAGCCAAACCACAACTGCTCCAGCGCCAAATCAACCGGCGCAGCCAGCAACGCTGCCCACAACACCCATTCGCGAGCTGTTCGCCCGCTACAAGGCCATCTTCCAAGCCGCATGGGCCGTCCGCCACGAGCTGGCTGGCCCCCAGCTGCACCGGGAAGAAGCGGCCTTCTTGCCCGCAGCTTTAAGCCTGCAGCACACCCCTGTGCATCCATCACCCAGAAGAGTGGCCTATGTGGTTATGGCCCTGTTTGTGATTGCCATCTTGTGGGCCTGCTTTGGCAAGATTGACATTGTGTCCACCGCCCCCGGGCGCATCATTGTTAGTGAACGCACCAAGGTCATCCAGCCCTTAGAGGCCAGCGTGGTGCTGCGGGTGCTGGTTAAAGACGGTGACAAGGTCAAAGCTGGGCAAGTGCTGGTGGAGCTAGACCCCACCATCGCCACGGCCGACAAAGCCAGTGTGCAAGAGCAACTTATGGCCGCTATTAGCGAAGAGCAGCGCACTGCCACTCTGCTGCAATCGCTATCAAAAGGTGAGCTGCTTGCGCGCATTCCACGAGGGCTAGAGGCCGATTTGATGCCTAATAATCCGTCAGACGCCGCGCAGCTAAAAGCCCAACTGCTCAGCGAATGGCAAGACATCCGCGCCAAGCTGGCCAAACTCTCCGCAGAAGCCAGCCACCGCCAGGCCGAAATATCCACCGTTCAGCAAACCATTGCCAAGCTGGAAGCCACCGTACCCATGGCCCAAAGCCGCGAGGCCGACTTCAAACGCCTGGTGGGCGAAGGCTTTATCTCCAGCCATGCCACGCAGGACAAAACCAGAGAGCGGGTGGAGCTGGAACGGGACCTGACCGTGCAACGCGCCCGCCTGGTCGAAGCCCAAGCCGCATTGCGCGAGTCTGAGAACACCCGGGCGTCGTTTCAAGCAGAAACAAGGCGTGCCCTGCAAGACCGCAATGCCATTGCCGCCACCAAAGTGCAGCAACTCACCCAAGACAAAACCAAAGCCACCCAGCGTGAACGCCTGACCCAACTGACCGCCCCGGTGGATGGCACCGTGCAGCAGCTGGCCATTCACTCGGTGGGTGGTGTGGTCACTGCCGCCCAGGCTTTGATGATTGTGGTGCCCGACAGTGCCACTGTTACGGCAGAAGTGAGCATTGCCAATCTGGACATTGGCTTTGTGAATGCGGGGCAAAAGGCATCGGTCAAGTTGGAGACGTTTCCGTATACCAAGTACGGCACGGTATCTGCAACCGTGGATGTGGTGACTGCGGATGCGGTGACGGATGAGAAACGCGGCAGCTTTTACCCGGCCATCCTGACCTTGGACAAACGGACGATGAACATTGATGGCAAGCAAGTGGCCATCAGCCCGGGGATGAATGTGACGGCGGAGATCAAGACCGGGGAGCGCAGAGTTATTGAATACCTGCTGAGTCCGATTCAGCGGGCGGGTAGTGAGAGTTTGCGGGAGCGGTAGATTGAAGAACGACACCACATTACGGGAAAATACTATGAATTTGATAGCTGCTTGCGCAATAGATACGCGGGCTAGATGTCGATTTGACATCAAAAGTTTCAATCTGGCCCATCGGACAGGCAGCCTGCTGCTGGCCAATAACACTACTAAGAGACTTTAAATGGTAAATGAACGTGAAATAGATCAACGACTGATGGTTCTCAATCAGCAACTATTAAAAAAGTTGTGGTGGTGCTGGCTTGTAGCTGTTGCACTATTTGCCTTATGTCTACTGTTCAATGACCAGGCTTTTGCAATTGCATCATGGACAGCCAAATACATTCCATCCGTTGAGAAACTCTTACAACCAGGCATGGCGTTAGAAAATCTGGCAGGTAAGTACTTCGGCGTGCTGGTGTCTTTCCTTCCCCTATTTGTTATCGCAATCGTTTGGGGTGAAGACATTCGTATACGTTTTTTGTCTACTTCTAAGAAACCAGGGAAGAGCATCTTAAAAAATTTAATATTTGTGTATCTCCTGGGCATTCCTTTTTTGATTTTCTTTTTGACTGTTTTTTACGCTGCGCCGTTCGAAATGCCAACTGCGCCAAGGCTTGCGGGACAGCATGTATTGCATTTCATGATCGCAACTTATCCAGGTTTATTACTCTTTGGTAGCGTTCTAGGAATCTCGGTTTCCGTCTTCACGGCACTTCTTATTGGTTATCTATGGCTACCATTTTCAATGGCAATACACTTTTTTTTAGGGGGAAAACAAAATGGCTGATAACGCTGTCACACAAACTCAATATATAGATACAGTCACTACTGTCCGGTTAAAAGTCGAACAAAATCAACTGGTTACAGATGGGTAGGGGGTCAATTTGGGATCGATCGGGCTGCAAGGCGCATGACAGCTGGGTTTTCTCAAAAATAGAGACCGACAAAATCTGTAGACAAGT
>JBBRNS010000234.1:0-5934 GCA_038230175.1 Burkholderiales bacterium
CTCTCGAATTCGAGAGGTTTAAGAGCCAGGCCGGTCTGAACAGCTTCTCGCTGTCGCCCTCCAAGTGGGTAGAGGCCACCGGCGCGATCGGCCTGTATGCCAAAGCTGGCCGCGGCGGCGGCACTTACGCGCACCGGGACATTGCCTTTGAGCTTGGGTCCTGGCTCAGCCCGGAATTCAAGCTGTACCTGATCACGGAATTTCAGCGGCTCAAGGATGAAGAAGCCCGCGCAAGCTCTGTAGAGTGGAATTTCCAGCGCACCTTGGCCAAGGTCAACTACCGCATCCACACCGACGCCATCAAAGAACACCTGCTTCCCCGTCAGTTGACCAAGGCGCAAACTGCCACGATCTATGCCAGCGAAGCCGACCTGCTGAATGTGGCCTTGTTTGGCATGACAGCAGCTCAATGGCGAGAGATCAACCCCGGCGCTGCGGGCAATATGCGGGATGCCGCCACCCTGGAACAATTGGTGGTGCTGTCCAACATGGAGAGCATCAACGCGGTGCTGATTTACCAAGGCATTGACGCACCTGAACGCCTACGCCAGCTCAATGCCATTGCCATCACCCAAATGCGCTCGCTCATCGGACTGGCTGCTGTCAAGCGGCTGGGACATTCCCGCTTGCCATGACGGCCGCCAAGCCCGCTTACGTCAGCCGCCTTGGGTTGCACCACTTTGCCCATCTGCGGGCGGTGGCGGAAGGGTTGCCCATGGCGGATGCAGCCAAGCGCTATCTGGGTGTGGAGCATGGGCATCAGGCAAAAGTTGCCCACCTGGAGGCTCGGGATGCGGTGCGTGCGGTGGCCCGTCGCCGAGGATTGAGTGCTTGGCGCTTGATTGGGATCGCCTTCGATGCGCAAATATCGCACGACGTGACGCCGAGCCTGCAAGAGTTCATTGAGTCCCGAGATCTGGACGATTGGTCAGAAGCCGATGTACTCCAGATGTACCAGGAAATCTACCCGGCCGGCGGCAAACAGCTTCACCGCCAGCGCGTACGCACACGACTGCGCGAACGCCTGCTGGACACTTTGCATGAACTCGAGGCTTTGGCTGCCGAGCAACCTCAGCCCGCCGATGCGATTTCAGGCTGGTTTGACGGCATCACCGCCGCCAAACTGCTCAGCGCGGACATGGTGATTCTGGCGCAGTTGCAAAAGCGCATTGCAATCGGTGGACGCTGGTGGCGAGACCTGCCCGGTATCGGGCGCACCAAAGCGCAGCGCATCGCGTCTCACCTGGCCTTGCTGCTGGCTGAGCAACCGCTACCCAAACCCCGGACCGTCTTCGCATTACCCCAGACGGTATGGAGTCCCTCCACGCTGACCGATTCGGCGATGGTCATGGATTTTGATGTGACTGCACGACCGATGATCGACGACAAACAGGCCATCGAAGCCTGGGTGGCGGCCAAAGCGGGCTCTGTTGCCACGGTCAAGGCATACACACGGGAGGCCATGCGTCTTTTGCTGTGGTTGAGCCATGAACGCAGCGGCGCCTCATTTGGTCGGATGACGTTGCTCGATTGCCGTGATTACATGGCGTTTTTGCAGCACATCCCTGCCCACTGGATGTCTCGTGCACGTGCGCAACCTGGCTCGATTGGATGGGCGCCGTTTCGCGGGCCGCTGAGCACCCGCAGCGTACGCCAGGCCATCACCATTGTGGTGTCGATGTTTCACTGGCTCCAAGCCAGTGGCTACATCGCGCAGAACCCATGGTTGCTGGTGAACCAAAAAATCGGAGATGACCGCCAGGAGCGCGTGCTGCAGTCAAAGGCGCTCAGCGAGGTGGCCACGCGTCAGGTGATCATTTTCTGTCAAGGCAAGCTGCCCGAGCCTGCGGCCCAGCGCATGCTGTTCATCGTGCAGTTTGTCACCAGCGTGGGCCTGCGCAGCGCAGAATTGTTGACAGCGCTGTTATCCGATGTTCAGCACGAAGAAGAGGGTTGGGTCATGCAGGTGCATGGCAAAGGCTCCAAGAACCGTATCGTGGCCCTGCCACCTGCGGCACTGCACGCCCTCAACACATACTTGCAAGCGCGCGGTTTGGGTGACATTACATGCGCTGCGCCGCAAGCCCCCATACTGGCCAGCCTTCTTGATCCCATGCAGGGCGTGGGCTACCAGGCGCTATACCAACACGTCAAATCCTGGCTGGGCAAAGCCATCGATGTGGCCGATTTGCCCAGTTCCGAGCGGCTGCGATTGCGCCAGGCCTCGACACATTGGCTCCGGCACACCTTCGGCACCAGAGCCATTGCCAAGGAGGTGCCACTGGACGTGATCCAGGCCCAGATGGGGCACGCCAGCATTCAGACCACCACCGCCATCTACGGACGCGCCCCCATGCGCCGACGCATTGATGAGATGGACCGGGCGTTTAAGTAGAATCGAATTGATCATGCGCGGCGACAACAACGAACGGCTGACCATTCTGTCAGATGCGGAAAAAACAGCCCTCTACGGCATCCCACACTTCGACGATTTCCAGCGCATTGAGTTTTTTGCGCTGACTGAGGCCGAACTGGCCCTGGCGCTGGGGAGAAAGAGCCTCCTGGCTCAAATCTATTGCCTGCTGCAAATCGGCTACTTCAAAGCCAAGCAGGCATTTTTTCTATTCTCGCTCGATGAGCTTCCGTCTGAAGACGTCGAGTTCATTTTGCAGCGGTATTTTCCTGGACAAACACTTGCAAAAGCCGCACTGCACACCAGCGAATACTATGTTCAGCGCAATAAAATTGCGCAACTCTTTGGCTACCGCATGTACTGCGCGTACGACTTGCCAACACTGCAAGAAAAAGCCAAATTGCTGGCACGTACGGATGTAACGGCCACCTTTTTGCTGGCCGAGCTGATGGTCTTTTTGATTGGGCAGCGTATCGTGCGTCCGGGCTACTCCACGCTGCAAACCATCATCAGAGATGCACTCAGTACTGAGCGGGAGCGGCTGGAGCAATTGGTCGAGGCCGCCATGACCGATGAGGCACGCCAAACGCTGCAGTTGCTGCTGGCCCATGAGAACACATTGACGGAATTGGCAGCACTGAAACAAGATGCCAAAAGTTTTCGCTACCGCCAGATGGGCGTGGAGCGCCACAAACGTCTGACGCTGAAGCCTTTGTATGCGATTGCAAAAGAACTGCTCCCAGGCCTTGCTGTCTCTCAGCGCAACATCGGTTACTACGCCAGCCTGGCCAATTTCTACACCGTCTACCACCTGCGCCGATTCAAGCCCGCCAAAACCAACCTGTATTTGCTCTGCTACGCATGGCAACGCTATCGCCAGCTCACAGACAATGTGGTGGAAGCCTTTGGCTACCACACCCGCCAGCTCGAAGATGAGACCAAGGCGGTGGCCACCCAGCAAGCCGCCAAAATACACGTTGAGCGCCAACAAGCCACACCACGGGTGGGTGAGCTGCTCTTGCTGTATGTGGATGACACGCTCCCGGACATCACCCCCTTCGGAGCCGTGCGCCACAAGGCGTTTCACATCATGCCGGCAGACGCACTGCGCTCCACCGGCAAACTTCTGACAGAAACGCCCGTCAGCCAAATGGATCTGCGCTGGCAGGCCGTGGACAAGCAAAGCGGCCTTTGCACCAAAAATCTGCGCCCACTGGCCACCGCCTTGGAATTCGCCAGCAGCAGCGCCGGTGGCAATGTCTGGCTAGCGGCACTGACATGGATGAAGACAGTGTTTGACCGCCAGCAATCCATTGCCAAACAGCCCCTCTCTGAGGTGCCGCCAGGCACACTTCCAAAACGTCTACGCGGCTTCTTGCTAGCCTTTGACCAGGGCGGCAAGCCCATGGGCCTGCATGGCGATCGATACGAATTCATGGTGTACCGGCAATTGCGCAAACGCCTCGATGCGGGCGACATCTATCTGGACGACAGCGTACAGCACAGAAAATTCTCTGATGATCTGGTGTCCATGGAGGTCAAGCCCGAAGCCCTCAAGGCGCTCGACGTTCCCTGGTTGCGCAAGCCAGTTGATGAAACACTGGACACGCTTTTCGCGGAACTCGATGCACAGTGGCGTGCGTTCGATGAAGAGTTGCGTGCCGGCAAGCTCAAACATCTGGACTTTGATGTCGACAAGAAAACGCTCATCTGGCACCGTCACAAGGCCGACAAGGATAAGCAGCTGCAAAAGGACTTCTATGCCACGCTCCAGGCCCGCGACATTGCCGATGTCTTCCGATTCGTGAATGGCAGGAGCCGCTTCCTGTCAGCTTTGACCCCATTGCAGCCGCGCTACGCCAAAAAGATCGCCGACGAAGACAGTTTGATGGCAGTGATCATTGCCCAGGCCATGAATCACGGAAACTTCAAAATGGCCGAGACTTGCGACATCCCATACCACATCATGGAGGCCACACATCAACAGCATTTGCGCCCTGCAACGTTGATCGAGGCGAACAACAAAGTCAGCAACTTCATCGCCACGCTGCCCATTTTTCCGTATTACTCCATCGATATGAATGTGCTGTACGGCAGCGTTGACGGGCAGAAGTTTTCCGCTGCAACCCCAACGTCGAAGGCCCGGCATTCACGCAAATACTTCGGCAAGGATCGCGGGGTTGTGGCCTACACGCTGTTGGCCAACCACGTGGCGTTGCAAACCGAGATGCTCGGTGCCAACCAGCATGAAAGCTACTGGGTGTTTGACATCTGCTACAACAACACCTCCGACATCGTGCCGACCACCATTACCGGCGACATGCACAGCATCAACATGGCCAACTTTGCCATCCTGCACTGGTTCGGTATGAACCTGGCCCCGCGCTTCACCAATTTGCATGCCCAGCTGCGACACCTCTACGGTGGCGTCGAGCAGGAGGAATACGCGGACTTCCTCATACAGCCTGTAAGTCAAATCGACCGTAACCTGATTACCTCCGAGAAGGTCAACATGGACCAGATTGCCGCCACGCTGGCCCTCAAGGAGATGAGCCAAAGCGTGTTGATGCGCAAGATCTGCACTCTGTCCGGACATCACCGCACACGCAAGGCCATCTTTGAATATGACAAACTGATCCGCACCATCTACACGCTGCGTTATCTGCGAGACCCCCAATTGCAGCGTGACGTCCACCGCTCGGAAAATCGCATCGAGTCCTACCACCAGCTGCGCTCCACCATCGCCCAGGTGAATGGCAAGAAGGAACTGACCGGACGGACGGATTTGGACGTCGCGGTCAGCAACCACTGCGGCCGCCTGATCGCAAACGTCGTGATCGCCTACAACTCCATTCTGCTGTCCGGCCTGCTGACTCGCAGTCTGACTGTCGGTAATGACAAAGCCCTGGATATTCTGCGGCGCATCTCCCCGGCGGCCTGGCAACACCTGCATTTCCTTGGCCATTACGCATTCCGTGACAAGGGCAAGCCGATTGACCTGGATGCCATCCTGGCGGAAATCAACTGGGCTTAAACTGTGCAAGCAATTGAACGGTTCTATCCATGAATGTCCAGAATCTACTTCCCCGGCTGACGGTCAACCGACAGTTTGCCAACGATTTTTGGGCGGCAAAAGCCCCTTGTTTCGCGCTTGGCATGATCGAAGAACATCAGCAAGCGCTGGGCCTCATGGCACTGCGCCCACCCCAAGCCATTCCCCAGGAAGTATTGGCCCTGGGTTTCAATTTTGGCCACACCCTGGTGGGCGATGCCGACTATGAAATAGTGCATTTTTTCTTTGAATTTTATGGCTTCGCCACCTACGATGTTCTGCTCAACCCCAGCAATCCACTGGTCAACGCTGTCCTGTCCCATATGCTTACCAGCAAGGAGTACTTTTTTCTGTCTATCGGACCGGACGCGGCGGTGACTGCCTTTCGTGCTGAATTTGGGGCAGAAAATTTGGCGGTCCTGCAGAACCATTGGACCCGTCTGCAAAACTCCCGCACCAACGATATGCA
>JBBRNS010000235.1:0-5915 GCA_038230175.1 Burkholderiales bacterium
CGCACTTCACTTGGCGCATTCGCTCGGTGTTGATCGCGGGGGGACTGTATTTGGTGACGGCACCGCTGTGGCTCCTGCTGGTAGTGCCCGGCTGGATTGCCTGGACGCTGATTTCGGTGTGGTTTGTCTACCGCATTGTTGTCGGCATGGTGGCCATGAACAAAGGCCAAGCCATAGGGGTGAGCGCATGACGACGCACGCACCTGCAGGGGGTCACGCCCACGACCCGGATTGCCTGTTTTGCAAAATTGTGGCCAAACAGATCCCGTCTAAGATGGTCTATGAGGATGACTTGGTCTATGCGTTCCATGACATCCACCCCTGGGCGCCAGTGCACTTTTTGCTGATCCCAAAGTTGCATATTGCGTCCATGGCCCACGTAGGGCCGGAGCATGCGCAATTGATGGGTCATATGATGGCGCTGGTGCCGAAGTTGGCTTCGCAAGAGGGCTGCAAGCCCTACCCAGACGGCGGCTTCCGGTTAATCGTCAACACGGGCGCCGATGGCGGTCAAGAGGTTCACCACCTGCATTTTCATGTCATTGGCGGTCCGCGCCCGTGGCTCAAGGGATAGGCTTTAGCGCCTTAAAATACCGTAACTACCTAGGAGAACATCATGGGCTTTTCGACAACACACTTGATCATTTTTTTGGTCATCATCATTGTGATTTTTGGGACCAAGAAGTTGCGCAACATTGGCTCAGACTTGGGCGGGGCTGTCAAAGGCTTTAAAGACGGCATGAAAGACGGCAGCACCCCCGAAAAGCCGGCTGAAGAACCGGCGCCTACCCTGGTTGCCACCGACAAGACCGATGCCAAATCGACCATTGACGTGGAAGCCAAGGTCAAACATTGATCTCCGCCAACCTGACTCTTTTTCACTAAGGTTTTCTTAGCATGCTGGAAATCGGCGTTACCAAACTCGCCATCATTGGTGCGATTGCCTTGGTCGTGATCGGCCCAGAGAAATTGCCCGGGGTTGCGCGAACCGTGGGCACTCTTTTGGGGCGTGCACGCTCCTACTTGGCCGACGTCAAGGCGGAGGTGGACCGCAGCATGGATATGGACGAGCTCAGGAAGATGAAAGACACGGTGACGCAGGCTGCACGCGATGTCGAGCAGTCCATCCAGACCAGCGCGAGCGACATTCAAAAGAGTTGGAGAGAGACCACCGATGCTGCGTTGGCGGACGCCGATGTGGGCTACCCCAGTTACCGCCACCCCAATAAACACTGGCGTACGCGCCAAAAGGCCATGCCCAATTGGTACAAAGCCCGCACGGGCATACGGACCAAGGCGCTCTCAGGCGCGGCGCGTGTAGCCCGGTTTCGCCCCCCCCAACACCACTAATCCATGGCAGACGACAAATCAACCCAAGACGAACACTTGGGCACGGAGCAGCCTTTCGTGCAGCATCTGATGGAGCTGCGTGACCGTTTGCTGTACTGCGTCTATGGCATAGCGGCCGTGTTTGCCGTGCTGGCGTTTTACCCCGGGCCGTCGCACCTGTACGACCTGCTGGCCACGCCTCTGGTCCACTCGCTGCCGGCGGGCTCCAAGATGATTGCAGTGGGGGTGGTTTCACCGTTCCTGGTGCCCATTAAAGTGACGGTGTTGGCGGCCTTTGGCCTGGCTTTGCCCTGGGTGCTGTACCAAATTTGGGCGTTTGTGGCGCCGGGCTTGTACCAGCACGAGAGAAAGCTGGTTATGCCCTTGGTGTTGGCCAGCACTTTGTTGTTTTATGCGGGGGCCGCGTTTTGCTACTTTTTTGTGTTTGGGCAGGCGTTTCCGGCCATCCAGCGTATGGCGCCAGCATCGGTAGCGGTCAGCCCGGACATTGATGCCTACTTGGACTTTGTCATCACCATGTTCATTGCCTTTGGCGTCGCGTTTGAAGTGCCGATTGTGGTGGTCATATTGGCGCGCATGGGTATTGTGACGGTGGCGCAGCTCAAGTCGTTTCGAGCATATTTTGTCGTTGGGGCGGCGGGGGTTGCGGGCCTGGTGACACCGCCTGACCCGGTTTCCATGTTGGCATTGCTAGTACCCATGGTGGTACTGTACGAGATCGGCATTTGGGCCGCGCAGATATTTATCAAAAACACCCAGGCGCCGGCCGATAAAGACGAGCCGGTTAGTCCGGTTTAAATCCCGTTTTTTTTAGGGCCTATCGGCCTTTAGCCCTCGCCAATACTGCGCAACCAGCTATCAAGTTGGTAGCGTTATGGGTGCTAAATATTTTTTGCTCAGCGACTCTGCGTCCGTGGTTTAGGGCGCACGCCCGGTGTTACATCCAGCTCTAAGGTCTCAGTTTTACGCGTGATGGAAAACCGTGCTGGGGTGCTCGGCTTCAGCGACGCTACCAGCGTTAACAGTTGCGCCACATTGGTGACCGGCTCTCCTGCCACCTTGGCAATCACGTCGCCCGGGCGAATGCCAGCCTGTGCGGCAGGGCCGCCTTGTAAAACGCCGGTGATGATGACGCCCTGCTGGGTTTTGACGTCAAAGGTTTCTGCCAACTCCGGTGACAGGTCGTTGGGCTCCACACCAATCCAGCCACGGGTGATTTGGCCGTCTTTGACAATCCCTTCCAAAACCATCTTCGCGGTGGAAACGGGTATGGCAAAACCAATGCCCATGTTGCCCCCCGAGCGGGAATAAATGGCGGTGTTGATGCCCAGCAAATTGCCGCCGGTATCCACCAATGCGCCGCCGGAATTGCCAGGGTTGATGGCCGCGTCAGTTTGGATGAAGTTCTCAAACGTATTAATGCCAAGCTGGTTGCGGCCCAAAGCACTCACAATGCCGCTGGTCACCGTTTGGCCCACGCCAAACGGGTTGCCAATGGCCAGCACCCGGTCACCCACCTGCGCTGTATCGGAGTCGCCCAGCACAATCACCGGCAGGCGGTCAAGTTCAATTTTCAAAATCGCCAGGTCGGTGTCGGGGTCGGTCCCAATAACCTTGGCGCGGGTGACGCGCCGGTCGTTAAGGGTGACTTCAATTTCATCGGCCCCTTCGATCACGTGGTTGTTGGTGAGGATAAAACCATTTGGGCTCACGATAACGCCGCTGCCCAAGCCAACTTGGGGGGCGTTGCCCTGCTCGCCAAAGAAGTACTGAAACCAGGGCTCGTTACTTTGGGGCGTTTTGCGGGCCGCTTGGCTGGTGTTGATGCTAACCACAGCGGCCGACGCTTTTTGCGCGGCAACCCGCAGGCTCTCAAAGGGTGGGGGCGAGCCTGGCGGCGTGGCCGGGGCTTGCATGAGGGCTACGACCTCAGAGAGGGACGGGCGCTGGCCCAGCCACTGTGGCTTGAGCGTGGCAACAACAAAGTAGGCTGCCAGCAATATAGTGGCGGTTTGGGCGAACAAGAGCCAAAGACGTTTCATGCGATTTCCAATGCGGGCGGCACAGTTGCCGTTTGCCCCAAGGCCTAAATTGTAGGGTGCGACTGCATTGTGGCCACCTGCGAGCGGGCATAGCCCTAGTGCCTGCCAGCCATGTACAGTGGAGGCCCACCATGCAATTCAAGGCCGTCACGATCCATATCCACCCCCAGGCGCCAGTAAAACCGGCGTTGGGCAGCGCCTGCAATGGCTGCGGCGTGTGTTGCTTGGTGGCGCCGTGCCCCGTTGGAGTTGTCCTATCGCGCAGCCGCCAAGGCGCCTGCGATGCCGTGCGCTGGAACGCATCGGAGATACGCTACCGCTGTGGTGCCATTGACGCACCGCAAGCGGTATTGGCGCAGGCCCTGCCGCACTGGGCGCGTGGCATGGCGCCTGCCCTGGCACCGCTGTTGCGCGGCTGGGCCCGGCGCTGGATTGCAGTCGGTATTGGTTGCGACAGCAGCCTTGAACCTGCAGTCCCCCCTTCAACCCCTTTCAACGCGGCCGACTCGGCCACCCACCATGACTGACAGAATCCAATTACACGCTGCGCTGGATACGCTTTTGCAGCCCGATCGGTTCAAAGACTTTTGCCCCAATGGACTGCAGGTGGAGGGACAGGTGGAGGTGGGCAAGGTGGTGTCGGGCGTGACCGCCAGCCTGGCGCTGATCGAGGCCGCCATTGCCGCCAAAGCCGACACCTTGATCGTTCACCATGGCCTATTTTGGCGCGGCTACGATGGCCGGGTGACGGGCTGGATGCGCCAACGGCTTGGCCTTTTGCTGGCCCACAACATCAACCTGTTTGCCTACCATCTGCCCCTGGATGCCCACCCTGACTTGGGCAACAACGCCCAACTTGGGCAGCGTCTGGGTTTGCAGGCCGAGGGCCGCTTTGGTGAGCAAGACTTGGGGTGGATTGGCGTGCCAACGGTTGCGCCCGGAACGGTGGGTGGTGCGGCGTATACCAGCGTGCAGGCACTGGCCAGCCATGTGGAGGCGGTATTGGCGCACCCGGTGGTGCTGGTGCCGGGGCGCGGGGGCGCCATTCGCCGCATCGGCTGGTGCACCGGTGGGGCGCAGGGCTATTTTGAGTCGGCCATTGCTGCGGGCGTCGATGCGTTTATCACCGGTGAAATTTCCGAGCCCCAAGCCCACTATGCGCGGGAATGTGGTGTGGCCTACCTGGCCTGCGGCCACCACGCGACTGAGCGTTATGGGGCCCCTGCATTGGCGGCCCATGTGGCCGCACAACTGGGTGTGGAACATGAATTTATTGACATTGACAACCCGGCATAAGGTTGCCCTGCACAACGCACCATGACAATACCCTCCAATCAACCCAAAGCCGTGGCGATCACCATGGGCGACGCTGCAGGCATTGGGCCCGAAATCATCGCCAAAGCATTCCGCGCGTGCCCGCTGGAGCTGCGTGGCTGCTTTGTGGCGGGTGATGTGCAGACGATGCGACGGGCTTCTCAAGTGGTAACGCTGCCGGGGCAGGCCCCATTGCCGGTGGCGGTGCTTCGGACGCCCGATGAGGCCTGGGACGTTCCCCAATCCTGTATTGGCGTGTTGCAGGTGGGTGCTGCGTTACCGCCCGTGCCATGGGGGCAGATCAGTGCCCAGGCCGGCGTCTTTGCCGGCGACTGCGTGGTGTGGGCGGCGGACGCGGCGTTACGCGGCGAGGTGAGTGCCTTGGTGACTGCGCCGCTGCACAAAGAGGCATTGTCGGCAGCGGGTGCACCCTACGACCAGTTCCCCGGCCACACCGAGTTGTTGCAGGACCGTGCGGCGCGGTTTTTGAACCAGACCGTGGCCGAAGTGCCGGTGCGCATGATGCTGGCCAACGACGAATTGCGCACGGTGCTGGTCAGTATCCATGTCGCTTTGCGCGACGCGATTGAAGCGGTGACTCTAGACAATGTGTTGCAAACCCTGCTGATCACCCATTTAGCGCTGTCGCGCTTGCTGGGCCGCCCGCCCCGTATAGCCGTGGCTGGCTTGAATCCCCATGCAGGAGAGGGTGGTTTGTTCGGCCGCGAAGAGATTGAGGTGATTGCCCCTGCGATTGCAGCGGCGCGTGCGCAGGGCTGTATGGTGAGTGGCCCATGGGCGCCCGACACGGTGTTCATGCGCGCACGCGCGACTGCTCAGGCACCGGGTGCGTTTGACGTGGTGGTGGCGATGTACCACGACCAGGGGCTGATTCCCGTCAAATACCTGGGCGTCGAGAAGGGTGTCAACGTCACCCTGGGGCTGCCGCTGGTGCGCACTAGCCCGGACCACGGAACCGCGTTTGATCTCGCGGGCAGTGGCAAGGCCGACGCGTCCAGCCTGATCGCGGCGCTGCGCATGGCGCGAACCCTGATTGGTCGGTAAATTGTGGTAACTACTCAGCTCCCAATGAGTCAGGCCATCGTCCGCTATGAAATAGTGAGCGACAATGCGTTGTAATGCCAAACCTGCCCGATCTCAGCCAACTTAGTCATGCGCAAAAGGACGAGTTGATCAGGATGCTATGGC
>JBBRNS010000236.1:0-5838 GCA_038230175.1 Burkholderiales bacterium
ACTTGTCTACAGATTTTGTCGGTCTCTATTTTTGAGAAAACCCAGCTGTCATGCGCCTTGCAGCCCGATCGATCCCAAATTGACCCCCTACCCATCTGTAACCAGTTGATTTTGTTCGACTTTTAACCGGACAGTAGTGACCACCACAGCAAAGTCCAGAACAGCATCGTTCATGTGCAATATGGCTTCTATAGTTCTGGGCCCCAGTGCATCGACAAACTCCAATCCCTGTGTCGCAACAAACTCAAGCGGGCTATTTGGTTCGCCGTCCTGGAACTAGGTCCGCGCAGTGCCAGTCAAAAATATGTCGCGTCGCCACTTTTCTTGTTCGCCGCAGGCAACAGGCGGCGCTCAAAGCACCGCCCTTTGGGCGCTCAGTAGTAGCTGTGCCAAATGTTGCGGTCATCTCCTTCAGCGAACACATGCAAATGTCCAGCACTATCGATGATCGCTGCGGGGCTGGACTGGAATGTCCCGGTGCCCATGTCGGCACGCCAGCCGCTCCATTTGGTGTGGTTCCAAAAGCTATGCCACATTTTGCGGTCATCACCCGTGGCAAAAACGTGGATGTCTCCGCTATTGTCAACCACCGCAGCCGGGCCCGAGGTGAGTGTGCCTTGGCCTAGGTCGGCGCTCCAACCACTCCAGTGTTGATTGCCCCAGTAGCTGTGCCAGATGTTATTGTCGTCACCGCGCGCAAACACATGGATGTTTCCGCTTCCGGTCAGCACTGCCGCAGGCCCCGAGTTGAATGTACCCAAGCCGAGCTCTTCGGTCCAACCGTGCCACTTCTTGCCGTTCCAGAAGTTGTGCCATATATTGCGGTCACCGCCTTGGGCGAACACATGGATGTTGCCGCTGTTGTCGACCAACGCCGCTGGCCCCGACTTGAACGACCCGAGACCCATGTCTTTGCGCCAGCCACTCCAGACTTTGCCATTCCAAAAGTTGTGCCACATATTGAAATCGTCACCGAGTGCGAACAGGTGGATGTGGCCAGCGCTTGAAACCATCGCACCAGGACCGCTCTGCAACGTGCCTTGACCCACATCGGATCGCCAGCCGCTCCATTTTTGACTGCCCCAGAAGCTATGCCACAGTTTGTTGTCGTCTCCGCACGCAAAAACGTGGATATTGCCGCCACCCGTGAGCACCGCAGCGGGGCCAGAGGTGAATGTTCCTGCGCCCAGCTCATCACTCCAATCGCTCCATTGTTTGGGTGCCACATAGGGTTCGCCCAGTGGCGTGTAGCTGCAGCCCGAGGGGCCCGAATTGAAACCGGAGTTGAAGAACGCTACTGCACAGTCACGGAACTTTGTGGCTGAAGCTTCTGCGTTCGGGTCGTGGGTGATTTGTTTCGGGCGCATCCAGATTGGAGATGTAGGGCTGTGCGAATTTTTAGACGCTTGGCTTGCAGCCGTGGCCACGTTGGCAAAGTGCGCCGCTGTACCCTCGATTTGGCCATTGACCTGTCGGTTGGGTACAGCTAGGCGATGGCAGGAGTTGCAAGGCAGGCCGATATCGTTGGGTGCAGGCGAGACGTTGACGCCCCAACTTCTATTGCTAGCGTAGTCGAGCCCCACGTATTTCAGGGGCGTGTTTTGGTTGTTGAAGCCAGACGCGGTGTTAGGCAATACATTGGGTGGTGTGGTGAGCTGAGCGAGGTACTCGGAGCGAATGAAACCGCCGTTGTCGTGACAACCGGTGCAACCGATCCCCTGTGTGTCGTGAGGGTTCATCCAGTGCGGTTTGCCATCTTTCCATTGTGCGCTGTCGCCATCGATTGGGGCGGGAATTTTTTCGCCCGGCAAGTTGGTCAATGCCTGATAGAAGCACGTCGCGCCGTTCTTCTTGTTGTATTGGATTACAGCGATGTCGTTGTAAAGGTCACCGGCAATTGTTTTACCAACTTTGCGGCAGTGTGCCACCGCGACCGCATCGGCGTTTCCGCCGGGAAGCACCTGGAATTTGCTACCAGGGTCGCAGGCGCTATTTAGCACATTGGGGTGGTCGCACTTCGTGGTGGGCGGGTGTGATTGTGGAATGCTGCCTTGCCCGGGCACCTCAGTGCCCGCGCTGCAACTGAACGAAGGCACCTTGATGCCGGTGGCCTTTTCGCACTTCTTCGCATACTGGCTCAAGGTGTCGCTCTGGCCTGTGACCGAGTCGCGCAGCACGATGCGGTTGAGCCAAGCTTGGTAGGCAATGTACTTGCCCGATTGTGCATGGGCTGGCGTAATCGCTTCTTGCGCCTGGACTGGCGTATTCTCAACAGGGCCGGCGAGGGCTGGCGAGATGAGCAGCACCAACGCATGGCCAATCAATAAAAGCATTCGTAAAGAACGCAACTGTTCAGCATAGATTTTCATAGTCACCTCCCAGTATTGAAGTAATTGAATTCCGCCCTCGGCGATCAGTGCATCGATTGTCAGAAGGCGCAGGAAATTATGAACTCAGTGCGATGGGAGCGCAAGGGAAGGTAAAGAACAGTGCGCCGTGCTGCATGGATAGATAATTCAAACCTTTAGAGTCAAGTGCGCCACTGTAAATCAGCGACAGCTGTACCCGGCCAGGGACATTGTGAGTTGGCTTAGTCGCTGTCACTGGTTTTTTAGGCACGGATGCGGCCATCGTAGGCTGGGCAGGTGTCACCCTGGGGCTGCTCGCCTATTCCATGGACAATCTGGAGTCGATGGCTGCTTTTGGACGGCAATTCCGCAAACTTGAATTTCCGCAATGGGCCCCACGCTATCACCTGTTGCCGCTGCGGCGAGATTCAGGCAGGGCGTCAGTAAAATCCCGCGATGAATCTGGGTTTGGTTTTCTATCACGGCTGGGGGTTAGATACCCAATTTTGGCAACCCCTAGCCGCACGGCTGGCGCAATATCCTCAGGCGTTCAGTGATGCGGGCTACTTTGGTGCCCCTCAAAATCCCACCTTATCGCCCGACCACCGCTGGGTCGGCATTGGCCATTCACTGGGTTTTGCCCGCGCCTTGCAGACCCCGCCCGCAGGTGGCTGGGCGGCGTTTGTGAGTGTGGTGGGGTTCACCCGGTTTTGTGCCCCGCCGTCTGGCGGAGAAGGCCAAGCCCAATTGCGTGCCTTAATCGCATTGCCCACCCGTGTTCTGGCGCTGGCCGCGCGGGACGAGCCATCGTGCCCAGAGTCCTCACCGAGGCCACCTTTGCAGCGGCTAGCCTAGTTCGCTTACTTGAACGACTGGTTTTTGTTGAACTCTCCAGTTGGACGTCGTTCCATCCGATAGGGTGAGGGTTTCGCAATTGGTTTTTCAGTCACATCTAGGAGACGCGTTATGTCTCCCGTTACGTAAAAATTGCCCCTGTAGCGATGCGTGGTGTCAACAAAAGTAATTTCGAATCGCTTGGACTGGAACGCGTTTAGATTCGGATTGGTAATGTTTTTATGGGCAGCAGAAATATCAGAGAGTGGCAGGGAGGTGCTTGAAAACACTGACCCAGTGTAGTCAATGAGCGATAGGTAAAAGCGAATCGGCTCCCACTGCGCTCCGGGGGTCAGACTCGCGACCAATCCGAAGTGGTTGGAGGTTTCTGCGAAGACTTCATAGGAGTCAACCCCTGAGCTTTGGAGGTCATTGCCGATCGATATTGACACGTTATCCGGTGCGCGCACGCCTTTCACTACGCCGATCGTTGTATTGCCAGAGCCCGCAGGCAGACTAAATGACGTTCCAAAAGATTCGTCGACATTGCCTTTATAAATGCCTTTGTCGTTGGAGTGCGAAGTGTTGGCAACCAGGGAGTCAAAACTGAAACTGCCGCGAAGCGGATCACCAGGTTTAATCCAGGTATCTGCAGGAGAGAATGAGGAGGTCACAGTACCCTCAAAGGAGTAGGTCCTGATGGCTGCTTGCGGTGCCGACGCGATGAAACGCAGTGGCAGGATTGCCAATTTTGCCGATTGCAATAATTCCACTTGAAGCTCCCTGGGTGTTGTTAGGACAATGTAAAACGAGCGCGCGCTGATCCGCAAACGTCCGAATGGAAACTTTGGCTGTGGTTGTGCAGCAATACGCCGCTCAGCGGGCTAACGCCTTCTTCCTTCGTCGTGTCAGCAGTGTTCATGGTGGGTTCAGTATGGTTAAAAGGGGCACCTTAGCAAGTCTCGCGGACCCGGTCCGTGCGATTGCGCACATTGCGTCGGCAAACAGTTTGCTCGGCGCAGACAGGTAATTAACGGCGTCATTTGGCGTCCGCTTCGCAGCGGTCCTATAGCCGCGATGGCGTCAGTAAAATCCCGCGATGAATCTGGCTTTGGTTTTTTATCACGGTTGGGGGCTGGACGTCAATTTTTGGCAACCCCTGGCCGCGCGGCTATCGCAGCACCCCCAAGTGTCTTTCGATGCGGGCTACTTTGGCGCCCCTCAAAATCCCACCTTATCACCCGACAACCGCTGGGTCGGCATTGGCCATTCACTGGGGTTTGCCCGCGCGCTGCAGACCCCGCCCGCAGGCGGCTGGGCCGCGCTGGTGGGTGTGGCGGGGTTTACCCGGTTTTGTGCCCCACCGACTGGCGGCGAGGGTCAACCCCGGCGCGTGGTGGAGCGCATGGTGCGCGCCTACGCACGCGAGCCGCAGGCGGTGCTGGCGGATTTTTTGGCCCGTTGTAACCTCAGCGCCTGCCTGCCTGCCCTGAATGCAGTGCGCAACGACGCTCGCCTTGCCGCCGATTTGGCGTTGCTGCTGGACATTGACGTGCAAGCCCCATTGCGTGCCTTAGCCGCATTGCCCAGCCCTGTTTTGGCGCTGGCCGCGCGCGACGATGCCATCGTGCCCAGCGCACTCACCGAGGCCACCTTTGCCCAGCGCCGCAACACGCGGCTGGTGTGGCAAGAGCAGGGCGGGCACGCCCTAGGCTATGCACATGCGGACGTTTGCGCGGCCGCCATCGCCGATTTTCTGGAAACCGTGTGAGCGACAAGCAGTGTATTGCCGCCACCTTTGCCGCCGCGGCGCCCAACTACGACACCCATGCGGTGGTGCAGCGCCAAGTGGCCCTGCAACTGGTAGAGCGGGCGAAGGTGCAGTGGCCCTTGCTCCAGCCGCCATCGCATTCGCGCTCGTCTGCAGCGCAGGTGCTGGAAATCGGCTGCGGTACCGGCAACCTGACCGAAGCGCTGTGGCGCGCCTACCCGCATGCTGAACTGCTGGCCACCGACGTGGCCCCGGCCATGGTGCAGGCCTGCAGCCAGCGCATGGCGGCGCTGGGGCAGGGTGGCGACACAGTCGAAGGCGCCGAGCGCGTGCGTTTTGCCGTGCTTGACGGCGAGCATTTGGATTGCAGCACCGCCGATTTGGTGGCATCCAGCCTGGTGTTCCAGTGGTTTGCCGACCAAGGTGCCGCCTTGGAGCGGTTGGCGGCGCAAGTGCCGCGCCTAGCGGTTGCCACCTTGCTAGACGGCACCTTTGCCGAATGGAAAGACGCCCATGCGCAATTGGGGTTGGATGATGGCGTACGGGCATTCATGGCCGAAGACGCACTGCGCACCCTGGGTGCGCAGATGGGCGAACACTGCGAGGTGAAGATCGTGGTGGAAACTGTGCACGCGCACTACCCCGACGTGCTGCAGTTTGTGCGGGCCCTCAAGGCCATTGGCGCTGGCACGGCACGCCCCGGCCACCACCCCGCGCTCCTGCGCCGGGTGCTGCGGGCATTCCCCCATGGGATAAACGCCAGTTACCGGGTCGCCTATGTGTTGGCAGAAAATACAAGCTTTTTAGGCCGCTAGCCCTCGTAGAACCTGCGCAAGCAGCTATCAAATTTGTAGCGGTTGACGGGTATTAACGCCCCAAGCGCAG
>JBBRNS010000237.1:0-5782 GCA_038230175.1 Burkholderiales bacterium
CATTTTTAAGCAGGGCCAGCATGGCCTGGTGGCCCCGGTGCACGCCATCAAAATTGCCAATCGTCAGCGCGCACTCGGGTGCCAGACGCGAATGACTGTAGCTGCGAAAGATTTTCATGGGTCAATTATCGTTTTTATAGCGCGCTTGACAGGCAGGGCGGCCACTTGAGTGTGGTTTATGCGGCGGATCAATCAATTTGTCTTGATTTCCCTGTATATTGATACACATTGAGTCCAGCGATTTTTTCCCATGTGTTTTTTTACCATGATGGAGGTTCGTTTTGAAGGTCTTAAAGCTCTCAGCTCAGGGTTTGCCGCAGTCTTGGATCAGCTTGGAAGAAGCTGTATTGCACTACGCATCTGACGAGGTGCGCTGGGAGATGGGCGCGCAGGTTGCTACCTTTCATGGCGGCCACAATGCCATCACGGGCAACCAATCGATCATCAACGTCAACAGCATCATCGGTACCAAGGGCGTGCCCAGCATCAACCCGTTCGAGCTCAAACCTGGTTTGACCAACAGCAAGCTGTTCATACGTGACCGCAATGTGTGCGCCTACTGCGGGCAGCACTTTCATGAAGAAGATCTGACCCGTGAGCACATCGTGCCGTTTGCTCAAAAGGGCGTTGATACCTGGATGAACGTCGTCACAGCCTGCCGCGCCTGTAACCACCGCAAAAGCAGCCGTACTCCCGAGCAAGCCAAAATGCCGCTTTTGTATACGCCTTACGTCCCAAGCTTGTGGGAGGACTTCATTCTGCGTAACCGTCGAATCCTGGCGGATCAGATGGAGTTTTTGATGGCGCATGTGCCGAAGACGTCTCGGCTATTGGACTAGGTGTGATTACTTCGCGGTGTTGCTGCTAATTTTGTAGCCAGCGTAGCTACTGCCCGGTTGCAGTCACGCCACATGTCACTTTAAAACTGGCGGTAGAGTTTGCCGGAAATGCAGGAGTAATCTGTAATCCTGCACCCTGCAGGGCAACTATGGTGGGTCCAACTGGGCACATGTTTAAAGCGGTCGAAGTGCAAGATACTGTGGTGCAATTTAAACCGGTCACCGCCGGGTCGGTTAATGTCGCGCCGGGGGCCGCCGTTGGTCCTAGGTTAGCTATCGTGATGGTATAGCTGGTGGTTTGCCCCGCAACCAAGCTATTGACCCCGTTGGTTTTGGTAATGGTCAGTGATGTAGTGCCGTTAATAAGCTTGACATCTTCCGCCGTCGAAGAAGCAGAGTTGTAATTGTTGCCCCCGATGGGGCCTATTCCGTTGGCGTAGGTTCCGCCTGGGCTGGCAATCACTGAAGTGACTGTTCTGAAAGGGTCGCTAAATCCAACCGTGGCTGTATTTTGGTAAGTCCCCACGCTGGCGCCGTTTAGGCTGACCACAAAACTCAGCGTTAATGTGCTGCCAGAAGGTACCACGAACGAGTTTGCAACTGTCCCGCCTGGCGTACCGATTACAGGCACCGTGGTTCCGCTAATGGCTGCTGGACTGGGCCCAGCTACTGTGACCGAAGTGACCGTGGCGTTGGTGCTACTTTTGGAAAACGGTGTTGGCAAGGTATCTGTCACCGCGACCCCTGACGCGCCCCCTGGGCCGTTATTGATAAGCGTGATGACGTACGTTGCCGTCGTTGCAGCTGGAATGATGAGCTGCGGCGTCGTGGTTGACTTGCTAACGGCCAGCTGCGGCAGGCAGTTGGCGGCAAACGATTGAGTGGTCGCGGTGAAAGGTACGACGCCCGCGCTGCCTCCGCCCGAACCAGAACCATAAGAATTAAATTCTGCAGCGGGAGTTCCTGTGGGAAAAGTGGCACCTGATGCGCCTCCAGCAAATTGCGGAGTAGTTCCGAACGTTATGTTGGTTGAACGCACAACTGAACCTCCCCCGCCGCCGCCAGCGGGCCCTTGGGTCTCGCCAGCCCTTAGCTGGGTTGCGCCTGCAGTCCCACCTGTGCCGTTCCAGCCAGTGTTCCCGCCCTGTCCACCGTTGGCGAGTATGGTGAGGTTAGGGTTGTTCGTCGCCGTTAGTACAACGACTGTGCCGCCAGCGCCACCGCCGCCTGCGGCATCTCGCCCACCAGGCAATCCGTTTTGACCATTGGAGAGCAACGAACCAGCGCCTGCAATAGCCCCAGCCCGCACAAAAATAATGCCGCCGCCGTTGCCACCCGCAGCCTGTTGAACCGTATTGTTGTCGCAAGCATTGTTACTGTCGCCAGCCCCGCCGCCACCGCCTAACAAAAGAGCGGTGATAGAGGAGACTACCGTACCACCGCCTAGCCCGCCCATTGCCCGAGCGCCGTCGCCATTGCAGGCTAAAAATGGGTTCGGACTACCGCCGGCAAAGGGCACACAAGTTCCGCCGTTGTTATAAAAGGCAAAGCTGTTGCCCCCCAGTCCGCCCAGGCCTACATTTGAGCCACCTCCGCCGCCAGCGTTGTGTTGGGTGCCGCCTCCGCCAGCATTGCCCGGCGCGCCACGTGACACGTCGCCGCCATTGGCATAACCTGAAATCCCTAAATCGACGGCTGCGTAAGTAAAAGAAAAAAGTGTGCCCGCACCGCCCTGCCTGCGGATGAAGCGTGGCGTGCCAGAAATACCCTCTCCCTTGAAGGCCCCGACATTGTTGTTGTTGCCGTCGACGGTGCAATTTCCAGTTATTGGCGTTCCTGCGACATCAACAGCAGCTGTATTGACATAATTTGTCACGCCTTGGTTGACGCCGTTAGGGATACCTCCAGCCCCGCGAAAACCCAGCGCCGACGCGTCCACTGTTGTGCCGTTCATGTTGAGAGTGCCAGCGACATCAATCACCCATACGCCTCCACTTTCTCCGTTCCATGCTGGCGGTGAGATCGTGCCGCCAGCCAGCGACACGTTAGAAAACTGGGGCACCCGAACCACCTGGAAGCGACGGTTACCGTTTTCACTTGCGCCTGCGCCAGCGCTAGGGGCGGCCCGTGTGTAGGTGTTGACCAGGTTTTGATCGACCGTGATCACGCCGCCCGCGACAGCTGTGACCACCCGAAATTCGTATTTGCCGCTGCTGTTGATGGCGGTCCAGCCACGACCGGTTGTCCCGTCCCCGTAAGCAATGGAATTGCCGTTGTTGTACTGGGCATCCTGCATCTGGATGATCATCACCAAATCGCCTACTGCTACCGTGGTTACGCCGGCATTGGCAGCCACCATCAAAGCGCCCAAGGTAATGGTTCGTTGGCCCGCAGCAGCCGTCGCGCCACCTGGATAGTAAGAAGGTGCGGTGTAGGTGGTGCCGTCTTTCCCGGGGGTAGAACAAGAAGTAGGTTGCGCCAAAGCCAAGCTGGACAGCCCGAGGAGCGAAATAAATATGGCCAACCAACGAATCATGGTGAGAAACTCTCTGCGAAAAGCAAACCTAAAAAATTAAGTGTGCTTGGCTAAAAACCACAAACGCACAGTGGCTTACATTATGTTGCAGCTAACTCACGAAGGCAGTGCAAACCCGAAGTAGGGCGCGCTGCAAGTCGGACATATTTGGCAGTCTTGTTGCTTATGCAAACACTCCAGCTGTGTCCTGCATGCGGCTTGATACCTCACCCAGATGGTGCAGCGTATCGCCAAAAGTCATTTCTAGCTGCGTTAGCTTTTTAAAGTAGTGGCTACAGATGTACTCGTCTGTCACACCGATACCGCCGTGCAACTGCACCGCCTCCTGGCCCACCAGGCGCATGGACACGCCGAGCTGATATTTGGCTCGTGCCATGGCAGCGCTTCTCTCTGACGCCGAAGTGTTCAATTTCAGGGTGGCGTAGTAGCTCATGGATCTGGCGAGCTCTAACTGCATCTTCATGTCGGCAACGCGATGCCGCAAGGCTTGAAAGCTGCTGATGACCACGCCAAACTGTTTGCGGGTGTTCATGTACTCGACGGTCAGGCTCAAAGTCTGGTCCATCACGCCGATGGCTTCAGCGCAGGTGCACGCAATGCCAATGTCTACCGCGTGGGTCAAGGCGGCTTCGCCATCTAACGTGATCAAGGTCGCGGCGGCGTCTGCAAGCGCCACTTCAGCTGCACGGCCACCGTCTTGAGTGCCGTAGCCTTTGGCGGTCACGCCATCGGCTGTGCGTTCGACCAAGAAAAGCGCCAGCTTGCCCTGCGCCATCGCCGGTACGATGAAAGCATCAGCCATATCGCCGCTGGGCACTATACTTTTAGTAGCTGTCAGCGCCCATTTTTCTTGAGTTTTTACTGCTTTTGCTTCACATTTCGAGAGACTGTAGCGTCCAGGGCGCTCCTGATGCGCCAGAACAACCAGACTTTCACCCGACGCTATTTTTGGCAACCAGTCCGCTTTGACAGCGTCTGACGCGTAGCCCGCCAACACCGCGCTCGCGATCAGCGTTTGAGCCAATGGCTCTAGCACCATGCCGCGGCCCAGCTCTTCCATCACGACCATGCCTTCGGTTGGGCCCATGCCCATGCCGTCGTTTGCTTCTGGCACATACAGGCCGGTCAGGCCCAATTCAGCCATTTCGCCATAGGCTTCGCGAGAGAACCCACCAGCGGCTGTGATGCCCTTGCGGCGCTCAAAGTCGTAGCCTTTACCTACCCATTTGCGGGTCGCGTCGCGCAGTTGTTCTTGGTCGTCTGTGAAATTGAAATCCATGAGCTACTCCCTGATTAACCTAGAACAAATTGCGAGACGATATTGCGCTGAACTTCATTTGAACCACCGTAAATTGTGGTTTTGCGCATATTGAAGTAAGTGCCCGCCAACGGGGCATCGCTCAACGCTCCCCCCGGGTAGTCACCCTGCCAACCCGCTTGCATCGCCTCTTCAATCAGGGGCAGTGCAAAGGGGCCAGCGGCCAGCATCATCAGCTCTGCATAGCGCTGCTGAATTTCACTGCCTTTGATTTTCAAAAGCCCGGCAATGTCGAGTGAATTTTTGCCTGTTTTTTCTGCCGAAAGCACCCGCAGCACCATCATCTCAAGTGCCACCACATCGACTTCGAGCTTGGCGATTTCGTCCCTGAACCGAATGTCTTCCCAGACGCCTTCAGCCTTGGCGATTTTTTTCAAACGCTCTAACTCGCGCTTGCTGCGGTTGACATCGGCAATGTTGGTGCGCTCGTGGCTGAGCAAATGTTTGGCGTAAGTCCAGCCCTTGTTTTCTTCGCCAATCAGGTTGTTGGCGGGAACTTCAACATTGTCAAACCATACCTCGTTGACTTCGGCCTCGCCGTCCAGCAACACGATGGGTTTGACGCTGACGCCTGGGGATGTCATGTCGATCAGCAAAAACGAAATACCGGTTTGCGGCTTGCCTTCGCTGCTGGTACGGACCAAGCAAAAAATCCATTCGCCGTACTGGCCCAGTGTGGTCCACGTTTTTTGGCCATTGACGATGTATTTGTCACCAACCCGCTCAGCTTTGCACTTGAGAGAGGCTAGGTCCGAACCAGAACCCGGCTCGCTGTAGCCTTGGGACCACCAGACCTCACCGCTCGCAATGCCGGGCAAAAAGCGCGCTTGTTGTTCGGCATTGCCAAAGGCCATGATGACCGGTGCCACCATCACCGGGCCAAACGGCACCACGCGCGGTGCGCCTGCTAAGGCACATTCCTCCTCAAACAAGTGCTTTTGCACTGCGTTCCAGCCGGGGCCGCCAAACTCTTTTGGCCAGCCGTGACCTAACCAGCCTTTGGCCCCCAAAATTTTGGCCCAGCGCTGGTGGTCGTCACGGCTCAAACGCAAGGCGTTGTGCACCTTGTGCGATATGTCTGCCGGCAGA
>JBBRNS010000238.1:0-5754 GCA_038230175.1 Burkholderiales bacterium
AAACTTCCGGTTTTAACCCGGTCAGGTCAAGAAGCAAAGGGTGCTGACTCAAGCCCGCTTCAGGCTCATACCTGAATTGGAAAATACTGTGACTGCTCCACCGGGTCTTGTGCTTCTCAAACCATTCCAGCGCCGTTTCTTGGAAGCTGTCAGCCCCCATCGCTGATTCTTTGAGTTTGGCAATTTTTCTAGCTTGAACGGGGTCGCGCCCGTCTGACTTTTGCAGCTTCGCCGCATCACGGGCTTTGCGCGCCGACGACAAGCTAACCGCTGGTTAGCTTCCCAGCGCCAATTGCTTTTCAGCCCCCGCGATTCGGTATTTCAGAAACCAGCGCTTCGACCCTGCAGGGCTAACCTGAAGGTACATCCCGCCAGAATCGGAAAATCGGGCTTGTTTCTTGTCCGTTGGACAAACTGCATTTTTGCATTGGGCATCGGTCAGCATGGGGGTACATCTCCTGCATGGGGGTACGAAAAAAAGGTTGTTTACTGGGGAATGGGGGTACAAACCCCATAAAACCAGTAAAAACTCTTCCTATACCCCCGTTTGTACCCCCGCTTTGAGGTGCCAGTCAATAGCGGCCTTTATCGCTTGCTGCACTGTAAGCCTATGATTCACCAATGAAAAAAGCCTCTAAGTATCACTACTTAGAGGCCGTTATCATTACTAATGGTCGGTGTGAAAGGATTCGAACCTTCGACCCCTTGCACCCCATGCAAGTGCGCTACCAGGCTGCGCCACACACCGAACGAGCCCATAATTATAACCTGACTTAGGCGAGTGCCATCAAATGGCTACCAGCAACTCGCGAATTTCGAACAGCTCTCGCCGCAGTAAAAGCAGCTGAGCCGAAGGTTCCTCGACCGCGTCAAAGCACTGGCTATCTGTGAAGTCAGACATGTCGACTTCTAAGACCTCTACACCCTCAAGCCCAACCTCACCGTTCCTCTTCTTTTCGCGCTCAATCTGCAAGATCTCTTGCATTTTGTTGCGCGCGCCGCTGATGGTGAAGCCTTGGTCATACAGAAGGTCACGGATCCGCCGGATCATTAACACTTCGTTGTGCTGGTAATACCGGCGGTTTCCACGGCGCTTCATGGGCCGCAACTGCACAAACTCTTGCTCCCAGTACCGCAATACATGGGGCTTTACCCCGCACAAATCACCGACCTCACCGATGGTGAAGTAGCGTTTCGCGGGAATGGGGGGGAGTGTGTGCTCCATAGCGATCAAAAGCGATTGAGTGGCAAGCGTGGAGGGTACCCTAACTTACAGTCGATTGCAAAGTAGGCTTGAAATTAATGGTTCTGAAGTCCGGGATAACGCGCTTCAAGGACATTGGCTCAGGTTTCGTCTTGAATTTGTTCTTTAAGCTTAGGACTTGCGTGAAACGTAACAACGCGACGCGCCCGAATTGGTATCGCCTCGCCAGTACGCGGATTGCGTCCTGGCCGAGATGCTTTTGTTCGAATCTGAAAGTTGCCAAAACCTGAGATCTTCACATCGGTTCCGTCCACGAGGCTTGCGGCAATGAGATCGAAAAAAGCATCAATCATGTCCTTTGACTCCCGCTTGTTCAAACCAATTTGTTCGAACAAAAGGTCGGCCAGCTGCGCCTTGGTCAGTGCAGGGGTTTCCAAACTATCAACGGAAAAGTCCATGGATTCTCAGCTCCTAATGCTTACCAAGGCGCTTCATTCAGACGCGCTGGCGCGCACCCAAGAGCGTGACCAAGCGCTCAACCACGCCCGACACCACTGAATCAATACGCTCTTCGGTCAGGGTGGACTCGTCGCTGTTGAGCGTCAGACGCACTGCCAGACTTCGCTCCGATGGTGCCGCTGCACTGGCGTCTTTGTTCCCCTTCGGGCGGTAGACGTCAAACAGTTGGGCATCACGCAAAACACCGTCTGTTGATTCTGCCCAAATAGCGGCCATCAGCGCATCGTGGGTTACATGGTCATCCACAACCATGGCAATGTCACGTTGCACAGGTTGAAACTTGCTGACGGCCTTGAATTCGGCTACTGAACGCTGCAGGACGGGGTCCAAATCCAACTCAAAAAGGATCGGCGCCTGCGCCAAGTCAAACATGCTCCGCCAACGTGGGTGCAACTCACCCACAAACCCAATGGGCTTTTGGTCAACCAAGACCTGCGCGCAACGACCAGGGTGCATCGCAGGGTGAAGTCCAGGAACAAACTGTGCGTCGATTGGCGCAAGTAAGGCCTGCACATCGCCTTTGACGTCGAAGAAATCGACCGCCTCGTCCTTACGGCCCCACTGAAGCATGTCGGCACTGCCGCTGGCCAGACCGGCAATCCGCATCGGTTGGTCAAAGCCCTTTACGGTCGTGTCCGTACTCTCTACCGTGGCATCGCGCAAAAACACCCGTCCCAACTCAAACACCCGCACTCGGGGCTGCTTACGGGCCAGGTTGAACTTCAGCACTTGCAAGAGGGAACCCATCAGCGACGAGCGCATGACACTCATTTGGCTTGCAATAGGGTTGAGCAACTTAATCGGGGTGGCGTTGCCCACCAAATTGTGCTCCCACGCCTCTTCCACAAAACTGAAATTGATGGTTTCTTGGTAGCCCAGGGACGCCAATGTCCGGCGCACAGCAAAGGGACTACGTTGTGATTCCGTGCGGAGTTTGGCGGTGATCGGCCCCAAGGGCGGCGTATGCGGCAGGTTCTGGTACCCCACCATGCGGGCGACCTCTTCGATCAGGTCCTCTTCAATTTGCAAATCAAATCGGTAGGACGGTGGGAGCACGGTAAGGACACCCTCCTCTTGGCTAACGGGAAGCCCTAAACGCTCTAAAGCATCGACACATTGGGCCTGCGTGAGTGGCATGCCAATGATTTTGCTGGCACGCGCCACACGCAGGCGCACTGGTGCGGCAACCGGAATATTGGGCTGGTGATCGTCCACAGGGCCGCAGGTCGTCTCTGGTGTGCCGCAAATCTCGACAATTAACTGCGTGATCCGCTCGAGGTGCTCAAGGGTGAGCGCAGGGTCCACGCCGCGTTCAAATCGGTGGCCCGCATCGGTCGAAAAATTGAAGCGCCGTGAGCGACCTGCGATCGCTTTAGGCCACCAAAATGCCGCTTCAACATACACATGTTGCGTGGAATCGGAAACAGCGGTTGCGTCGCCGCCCATGATGCCCGCCAGAGACTCAACCTGTGCACTGTCAGCGATAACACCCACTTTGTCGTCAACGGTGACGGTGGTGCCGTTGAGAAGTTTGATTTGCTCGCCCGCCCTGCCCCAGCGCACATCCAGTGCGCCGTTGATCTTGTCAAGGTCAAAAATGTGGGAAGGCCGACCCAGCTCATACATCACGTAATTGGAGACATCTACCAGGGTCGACACGCTGCGCTGACCACAACGGGCCAAACGATCCACCATCCAACGGGGCGTAGCCACCTGGGTGTTGAGATGGCGCACGATGCGCCCAGAGAACCGCCCACACAAATCGGGCGCACTGACGGTCACAGCAAGTTTGTCACCACTGGTCACCGGCATACTCGAAATTCCCGGTGTTACCAACGCTGTGCCGGTCAAGGCAGATACCTCGCGGGCAACACCGTAAACGCTCAGACAGTGGGCTAGATTTGGGGTTAACTTGAGTGTGAACAAGGTATCGTCCAAGTTCAGGTGCTGGCGAATGTCTTGACCCAACGGCGCATCCACCGCCAACTCCAACAAACCACCCGCATCGTCAACAAGCCCCAATTCTTTGGCCGAGCACAACATGCCCTGGCTCTCGATACCCCGCAATTTACCTACCTTGATGCTGAAGGGTTTACCATCTTCGCCCGGCGGTAACTCTGCACCAGCGAGCGCACAAGGTATGCGAATGCCCACACGTGCGTTGGGCGCACCACACACAATATTGAGCCATTCAGCCTGGCCCACGTCCACCTTACAGACCCGCAGGCGATCCGCATTGGGGTGTTGCTCCGCCTCCTTAATTTCTCCGACAACGATCCCAGTAAAGGGTGGCGCAACCGGTTCGAGGTCTTCGACCTCCAAACCGGCCATGGTCAAAGTTTCCGCAAGTTGGGCGGTAGAAATGGGGGGGTTGCAAAAAGTGCGCAGCCAAGATTCAGGAAATTGCATGGTGGGTGTAACGGGTTTCGGCGTTGGGGTCGGTGCAGCGGCGCTCGAGGCTTACTGAAACTGGGACAGGAATCGAATATCGCCGTCAAAAAACAGGCGAAGGTCGTTCACACCATAGCGCAGCATGGTTAACCGGTCTGGCCCCATACCAAACGCAAACCCGATGTATTTTTCAGGGTCGAGCCCCATATTGCGAATCACGCTGGGATGTACCTGCCCCGATCCAGCCACTTCCAGCCAGCGCCCCGCCAAGGGACCACTTTGAAACTGGATATCAATCTCAGCACTGGGCTCGGTGAAGGGGAAAAAACTCGGGCGAAAGCGCAAGACCAAATCATCCGACTCGAAAAAGGTGCGGCAAAAATCGGTGAAGACAAACTTCAGGTCTTTAAAACTCACGTTTGTCCCCACCCACAGGCCTTCGCACTGGTGGAACATAGGCGAGTGCGTCGCGTCGCTGTCCACCCGGTAGGTGCGGCCAGGGGCAATCACCCGAATCTCAGGCATATCGCCTGAAAACAGCCCTTCGCCATGGCCACCATTGGCTAGAGTGCTATATTTTTTGACATGCTGCACGGCAAAGCGAATCTGCATCGGGCTGGTGTGCGTACGCAGCAAATTGGGAGCGGCCTCGGAACCGCCCTCCACGTAAAACGTGTCGTGCATGGAGCGCGCTGGGTGGTCTTCTGGCGTATTCAGTGCGGTGAAATTGAACCAGTCAGATTCAATTTCCGGCCCTTGTGCCACGTCAAATCCCATCGAGCCAAAAATCGCTTCGATACGTTCTAGCGTCAAGGACACCGGATGCAAACCGCCCGGCCCGCGCTCGCGCCCGGGCAACGTCACATCGAGCGCTTCGGCTTGCAGCTGGGCCTGCAGCTCCGCCCCGGCGAGTGCCTGGCGGCGCTCAGTCAATGCCGCCTCGACCGCTTGTTTGGCCACGTTAATGGCGGCGCCACGCACTTTCTTTTCTTCCACCGTCAGGGCGGCCATGCCCTTCATCAGTTCCGTAATACGGCCTGACTTGCCGACAAAAAGCGCCTTGGCATTTTCAAGATCAGCCGGCGTGTGGGCACTGGCAAAAGCCGCCTGTGCCGCATCAACAATGGAATTCAACTCGTTCATAAAATCTTTGGTATATCCAACCCGAACTTGACGCCAAGCCTTGCGGTTTAGAAACGGCCTTTCCCATGCAAAAGGGCTAGCGCTCTTTCAAGCTCTAGCCCTTGTGCTATTTGCGCTAGCAGCTACCAAAAAGATAGCATGCTAGGGCGAAATCAAGCAGCCAGCTTGGCCTTGACTTGCTCCACGATTCCCGCAAAGGCGGCCATGTCGTGAATAGCGATATCCGACAGAACCTTGCGGTCGATCTCGATATTGGCTTTCTTCAGTCCGTTGGCAAATTGGCTGTATGTCATACCGCACTGGCGGGCAGCGGCATTGATACGGGCAATCCACAACTGGCGAAATACACGTTTTTTGGTACGACGGTCACGGTAGGCATATTGCCCAGCCTTCATTACCGCTTCTTTAGCGATACGGAAGACATTACCGCGGCGACCGCGAAAACCTTTTGCAAGGGCTAGAACTTTTTTGTGGCGGGCGCGAGCCGTTACACCACG
>JBBRNS010000239.1:0-5737 GCA_038230175.1 Burkholderiales bacterium
GCTCCAGGGTGTAGGTGTAGCCGCCGGTGCGCAGCCGCTCTAGCACCGCATCCACCAGGGCGGCTGCACCGGCGCGGCTGTAGCGCGGGTCGCGGCGCATATCGATGGCGAGCTGCAGGGTGCGGGGATTAAAGCCTGGCGGCAGTTCCAAGTAGTCTTGCAAACTGGTGACCCGTTTGTCCGGGCCGTGGCGAAACTGGGTGTAGCTTTGCGCGGTGTAGCGCACCAGGTCGGCAATAGGGCGCTCCACGACCCACTGTAGCTCGGGCGTTTGGCTGGGTGTAAAGCCCTTGATCGCGGGCGCTGCAGGCGTGGCGTCCAGCACCAAGAGCCAAGGTTTGTTGTTGCCCTCCAGGGTGACTTGGTAACGCAAGGGATCGCCTTCAACCTGCAGATTGGACCCCAGTTGCATGGCCGGAGGAAGGAAAGACTGCAGCGCGCGCCACTGCCGCCCGTCAAAGCTGGAGAGCACTGGCCCCCTGAAATAAAGACCACTTTGCGGTGGTGGTGTGCCGTCAAACTTGATGCGCATGGCCACGCTGCTGTCCAGCGCCAGTTTGGCAATCGTACCGACTTGCATGGTGCTCGATAGCCCGCTGCGCCCGGCCATCGCGTCCGACGGTACTCCCCATAGCGGTGCAATGCGCGGAAACAGTACAAACAGCACCACCATGATGGGCGCGCCCAGCAGGGCCATGCCCCCTGCCGTTTTGGCGGCCTGCAGCAATGGGGGCTTGCCCACCGGCATGTGGCTATTGACCAGTGCGCTGAGTAGGCCCAAAAGCCCTACCAGCATGGCTGCGGCGGTCAGCAGGCTTTGTGAATAGAAAAAATTGCTCAACAGGGTGAAAAACCCTAAGAAGAAGATGACAAAAGCATCCCGCCGAGCGCGCATTTCTAGCGTCTTGAGGGCCAACAGCACCACAATAAAACTCACTCCCGCGTCGCGCCCCAGCAGGGTTTTGTGGGTGTAAAAGGTGGCGGCGCAGGCCAGTGCCAGCAGGCCAAACAGCCACCAGCGTGAGGGCAAGGTCTGGCCGCGCAGGGCAATGCTGGCGCGCCATACGAGCAGCACGGCGGTCAAGGCGCTGCACCACCACGGCAGTTGGTTGCCCAGCGGCGCTACCACCCAGGCCACCACCGCCAGCAAAAACAGGGTGTCGCGGGTGTCGCGGGGCAGGTTCTTCAGCGTCTGTAGCATGGTTGGCGTGTGGGGGATTCAGTACAGGGCCAGTGCCTGCAGGCATTGGTGGCGGTGTGCGTCGCCACTGCTCGGCGCAATGTCTTGCCCCGCTAGCCGCAGCCCGTAGAGCAGGCCCTTTTTGTCGGCCATCAGTATCCAAGCGCACAGGCGCGAGAGCTGTGCCTCCAGGCCACCCGCAGCGTTGCCCTGCCCGGCGTGGGCCAGGTCCAGCCACAGTTCAAACCGCTGGGCGTGTTGTGCGTCGCGGCTGACCAGTTCGTCGGTCTTGGCGGCTTTTTTCCAGACCACCAGTTTGAGTGGGTCGCCCCGGCGGTAGGCGCGCACGCCGTCAAACTCGCCGGTGCTGTGTCGCTGCGTGGTGGCAGCGCCGCCACTGCGTGGCTCGCCCGGCGGCAGGGGTGGTGGGTGTAATTCGGGGGCGGGGTAGACCACCACATGGGCGGCCGGTCGCCACACCGTCCATACCCGAAAGGTGCCTAGGGGGAAGCGGGTCTCCGCGGTCAGGGTGGGCACAGCGTAGCGGCCACGCCGGGTGGGTGTGAAGGCCACCTGCACCTTGCTGCTGCCCTGGGCCGGAACATCGGTCCAACTCCAGTGCCCAGTGCCTAAAACGGCCAGGCCAATGCCATAACGAACCGACTTGCGCTGGTTGAGAATTGTGATGCCAATTGGAACGCTAGCCCTCGCGAACTGTGCGTCAGGCGCTATCAAAGTCATAGTGATTCCCCGCAGCGTGCCGTGGCATACGTGCATGCCGACCACGGCGCTGCCGGTCAGCAAAAAGGTCAGCACGTAGCCTAGGTTGAGCTGGTAGTTGATGGAGGCAACCAGCAGCACCAACAGTGTCATGGCCAGCATCAAACCGGGCCGTGTTGGCAGGATGTAGACATTGCGCTGGGTCAGGGTGACGGTGTCCCGTGGCGAAATGCGGTTTTGAAACCAGCGGTTCAGGCGTGCGCGCAGGTGCTCTACGGGGTGCCACGCCAGGCTGGGCAGCGGCATGGCGTCGGCACCATAGGTGGGGGCACGGGGGCTCAAAAATGCGCCCTTATTTTAGGGAAGCGGCACGGCATTCAGCATGGCGCGCACCTGCTCCACTGCGCCACGCCCCGAGTCGCCGACCGGGATCAAACGGTGGGCAATGGTTTGCGGCAGGATGGCTTGCACGTCGTCTGGGGCCACGTAGTTGCGCCCGCTTAGCAGGGCCTGGGCTTTGGCGGCACGCAGCACGGCAATACCCGCACGCGGGGAGAGGCCCTGCACAAACCACTGGGCACTGCGGGTGGCGGCAATCAGGTCTTGCACATAGTCCAAGAGTGGGTCGGCCGCATGCACCGCAAGAACCTGTTGCTGCAGCGCATGCAGTTCCCCGGCGGTCAGCAAGCTGGGTAAGTGGTCGACCACTTCGCGCCGGTCTTGGCCAGCCAAAAGTGCGCGCTCGGCCAAGCGGTCCGGGTAGCCCAGGGAGATACGCATTAAAAACCGGTCCAACTGCGACTCAGGAAGGGCGTAAGTGCCCAACTGGTCCAGCGGGTTTTGGGTGGCAATCACAAAAAAAGGCTGGGGCAGGGCGCGCGTCTGGCCTTCGATGGTGACTTGTTTTTCTTCCATGGCTTCGAGCAGCGCGCTTTGGGTCTTGGGGCTGGCGCGGTTGATCTCGTCGGCCAGCAAGACTTGGGCAAAGATGGGGCCGGGGTGGAAGACAAATGCTTCTTTGCCGCGTTCGTAAATCGATACGCCAGACAAATCGCTGGGCATTAGATCGGAGGTGAACTGCACCCGCGAGAACTGCAGGCCAAAGGTGCGGGCCAGGGCATGGGCCAGCGTGGTCTTGCCCACGCCAGGCACGTCGTCGATCAGCAAATGACCACCGGCCAGCAAGCAGGCGACGCAGTCTTGCGTCTGTGTCGGCTTGCCGACAATCACCGTGTTAAGCTGGTCCAGTAACGATTTAAGCTTGTGTTGTGCGTCCATATTGGGACGTTACCCGAATTATTAGAACCATGAGTGCTTTGGCGAATAAGACCGGATTTTTTACCCACCGCGACTGCTGGAAGCACGAGATGGGGGAGGGGCATCCGGAATGCCCAGAGCGGCTGGACGCGATTGAAGACCGCTTGATTGCCAGCGGCGTGGGCGACGCGCTCGACCGCCGCGATGCGCCCCAAGCCCCTATCAGTGATCTGGAATTGGCCCATGGCCGCATGCACATGGCGGCGCTGCGGGGTTTGACCGACACCCTGCGCGAGGAAATCGATGCGGGTGGCCCCACCCATGCGCAGATCGACCCAGACACCTCGCTCAATATGCATACGTGGTCGGCCGCACTGCGGGCTGCCGGTGCTGCCTTGGCAGCAACCGACGCGGTGATGGCCGGTGAGTTGGCCAATGCGTTTTGTTCCATCCGCCCGCCGGGCCACCACGCGTGCCGTGACCAGGCCATGGGTTTTTGTTTTCTCAATAACGTGGCCATTGCGGCGCTGTACGCGCTGGAGCGCCACGGCCTCAAGCGTGTGGCCATTGTCGACTTTGATGTGCACCATGGTAATGGCACCGAGAACATCATTGGCGGCGACCAGCGTGTGTTGATGGTGAGCTTTTTTCAGCACCCGTTTTACCCACCGGGGGGCTCGCGTTCCCATGCGAGTAACCTGGTTAACCTGCCGGTTCCCGCCTACACCAAGGGCCCGCAGGTGCGCGAGCTCATCACCCAGCATTGGTTACCGCGCCTGGACGCGTACCGCCCGGAGATGATTTTTATCAGCGCCGGGTTTGACGCCCACCGTGCGGATGAGATGGGGCAAATGGGGCTGGTGGAGGCGGACTACGCTTGGATCACCAAACGCATTAAGGAAGTGGCGCTGCGCCACGCGCAGGGGCGCATCGTCTCGTGCCTAGAAGGTGGCTACGACCTCGATGCCTTGGCGCACAGCGTAGAGGCCCATATTCGCGTGCTGGCAGATCTTTAATGGCAAATTCGATCCATTCCCGCGCCCCCAAACCCATCGACGACTTTCAAGGCTGGCTGGCCGCGTTCACCCAGCCCAGTGTGCTTATTGAGCTGATGGTGCTGGGCGTGTGTGTGGCACTGGCCTATTTGGCGGTGCGGGTCATGCGCCGGGCGACCAGTGGGCACGATACGCGCTCCATCTGGTTTGGAAAGCGCAATGTCGACGGTGTTTTGTTCCCGTTGTTGTTGTTGTGCCTGAACGTTATTGCCAGCGCGGCGTTGGACGAAGTGATCTCTATCACGGTGCTCAAGGTAGCCGTGCCGGTGCTGATGTCTTTGGTGGTCATTCGCGTGGGCGTCAAGGTACTGCAGGTGGCCTTTGCCCAAGCCCCTTGGGTACGGCCAATTGAGCATTCTATTTCTTGGCTGGCCTGGATGGCGATGGTGCTGTGGGTCAGCGGTTTGCTTCCAGTGATCTTGAATGAGCTCGACCAGATTACTTGGAAAGTAGGTGCTACCACCATGTCGGTGCGCAGCCTGATCGAGGGCATTTTGACCGCAGGCGCGGTGCTGATCGTGACGCTGTGGATATCTTCGGGCATTGAGAGCCGCTTGTTGCGTTCGGCCACCGGCGGCGAGTTGTCGCTGCGCAAGGCGCTGAGCAACGCGGCGCGCGCCTTGCTGATGTTTGTCGGTTTGATGATGGCGTTTTCCCTGGCCGGTATTGACTTGACGGCCTTGTCGGTTTTGGGCGGGGCGGTGGGTGTAGGTATCGGTTTTGGTCTGCAGAAACTCGCCGCCAACTACATCAGTGGTTTTGTGATTTTGGCCGAACGCAGCATTCGCATTGGCGACAATGTGCGACTGGACGACTTTGAAGGCACCATCACCCAAATCAACGCACGCTATACGGTGGTGCGTTCGTTTACTGGGCGTGAATCCATTGTGCCCAACGAGCAACTCATTACCAACCGGGTTGAAAACCTCACCTTGGCTGATAACAATGTGCACCAAACTACGGTGGTGTCAGTCTCTTATGACGCTGACGTGCAATTGGTGAGTCGGCTTTTGTTGGAAGCCGCAATGGCCCAAGCGCGTGTGTTGCGCAGCCCAGAGCCCTCGGTTGCGCTGTCTAGCTTCGGCGCCGATGGCCTTGAATTTACCGTGGCCTATTGGATTGGCGACATCGAGAATGGCCGAATGAATGTACGCTCTGACATTAACATGGCAATTTTGGCGGCTCTGCGTGCCCACAATATCGAAATCCCCTACCCGCAAAGGGTGGTCCATACCCGCTGAGGACAGGCGTCCACAACAGCACGGTATAATCCAAAAAAAGCACGATCGTTCTATTTTATGCATTCCACCGCATTTGCGGTGCCGCAAGTCCCGCAAGGCTTGTGGCGCAATAGAATGGACGGTTTGACGTAAGCGTCAACTGAGACAACCAATTTGTAACACTCTGGAGCGGCACTGATGAAAGTCCTAGTACCTGTTAAGCGCGTCGTCGATTACAACGTGAAGGTTCGCGTCAAATCCGATGGCACCGGCGTGGATATCGCCAACGTCAAAATGAGCATGAA
>JBBRNS010000240.1:0-5735 GCA_038230175.1 Burkholderiales bacterium
CCGCCGCTTGGGGACTTTGGGGCGAGCATCGCTCGCCATGGTGTGCATGATCTTCATCGTGCACACTATCTCTAGAATTCAGATGCAGCTCAATATGACTTCGCCAGCCGCTTACGTTTCAGGGTCAGGGTCAAGTCCTTGATCAGCATCCGTTCGAACTGGGGTGTGTACAGTGTGAGCGCATCAAGCGCTAGGTGCTTGCCTAGCTGGGTTTGAATCTGCGGGTGCTGGTCGTCTGCAGCCGGTGTGAATGCAGGGTCAGCCAACACCCGTTTTGACAGCGCCTGCAGGCGGTCTATACCCGCCACGAACCGGCTTAGGCTTTCAAAATTGTCGACGATCAACGCCACCGAGCCGAGCACTGCGGCGAATGCCCCAGCCGCCTGCACGGCCCGGCCGACCTCAAGCCGGCCTGACAAAACGCCATCGGCCAAAATCACGCTTGGGATTACCAGCGTGAGTTGATTGAAGCCGCGCTGAAACATATTGAGCGAACGCTGCGTCTTGATCAGCCTCGCAAAGTTGGTAAACACCTTGCCAAACTTGCCATCAATCTGCGCGCGCTCCTGTGCTTCACCGCGGTAGAACGCGATCGATTCGGCGTTCTCGCGCAGACGCATCAGGCCGAAGCGGAAATCGGCCTCGCGCCGGAGTTGCCAGAAGTTCAACTGGATCAGCGGCGCACCGAACACGTACAGCGCAACGACCGTTCCCACCAAAGCATAGACCGCCAGCACGCCGACCAGCAGATGCGAAATCGACCACAGAACAGCACTGAAGGCGACCAGCTGCATCATTGCGCCCAAGAAGATCAACAGAAAATGGATAGACCGACCAGTGAAGGTGTTGATGTCTTCGCTGATTCGCTGATCGGGGTTGTCGATTTCGCCGCCAGCGCCCAGCTCGTAGTACTTGCGGTCCTTTAAATAGCCGTCCAGGAAGCGCCCGGTGAGCCAGCGCCGCCACCGGTTGGCGAAGTCATCGCGCATGTAGTAATAGAAGGCGTAGATCGGCACCGCGAACGCCAGTATGCCCAAGCAGGCACGCACCGACTTCCAGAACCGATCAGCATCCTTACCCGCCAGTGCCGACGTCATCTCGCCACTCTGGTTGTTCAGCATCACCGCGAACTGGGTTTCGGCCAACATCAAGGCAATTAGCAGAGCCAGCAGTGTCCACGCAGCCTTCTTTTGGTCACCAAGCCAATAGGGCTTTGCTACGTCAACGAATTGTTTCCATGCGGCCAGAGACAAAGGGGACTGGCGGGGCCGTGATTGGTGTGTGGCCGACGCGGCTGCGGTTGGAGAAATAGGCATCTGTCGTATCGGTAAGGCATCACCACTCCCGATGACGATCGCTTGTTGGGGAAGCGCCCCCTCTCAAACGTGCATTGTTGTCGTCGAACCTCATTCTCTCCGTGCGCCGGAGCACATAAGGAGAAATAATTTAGTCTCCACTGAAGTGTCAAATCTGGGGTATGTGGGCTAGCGAACAGAGGGGGACGCGTCCAAACAATAGCATAACGCAGTGAGCGTCTCTAACTCCAAGTGCGGCATAAACCTTCCCGCTTGCTTCAACGAAAGACCAGCATGAACACAAATCAGATAAACGGCGCGCTCAGAAGCCTCGCTGGGCAGGTACAGGCGCAAGCTGGCCGACTGATGGGCAGCAACACGCAAGAATTAAGGGGCCTGCGGCGGCAGGTCTTGGGTAGGGCAGAATTCACGCTCGGAACTTCCCAGGCGGCCGCAAAGCACGCAGACGGCCGCAGAACAAGAACCCATCGATAAACTGAACGTGGCAACACCCGCACCAATGACCGACTCGAGCCTGCCGTCACCCCCTTCCCTACCACCAGACGCCGCTGCTGTAGCCGAACCCGCAGGGTCGGCGCCAATTAACTTACCGATGCCGGTTGATCTGCGCAGCGTTTCCTTGTTGCTGATCGCCACCTTGGCCAGTCTCTTCGTCTTGCAATGGGCCAGTGCCATATTTATTCCGGTTATGGTTGGCGTGCTCTCCAGTTATGCGCTGTCACCAATCGTCAATTGGTTGGAATTGCGGCGTGTTCCGCGCGCACTCAGTGCCGCATTGCTTATTTTTGGGATTCTCAGCGGGGTCGGATACGTAGCGTACTCACTCAGTGATGACGCTAACAAATTGGTGGAATCGCTGCCTGCCGCCGCCACAAAACTGCGTGACTCCATACGGTCGTCGCGCGCGCATACAGGCAGCACGTTCACCACCATGCAAAATGCAGCAGCACAAATCGAACAGGTTGCCGAAGAAACGACCCGGACAGCGCCGCCCACCCGCGGTGTGCAGCGCGTGCAAATCGTCAAATCACGGTTTAACATTAAAGACCATTTGTTGAGCGGGACCATGGGCTTGCTGGCAACACTGGGACAGATTGGCACCGTCGCGCTTATCACTTTCTTCCTACTGGCTTCTGGCGATATGTTCAGACGCAAACTGGTCAAACTCGCCGGCCCTACGCTGAGCAGAAAGAAGGTCACTCTGCAAGCACTTAACCAGATCCACGATCAGATCCAACGCTATATGTTGGTGCAGCTCTTCACTAGCGTGGTGGTGGGCTTGGCAACTTGGTTGTGCTTTGCAGCAATGGGGCTGGAAAACGCTGCCGTCTGGGGCATTGCTGCGGGAGTGCTAGACCTTGTCCCGTATATCGGTAGCATCGTGATCGCAACCGGTTCGGCCTTGGTGGGTTACCTCCAATTCGGTTCAGTGGAAATGGCACTGCTGGTAAGCGGCGCGTCCCTACTGATCCACGCCGTTGAAGCGGTCCTGCTCACACCCTGGCTCACTAGCCGTGCCAACAAGATGAACCCAGTGGCGATCTTTGTCGGCGTGTTGGCGTGGGGTTGGTTGTGGGGAGTTTGGGGCTTGCTGCTCGGCGTGCCGATTTTGGTCGTGATCAAGGCAGTCTGCGACCGGATTGATGACTTTAAGATCGTGGGAGAGTTGCTCGGCGATTGAACCTGTCGGCACGAGGCGCTGCCACTGCCACACCACATCCGACTGGCATACATCAGGCCATGGTGTGGGACAAGCGCCTTAATTCAGGCGCATGGCACCGGCGCCAAAAATTCCAATCAACCCAACTGCTATCAGATAGACGGCCACAATGAGGTTGAGCATGCGGGGCACGACCAAGATCAAAATGCCGGCCAGTAGTGAAATCAATGGTGTGAGGCTAAGGTGCAGGTTCATTACGTTTCCAATGCGGTTGATATCTATGGTGAGTTCAAGATTCGATGATGCCATGCAGACACCAAGCCTTTCGTGTCCCAGCACACATACTTACAGAAAAATTCGTAATTGATTTGCCTAATTCACGGCGCAATCAGCACTAGTGGCGGCGACCAGTAAGTGAATGAAGTGCAATTTCGCAACCACCTGATGCGGCAGTACGAAAGGGTATATGTCGGGCTGCCCCATCGCCCTGGACATGCCGTTGAGCAGCACGGTCAATTGGGTCCAATGGTTCAAGAACGCGAGAAAATTTTCAGCACCGGGGTCGTTTGGTCGGTGTAAAACATTCCCGGTAAACGGGGTGAATTCGAGCTGACTGCTATCCACGCTTAGCCCAAAGCTCAAAGCGGTATCTACCGTGTCGTGCATATGCATGTAATGCGCCCACGATTCGGCCCAGTCTTCCCATGGGTGAGCGGTGGCATAGGAGCTGACATAACCAGAGGACCAGTTTGCCAGTGGTCCGGACATGTAATACGCATTCAAGCTCTGAGCGTAATCGCTGCGTTCGTCGCCAAACAATTCCCTGAACTCGTCCTGCCAAGGACTGCCTTGAACCAATCGGTCCCAGTAATAGTGACCAACTTCATGGCGCAAGTGACCGACTAGGGTGCGGTAGCGTTCTTGCATCGCTTTGCGCGTAGATTCACGGTATACCGAGTCGGCCTCAGTGATGTTGAGCGTGATTACGCCATTGTCATGCCCACTCATTACCGGCGGCTGTCCAACGCGTGATCGTAAAAAGTCAAACATTAAGCCGTGCTTGGTTTCCCGTGGGTCGACCGGCAAACCCATCACCAACAAGGCCGATACGACACGGCGCTTTGCCAACTCAATTCGGCCCCATAACGCACCGTTGTCAGGATGCTGGGGGTCCTCAAGGTCAGGAATCGTACGATTGAGACGGCAGGCCCGACACAAATTTTCGTGTTTTAGCCCGTCGGACTGCAGCAGTAGCCAATTGCAAGCTGCTGCTGTGTACAAGTTTGCACAGCGCAGATAGCTCGGACCATCGACTTGTGGTGTGACCCAAGTGTCAGGACCTGGACCTGGAGCCAATGAAAAGAGGCGCGCCACAATAGGGTCGTAGCCCAAGGCTGCCTGGCAAGCCAGGCAGGTGCTATTCCTAAAGAAAATAGACCGACCACACTGGCAGTGGAACGCGCGGACCCTCTGTCCATGTTGCCCGTAGGCAGGTATTGCTTGTAAATTCATGGGCTACCGTCCAGTGTTGGCATGGTAATTTTTTGAGAGGGTATGCGACCATACGTCGGTCGGCACAAGTGCTAATTGGCATGACTCGCACTTCTGCCAAAACTTGCGCAAAGAGTGGCATCTTAACGAATAGCTTGCTTCGGTTGCGCTGCGCGAATTGGCAAATGGTGTCACTTAAAGCCATTGAATGGCCAAGGCGCTTAGCAGTCGGCGCAAAGTCGCTATGTGCTGTAACGAACAGACCCCGAAAACAATTCCGACGACAGTGCAATTAACGGTCAGCTGTGACCGTGAACCACTCAAGAGGAAACGTTATGAAATTTGTAATGACATCAATCGCTTTGGTCGCAGTCTTGGGACTAGGCGCATGCACAGGTCCAGCCGGTCCACAAGGCGCACAGGGCAACACCGGGAATACGGGTTACACCGGCGCCACGGGACAAACGGGCAATCAAGGCAACACCGGTGATACCGGTGCCATGGGCGTAAAAGGCAATCAAGGTAACACGGGCAACACTGGAAACACAGGCAGTACGGGCGACACGGGCTACACCGGTGCAACCGGCGCCACAGGTGCCACCGGCAATACGGGCAACACCGGAAATACCGGCAGTACCGGAGCAACCGGGAAAACTGGAACCGGCGGAAACACCATTGTGGTTGTGCCACCGAAATAATCGCAGCTCAACCTGACGCGGAGTCACCCGTGCGGGCCGTCAATACAACCGCACGGCGTAAGGTCACGGGGTCAGGGTGACCCTTGCGCCTTCTCCGCCTTTTGCCCCAGCGTCAATCCTTTTTCCTTATCCATACTCATTTGCAACAACAACTCGCGCTGCATTTTCTCCTCAACACCGTAAAAGCCGGCCGCCGCTGCGGCACCGAAGTGCTGAACCCGCAATTCATGAAGCCCGTCTAGTTGGGCGAGCCCTGCGGACGCAGATTCCAGTTCTTGCCCGGGTGGAAACGACTGCAACTGCGCCTCCTGAAAACTGTCGTAACGCGCCATTAGTGCGGTTAGTTCCCGACTTGCAGCAGGCGGCAGACTCTGCGCCAAATCGCGGTGCTTTTGTGCCCGCGCGCCAGGTTCATTCAACGCATACAACTTTTCACTACTGTCCGGTTAAAAGTCGAACAAAATCAACTGGTTACAGATGGGTAGGGGGTCAATTTGGGATCGATCGGGCTGCAAGGCGCATGACAGCTGGGTTTTCTCAAAAATAGAGACCGACAAAATCTGTAGACAA
>JBBRNS010000241.1:0-5685 GCA_038230175.1 Burkholderiales bacterium
AGGGATTCTGTTCCTAGACGAGGTGGCAGAACTGGGCTTGGACGAACAGGCCATGTTGTTGCGGGCGATTGAAGACAAACGCTTCAGGGCGCTTGGCGCAGAAAAGGAGATTGGCAGTGACTTCCAGTTGATCTGCGGGTCCAACCAAAATTTAAAAGTAAGAGCGAGCCAAGGCCTGTTCCGTGCGGATTTACTGGCGCGTATCAATCTGTGGGACTTCACCCTGCCCGGGCTGAAAGACCGACGTGAGGACATTGAGCCCAATCTGGTGTTCGAGACCGAGCGGGTCAGCCAGCAACTTGGGGCGCGCGTGAGTTGGAGTGCACAGGCCAAACAAAGGTTTCTGGAGTTTGCATTGCGTGCAGCTTGGCCGGGGAATTTTAGGGACCTGAGTTCTGCTGTAACGCGGATGGCCACGCTGGCTGACGGCCATCGGATCACGTTGGAGGATGTCAACCAGGAGTGGGCGGGAATTGAGCGCGATTTAGTCAGCGATGCCACTGGCAATGACCAATATCTCTCATTGGTGCGAAAGGTCCTCACCGCTGGAAAAGTAAGCTGCTATGACTTGCTTGACTTGAAGACCTTGGAGGCCGTGTTGGATGTTGTAAAGGATTCCAGCAATATGGCTGAAGCTGGACGAAAACTGTTTGCGGTTACTCGGCTTCAGAAAACCAATCCAAATGACAGTGACTGGGTCCGCAAATACCTGGCCCGCTGGGATTTGAATTATCAGGATTGCCGTGACAAGTTGCGTGACTCTTGAGGTGGCCCTGAGCAGGTCAGTGTTGAGAAGTTTGCCAGGTTGTGCACCATAATTCTTAGACGATGGCGACTGTACGGTTTCTAGATTTTGATGGGGTTTTGCATCCAGACCCACCGAATGCAGAAAATCCGCTTTGGTGTAGATCTGAGCTTCTGCAACGGTGGCTGGACGTCCATACCCATATTGACGTAGTCGTGTCATCCACTTGGCGAAATACGCGAACTCTGGAGGAAATTCAAAGGCTGTTGCCGCAGGCGCTAGCTAGTCGCATCGTTGGGATGACACCCAGGATGGATGACGAGAGCTATGCGCGGCAAGCGGAGTGCGAAAGCTGGATGCGTTTGCATCGGGATCCATGGGATACGTGGGTGGCGCTGGATGATCGGGCCTGGAATTTTAGGCCGTTCGAAAAGCGGCTGGTTTTGACCAACCGAGCAACTGGGCTCGATGTCAGAGACGTTAAAAGCTTAGAGGTAGCGATGTAAATCTTCAATCTCCCCTAGGAGTCTGGAGGGCAGAAATATTTTTCGAAGCTCGAATAAATTTCAACCTCTCAGATATTCCGCGCAATTAAAGTCGTAAACAGGTTATTGAAGTCGTAACCACGGAACAAGCATCCATGCGGGTTTGCGGCATACCAAATTGACAACGCTTGATTCTAAAGTCTTAGACATCGGCCAATAGTACGGTCAACATATTTGATCAATTGAATATTGCCACTCATAGTTGGCCACCGATTTCAAGCGTGCGCCCAATACCGGCTAGGGGCCAAGTGCAGTCAATGGCCAATGACTGCTCTTAAGCGGTGAATTCGTCGCTTTCGCGAGTTACTTGCTGTTGAGTTCAAATCGCAGCTCCAGGCGGGTCCCAGTCATTCGAAATTGACGACTGAGTTTTTGCCTATGGTTAAGCAACTTGTGAGTTGGGCACATCTGGAAGTTGATCGATGGCCGCTTCGTGAAAAGCATTTTCTGATTTTAGGTGCCGCAACCCGGCGTTCAGCAGGCGGACCCTTTACTCACGGCTCCATACGGTTAAAGAAGCGCATGACCATGCTGCCCATGTCGATCAGCGCACCCATGTCACGCATTTCCGGCACTTTTTTCAAGTCAAGCATCCATGCGTCCATGTTGGCACGCGTGTCAAAACGCATCACCATCAGCCACTCACCGCTTGCCTCGTCCTTGGCCAGTTCGCGTGAGATGTATCCAGCTTGCTTCTGAATGGCACCGTCGCGAATGCGCGCTTCGACGGCCATAAGCTGGGCATCGGTTGCGCCGGGTTTGAGTTTAAAAATGGCGGTTTCGATGCATTGTGTTGCGGTGGCGGTCATAGTGGTTCCTGCAAAAGAGGGTTGGTTTAGAAAAAGGGCGCACAGCAGCAGGCTGATCAGACGGCCTAAGCGCTGCAATTTCATCGCCTTACGCCGAACCACATCCGCGACATCAAACCATCGCGTTTAATGAACTGATGGAACACAGCGGCACCTGCATGTAACAGCACCATGGCCATTAGCAGTTTGGAAATCACACCATGTGCTCCCCGCGTCGGCAGGCCCCAAAAGTCGGGCGGCAAGTTGCCGTGGCCGTTAAACACAATCTCTGGTAGCCCGCCCATGATGGACATCGCCAGGCCGGTTGCGATTTGCGCGAATAACAATCCATAAAACCCCCAATGGGTCCAGATTGCCACTTGGTCTGCCCACACCATGCCGCTGCGGGCAGGCGCTGGCTTATCAGAGCGCAGGCGCACGATCAGCCGAACGATGAGAAACACTGCAACAGCCATTCCCATCGCCATATGGCCCTTGAGGTGATCGATTTTTTCAGGGCTGCTGTTGGGTGTAGCGGCAGTGATGAAGTGCCCAGCGAAGAGCATCGCCACAATCATCAAGGCCATCAGCCAGTGCAGTCCAACGAGCAGGGGAGCGTAACGTTTCACCATGGTGCTGATTCCAATCACTCAACTTTTCAATTGGCGCATGCCAGTGGCCCAGTCTTCCAGGTGGTGCACCCGAACGATCTGGCCATTTTCCACTTCATGGATATCGGTGGTATCGATCTTGAAAGACTTGCGGCCGTCACATTCCATGCCCATGAAGTTACCCTTCGGTGAGCCGGTGGCCACGGCGCGCACAACAACCTTTTTGCCGTCCACGCCGATCACCAAGTCCTGAGGCGCCCACACCAGGTCAGGAATGAGCTTCCAAAAGCCGGCTACCTGCTGGATCAACGTGGCTTTGTCTTTCGTGCCCTGGCTGTTGATGGATTGGAAGCTGTCAGCAAGGATTTTCTCCAACACGGCGGCGCTGGTGGTCTCGCTGTTCACGGTGAGCGCCTGCTTGTAAAAAGGGGCGATGATGGCTTGTACTTCGTCTTTGGTCATAAAAATCTCCGGGTTTGTGCTAACAGAAATCGAAAGATGGGTGTCGTGAACTGCTTACTTGGCGTTGAGCTGGCTGATAGCAGCAGCCCAGTTACCGACGTAATCGGTTCGCCCGATTTTTCCGTCCTTGATGGTGTGAATGTCAATTGCCATGATGGAAAAGGACTTGCCGCTGGGCTCAATGCCGAACAAGGGCTTGGCTGGTGTGCCGCTGATGGTGCGGCGAACAATGACTTTGTCACCGCTGACCATGATGTCTTTGACTTCGCTGCGAAGGTTTGGAATCACCCCTGCAAAAAATCCGGTTTCCTTGGCGAATTGCTCGCGGCGCTTGCGGTCTGAATCGTCGGTAGAGCCAAAGCTCCAATCCGGGTTCACGGTTTTCTCCATGGCCTTGAGTGCCTCGTCTCCCTTGTGCTGCAGGCTCAGTACTTCATAGAACGGTGCCACCAGCTGCCTAGCCTGGTCTACGGAAATGGCAGGGGCCGCATTGGCTGAGGCGCTACCCGTCTTGAGTTGCCCTAGTGCACTGGCCCAGTCTTCGACGTGGTAGGCGGTAATGGCCTTGCCGTCTTTGATCGTATGGATGTCAATGGTCATGATCTTGAAGCTCTTGCCTCCCACGGGCACGCCAAAAAAGGGAGCTACGGGGGTGCCACTGGCCTCACTGCGCACAATGATGCGATTGCCGTCGACCAGTACGTCTTTGATATCCCACTTCAAGTCGGGGATCAGCTTGCCGAACCCGGTGACCTGGCCCACAAAGGCCTCGCGCCCCTTGAAGTCGGTCTCGCCCGAGTACGACTTCCAGTCGGCCGACAGCGCTTGCTCGGCCAAGGCTTTTACGTCCTTGGTTGCAGGCTGGTTGAGCATGTCGTAGAACGGAGCAACTTGCCTACGGGCCTGTTCGATGGTCATGTTTTGGGCGAAGGTCGGGGCTACCAGGGTGGCGGCAAGGATTCCTATGCAAAGTGAAATGGAACTGCGTGAAATGATAGGCACCGTGGACATGGGGTTCATGAGATTCATGGGATGGCTCCTTAAGGTGAATGGGTTCGCGCGGCTTGCCTGCTTCGTAGGTCCACCGTTAGCTGCGATTTTGGACACCTATGCCGATTGAATACAGGGCAAAATAGGTGCAAAGACTGACAAATTTGGACATTTTGAATGGCGAATACACATCCGAAACCAGCAAAAAAAAGAGCCGTCAAGCCACCCGCTAAGCCGCCCGAGCAAGTGCGCTACGAGGCGCACAACAAGCTGGGCATAGGTGTAGAGACTTTGAGTTTTGTGCAACTACGTCAACGTGGCAAACCCGAGCATCTGGCCGCCGTTCAGCGCCTTTCACTATTGATGTTTGTGCTTTACACCGAAGGCAGCAGCACGCACATGGTGGACTTTGTGCACTACTTGGTCCAGCCCAAAACTCTCGTCGTCGTGCAACCTGGCCAATTGCACCAGTTTGCCCTGCACGAGGGCATGCAGGGGCAGTTGTTGGTGGTGGACCCACAGTTCATGCTCCCCGAGCGTCTGGCACAACTAAAGCCACTGTTAAGTGGCCAATGGCCGGTGTGCTCACAGCTGGACTCTGCCACTGCCCAAGAACTTTTAAGTATTCTTGCGCAGCTCGCTGCCGATACCATCCGTCACGCGCAACCCGCGTTGCTAGAGGCCCTTGCCCGACAACGCCTGTACACGTGGCTGCTGCTGCTACGCATCAGCTGGAATCGACACGGTGATGCGGCAGTGCCAGAGCGAAAGGCGACGCACCTGGTGAAAGAATTTGAAGGTTTGCTGGAGAAACACTACCCACAGCAATGGACCGTACAACAATACGCCCGCAAGCTAGGGTATGCCGAGAAAACATTGACGCGCGCCTGCCAAGCCTATGCCGGCATAAGCGCCAAAGCCGCCATCGATGCCCGGCTAATACTTGAAGCAAAAAGATTGTTAGCGCACAGCGAAGACACCATTGACACCATAAGCGCGAGGCTGGGTTTTGACGATTCCAGCTCAATGATCCGTTTTTTCAAGCGGCTGGAAGACGTGACACCAGCGATTTTCCGGTTGCGCCTGCGCCAAATTAGCCCCCCATAAAAGGCTAATCGGCTTTTGGAGCGAGCCTGCCCACCGCGCTGCTGTTGCTCGCTAAATGTGATCTAGGTACCCGAGAATTCTTGGCACCGCTAGACCCATACTTCGCGTTTTGGCTTCTCTCTACGAGCGACCAGCCGATCATAGTTTCGGCGGAACAGTGCAACCGCTGCCGCCGTACCGATCCGTCGAATGTCCTCCTCAACCCAACCTTCTTGGTATCGGAAGGGTTTCGCGGCGCCCTCGGCAATCAGCAGATCACCCAACTGTTGGCTAGTTGCGAGATGAATTTCGCCGTGCAGATGGACATGACCGAGTTCATCATCAGCAACATAGAAATCAACGCCGTCCACACGTGCATGATCTGAAAAATGCCAATGTACGGTTTTGGTTACGCCCGGCCAACTGGCCACTGCGTCTATGACAGGTTGAAGAGGCCC
>JBBRNS010000242.1:0-5601 GCA_038230175.1 Burkholderiales bacterium
CGTTCACGCACGCTGCTCAATAAGACCAGCTGGTCCATCAAGAGAGTGAGTCGGGACTCGTTGCTTGCGCTCATTGAATACCGTTGGTCAATCATTCGCGCATGACGCGACTAGGATGTTATTGAGGATCAAGTATGGCGGGCTTGCCGATTCCGTGCAATACAAATCCTGGCGTTCTGTTGTCGGCAGTCCATAAAGGGTTTTCCCATGGGCTTGTTCCACAGGTGTTTTTCGCCGCATCACTTTCAGAACACCTGGCCGCAAACGCGGCCTCGCCCGGTCTGCTTGGCCAGGCACAGTTGGCTGTCTGCTACCCCGACCCAGGCCGCAATGTTGCCCTGGGAAGCGGACGAGCGGGTCGATACACCCACACTGACAGTCGAGAAAGCGTCCACTGCCGAGTGTTCGTGCTTGATGCGCAAGCTGCGCACCCGTCCTTCCAGCTCTTTGGCCAATTCGAGGGCGTCTGTGTGGGCGGTGTCGGGAAGTAGGCAGGCAAACTCTTCGCCACCGTAGCGGGCCACGAGGTCGGCAGGGCGCTTCAGGCAGACTTTGATGGTGCTGGCAATACGGCGCAGGCAGTCGTCGCCCGCTTGGTGGCCGTAGCGGTCGTTGTAGCGTCTGAAAAAGTCTAAATCCACCATGAGCAGCGACAAATGCGAATTGCTGCGGCTGGCGCGGGCCCATTCGATGGGCAGTTGTTGGTCAAAATAGCGCCGGTTGTACACGCCGGACAAACCATCCAGAAAAACCAGCTTGCGCAGCAGCTCCGATTGGAAGCGTAAGGTGAGCTGTGTTTTGACCCGCGCACGCACCATGGCTGGGTTGATGGGCTTGGCAATCACGTCCACCGCGCCCACGCTCAAGCCGTGCGTCTCTTGTGCGGGGTCGGTGTGGGCGGTTACCAGGATGACCGGAATGGCGCGTGTGGCTTGGTCAGCCTTGAGCTGGCGGCAGACCTCAAAACCGTCCATGCCGGGCATACCCACGTCGAGCAACAACAGGTCGGTCGCGGCCTCTTTGCAGATCGTTATGGCATGTGCGCCACTGGTGGCCATCAGCACCTGATAGTCACCGTCCAAAGCTTGGTACATCGCTTGGATATTGGCAGCCTGGTCGTCGACCACCAGAATTTTTGGGTTGCCCTGGGTGTCGTCCGGCAGGTCGGTGGTGGCAGTGTTGGGGTAGGCCATGGTACGAAGGCTAGATCGGGTCAGTGGATTGATTTTTTGCATTCAACCATACCTTGGCGTGGCTGCCAATCCGGAAAAACGCGCCCTACTGTTGCCACCTTAACCGGGTCAGCAACGTCTTGCGGTTCACCAGTGGCCACGCGGTGTCGAACCATGTGAGAATGCAAGCCCAACCTAGAGGAATCTGTTCTATGTCACGTCGCGCCACCAAAATTGTTGCAACCCTGGGGCCCGCTTCGAGCGATCCGGCATTGCTTGAGAAAATGATTCGTGCCGGTGTCAATGTGGTGCGACTCAATTTCAGCCACGGCTCCGCGCAAGACCACAAAGACCGCGCAAAACTGGTGCGTGAAGCGGCGCACCGTGCGGGACGTGAGGTCGCCATCATGGCGGACCTGCAGGGGCCCAAGATCCGGGTTGGCAAGTTTGCCCAAGGCAAGGTGTTTTTGGAGCCAGGCCAAAAATTTGTACTCGATGCCGCGCGCATCGAGCTGGGCGACATTGATGCGGTGGGCTTGGACTACAAGGCTTTGCCCCAAGAAGTCAAGGCCGGCGACATCTTGCTGCTCAATGACGGCCTGATTGAAATCACGGTCGATGCGGTCAAAGGCGAGCAGGTGCACACCACGGTCAAGCTGGGCGGCGAGTTGTCCAACAACAAGGGCATTAACAAAAAGGGCGGCGGCCTGAGTGCCCCTGCGCTGACGGCCAAGGACATGGACGACATCCGCACCGCGATGAGTTTTCAGGCGGACTATGTGGCGGTGAGTTTCCCCAAAAATGCGACCGATATGGAAATGGCGCGCCAGCTGTGCAATGTGGCTGCGGCCGAGTTCAACCACAAACCCGGGCTGATTGCCAAGATCGAGCGGGCCGAGGCGATTCCGCGTCTAGAAGAAATTTTGCTGGCCAGCGATGGCATCATGGTCGCCCGGGGTGACTTGGCCGTGGAGGTGGGCAACGCCATTGTTCCAGGTCTGCAAAAGCGCATGATCAAGCTGGCCCGCGAGAACGACCGGTTTGTGATTACCGCAACCCAGATGATGGAGTCCATGATCACCAACCCGGTACCCACCCGCGCCGAAGTCAGCGACGTGGCCAATGCGGTGCTGGATGGGACCGATGCGGTCATGCTGTCGGCGGAAACGGCGGCGGGCAAGTACCCCTTGGAGACCATTGTTGAAATGGCAAAAATTTGCCATGCGGCCGAAGACAATGAAGACTTTGAACTGGAGTCGGACTTCACCGGTAAGACCTTTAAACGCATCGACCAAACGATTGCCATGGGCGCGTTGTTTACCGCACACCATTTGGGTGCCAAGGCGATTGTGGCCATGACGTCGAGCGGCTCCACCGCCTTGTGGATGAGCCGCCATTTGATTCGCGTGCCCATCTATGCGCTGACATCCAAAGTGGCCACCCAGCGCAAGATGGCGATGTACCGCAATGTGCGTCCGCTGTTTATTGACACCAGCGGCGACCGGGACACGGCGCTGCACGAGGCAGAGAACCACCTCAAAGCGCGCGGCATCGTACAAGCTGGGGACGTGTATGCCATTACCTGTGGCGAACCCATGGGTACACCCGGCGGCAGCAACATGCTGAAAATTTGCCGGGTAGGGTGAATGCCCCCAAAACCCTGCGGCGTTAAAATGGGTTGACGGTACGTGTTACCAAGTGGTTACCAAAGGGTGGCCGCAGTGATTTTTAAACTCGAAACTTACTGGGAAACTCAAAATGGCACTTGTCTCCATGCGCGAATTGTTGGACCACGCGGCGGTCAACGGTTACGGTATTCCGGCTTTTAATGTGAATAACCTGGAGCAGGTGCAGGCCGTTATGGAGGCCGCCAAAGAAGTGGGCGCCCCGGTCATTCTGCAGGCCAGTGCGGGCGCACGCAAGTATGCGGGCGAGGCATTTATCAAACACCTGATTTCTGCGGCCATTGAGGCGTACCCGAATATTCCTTTGGTTATGCACCAGGATCACGGGCAAAACCCCGAAGTCTGCCAAGGCGCGATCAACCTGGGTTTTAGCTCGGTGATGATGGACGGCTCCTTGATGGGCGACGGTAAAACCATTGCCAGCTATGAGTACAACGTGGAAGTCACCCGCAAGGTGGTCGACATGGCCCATGCCACTGGCGTGACGGTCGAGGGTGAGTTGGGTTGTCTGGGCTCTTTGGAGACCATGAAAGGTGACAAAGAAGACGGCCACGGCACCGACGCCACCATGACCCGTGAGCAAATGCTGACCGACCCGGAAGAAGCCGCAGACTTTGTGAAGCGCACCCAGCTCGACGCCTTGGCCATTGCCATTGGCACCAGCCACGGCGCTTACAAATTCACCCGCAAGCCCACAGGCGACATTTTGGCCATTGAGCGCATCAAAGAAATCAACCGCCGTATCCCCAACACGCATTTGGTGATGCATGGCTCTAGCAGCGTGCCCCAAGACCTGTTGGCTACCATCAACCAGTACGGTGGCAAGATGAAAGAGACTTATGGCGTGCCGGTCGAAGAGATTCAAAAAGCCATCAAATTTGGCGTACGCAAGATCAACATCGACACCGATATTCGCTTGGCCATGACCGCTGCGGTGCGCAAGTTCTTGTTTGAAAACCCCGAGAAGTTCGACGCCCGCGAGTGGCTCAAGCCCGCCCGCGAAGGCGCCAAGGCCATTTGCAAACAACGGTACATCGAGTTCGGTTGCGAAGGCCAAGCTGCCACCATCAAAGGCCACAGTCTGCAGGTGGTGGCTGGCCAATACGCCCGTGGCGAACTGGCCCAGACCGTCAAGTAATCGGGTCAATCGCCCGCCCTTGGGGCCTTGGCCCCCTTTCCTTGCGATAATCGCGGGGAACCCTTTCAGGCTCGCTGGGCGTTCAGCGGGCCTTTTTCATTGCGGAATGCTGATTTCCTGATTCCTTGATTCCCTGTTCTCGACTATGACTTCTACCCTCCATACCTCCGCCCTCACGTCTTTGCCCTTGCTTGCGCGTGGCAAGGTGCGCGACAACTATGCCGTGGGCGATGACCGTATCCTGATGGTGGCCAGCGACCGCCTGAGCGCCTTTGACGTCATCATGGGCGAGCCTATTCCGGGCAAAGGCGTGTTGCTGACCCAAATGGCGCTGTTTTGGTTCGACAAATTGGGCCCCAAGGGCTTGAACCTGTGCCCCATCCACCTGACAGGTGTGGCGCCTGAGAGCGTCGTCACCGCCGAAGAGGTGCCGCAGGTGGTGGGCCGCTCCATGCTGGTCAAACGCCTGCGCCCCTTGCCGGTGGAGGCCGTGGTGCGCGGCTACCTGGCTGGCAGCGGCTGGAAGGAATACCAAGACAACGGTGCCGTCTGTGGCGTCAAGCTGCCCGCAGGCCTAAAAAACGCCTCCAAATTGCCCGAGCCCATCTACACCCCGGCTGCCAAGGCAGCAGTGGGCGACCATGACGAAAACATCACTTTCGAGAAGACCGTCGAGATGATTGGCCTAGACCTGGCCACACGCATTCGGGACATCAGCATCGCTATTTACGAAGCGGCAGCCGAGTTTGCGTTGACCAAAGGCATCATCATTGCCGACACCAGGTTTGAATTTGGATTGGACACCGACAGCACTTTGACGCTGATGGACGAGGTGCTCACCCCCGACTCGTCACGCTTTTGGCCACAGGAAAGTTACCAAGAGGGTACAAACCCGCCCAGCTACGACAAACAGTTTGTGCGCGACTGGTTGGAACAAGCTCAGGTGGACGGTAAGCCCTGGAGCAAAACCCCGCCGGCACCACGTGTGCCCAACGAGATCATCGCCAAAACGGCGGCCAAATACCAAGAGGCATTGGAGCGTTTGACGGCATAGTGGGCCGCGCCGGTTGCCCATCTTCCGCGTAAAAAAGCCCTGCAGTTGAAGCAACTGCAGGGCTTTTTGTTTGGCTGATGCTATTTATTTAATAGCTGCTTGCGCAAGTTCTACGAGGGCTAGAGGCCAATTTGACCTTTAATTTCCATCGGCATCACACCAGCAAGGCATTCACCCGCTTCACATAGGCTGCCGGGTCCGCAGGCATTCCCCCCTCGGCCAAGAGCGCCTGGTCAAACAAGATGTGCGCTAGGTCGTTGAAGTGCACCGAACCGTCGAGCTTCTTCACCAGCGCGTGTTCGGCGTTCACTTCCAGCACCGGTTTGACTTCTGGTGCGGCTTGTCCCGCTTGCTTGAGCATGCGGGCCAGCTGGGTGCTCATGCCGTTGTCTTGCACCACCAGACAGGCGGGGCTGTCGACCAAGCGGGTGGTCACGCGCACGTCTTCGGCCTTGTCTTTGAGTGCTTCCTTCAGCTTGGCCAGCAGGGGTTTGAAGGTTTCGGCCGCTTCTTCCGCAGCTTTCTTCTCCGTCTCGTCTTGCAGCGTGCCCA
>JBBRNS010000243.1:0-5579 GCA_038230175.1 Burkholderiales bacterium
CCTTGCGCCGCGCCTTCCAGGCCCCCGCCAAGATGACCAGCCCCGGAATCAAAATCATCGCCCAAATGATTTTGTCGAGATGTGCCTTGACGAATGGAATGTTGCCAAAGAAGTAGCCAATGGTGACGATGCCACCCACCCACAGGGCACCACCCACCACGTTAAAAACGGTGAACTTGGCACGCGGCATCTGCGCAACACCGGCCACAAACGGGGCAAAGGTGCGTAAGAACGGCATAAACCGCGCTGCCACGATGGTGATGCCACCGTACTTCTCGTAAAACGTATGGGCTTGGTTGAATGCCCGCTTGTTGAAAAAGCGCGAATCCTCCCACTGAAACACCTTGGGGCCCAAGTAATGCCCAATGCTGAAGTTGCTCTGGTCGCCCAGAACAGCGGCCACAAACAGCAAGCCCAGCGACACCGTGTAGTCCATCAGCCCCACACCACACATCGCCCCCACCACAAACAAGAGCGAGTCGCCTGGTAGAAACGGCATAACGACCACGCCGGTCTCCACAAAAATCACCAAAAACAGCAGGGCGTAAACCCACATTCCATAGGTGCTCACAAAGGTCTCCAAGTGTTTGTCTACGTGGAGGATGAACTCAATCAAAAAGGTTAGGATTTCCATAGTGTGGGGATTATCCCTGCAGCCCACCGCAGCGCCGAGATGTACGGATAAAGCCTGATCGCTGGCAACTTGGGTCACAAACAAGTTTGCCGCGGCTCCGTCTTTTTCATAGCAAGCACCCCACGCCGATGGTCTACTAAGCAAAAGGCCACCGCCGCCAGTAGCCCAACCAAGCGCCACGCGGCCCTAAAATGCCCCGGTGAACGCCATTCTTACCCCCGCCCGCCGCCCCATTCGTGAACTGCCTGACGCGCTGATCAGCCAAATTGCTGCTGGCGAGGTGGTGGAGCGGCCCGCCTCGGTGGTGCGTGAGCTGGTGGACAACGCGCTGGACGCGGGCGCCACCCAGGTCACGGTACGTCTGCTCGCCGGTGGTGTGCGCCTGATCAGCGTGGAAGACGATGGTGGCGGCATCCCGCCCGAAGAATTGCCCATCGCCTTCAAACGCCACGCGACCAGCAAGATTGGCAATCTGCATGATTTGGAGTCCGTCGCCACCATGGGCTTTCGGGGCGAGGCTCTGGCTGCTATCAATTCAATAGCTGACTGCGCAATATTGTCGAGGGCTACCGGGCTAAACGCCGCCTATTTACTAGACGGCCAGACTGGCGAACTCAAACCCGTGGCGCGCAACCAGGGCACCACGGTCGAGGTCAAAGAGCTGTTTTACAGCACCCCGGCGCGGCGCAAGTTCCTCAAAACTGACGCCACCGAGCTGGCCCACTGCATTGAAGCCGTGCGCCGCCACGCCCTGGCCCGCCCAGACGTGGGGTTTGCCATCTGGCACGAGGGCAAGCTGGTGGAGCAGTGGCGCCGCTGCGCCGCGCTGACTGGCACCGACGCCGATGCCATGGTCGCGTTGGATCAACGCCTGGGCGATGTGCTGGGCAGCGACTTTATCGCCCAATCCCTCGCGGTGAACTGGCGCCCCAGCAGTGCCCGCGCCCTCGGGGCCGCTTCGGGCGGCGTAGTGGAGACTGGCACTGACGCAGCCACTGAGCCGTTCGGCGGTGCCAGCGCCCTGCGCGTTTGGGGCCGGGTGGGCATTCCCGACGCTGCCCGCTCGCGCGCAGACCAACAGTTTTGTTATGTCAACGGCCGTTTTGTGCGCGACAAGGTGCTGACCCACGCCGCCCGTAGTGCCTATGAAGACGTGCTGCACGGCCACCGCCAACCGGTTTATGCGCTCTACCTGTCCATGGACCCGACTCGGGTGGACGTGAACGTGCACCCCACCAAAATCGAAGTGCGTTTTCGCGACAGCCGCGAGGTACACCAAGGCGTTCGCCACGCGGTAGAAGACACCTTAGCCGCCCCCCGCGCAGGTACTGCCAGCAACCCAGCGCAGGGCGACGCCGGCGCTGCGCCATCGGAAAATGGCATAGCGGCCGGGCAGCCATTGGAGGGCCGTCAGGCAGGTATTTACCCATCAAAAATGCCCTCAGCCCCCATGTACAGTGCGCAACCAGCTATGCAATTCATAGCGCGCACAGACCCTGTCGGGCACCGGGTGAGTGACATTGGTGCGTTGTGGCAACCCGACCCGCTGCGCTCTGCAGACGGGGTGCAACCCCTACCGGCCACACCGTCGTTGGCCCCCACCGGCTCGGGCATGGCAGCGAACCCAGATGCCGCCGCCTACCGCGCGGCACTCGGCGTAGACGGAACCGGTGGCACCAGCGGCACCAATGCTTCTCCGACCCAAGACCAAGACTGGCCTCTGGGTCGCGCGCTGGCGCAACTCCAAGGCGTGTACATCTTGGCGGAAAACGCCCAAGGCTTGGTCATTGTCGACATGCACGCCGCGCACGAGCGCATCGTTTACGAGCGCCTCAAAAACCAGTTGGCCGAGCAGCAGGCCAACACCTCGGTAACCAGCGGCACCGTCGCGCACCTTGCCAGCCAGCCGCTGCTGATCCCCGCCACTTTTGCGGCCACCCCGGCCGAAGTGGCAACCGCCGAAGCACACGCCCAAACCCTGCACACCCTGGGTCTGGAGGTGGTGCCCTTCTCCCCCAAAACGCTGGCCGTGCGCGCGGTGCCTACCAGCCTGGCGCAGGGCGACGCGGTAGAGCTGGCCCGCAGTGTCTTGGCCGAACTGGGCCAGCACGAGGCCAGCACCGTCATCCAGCGCGCGCAAAACGAATTGCTCGCCACCATGGCCTGCCACGGCGCGGTGCGCGCCAACCGCCGCCTGACCCTGGAAGAAATGAACGCCCTGCTGCGCCAAATGGAAGCCACCGAGCGTTCGGACCAGTGCAACCACGGGCGGCCCACTTGGCGCCAACTGGGCATGCGCGAGCTCGACGCCTTGTTTTTACGGGGGCGCTGAAGTGCGGCGCACTGCAGGCGCACCTTTACAACAAAAAAACAGCCAAAGTGAATGCACCAACGACCTTGAATTCCCCGCTTTAGGTGTGTCATTTGAATTTACAGCGCCACCCTGACCGACTGCAATCGAACTAGACGCGGGCAGTCGCAGAACTATTGGGCCTTCACCCACCGCCCAGTACCCCCATTCTGCGGGCTTTTTTGCGTCCAGGTGCGTTGTCCGCAAGGTCTACCGCACCCTAAAATGACAGACCCATGACCGCCCCACCATTGACCGCCGACAGGCTTTCTCGCAGCACCCGTACTGGCATCGAACTCAGGGCACTGTGGCAAATCACCTGGCCCATTTTGGTTGGGCAGTTGGCCAATATGGGCATGGGTGTGGTGGACGTCGCCATGGCGGGGCATGCGTCCGCGCAAGACCTGGCGGGTGTGGGCTTGGGCGTGTCCATTTGGTTCATCGTCATCATCACCATCATGGGGGTCATGATGTCAGTGAACCCATTGGTGGCCCACCACGTCGGCGCCCGCGAATTCAACCGGGTTCCCCATGTGGTGCGCCAAGCGCTGTGGAAAGCACTGGGTGTCGGGCTGCTGGCCTTTGTGTTGGCCAACCTGTCTGCACTGGTGTTTGACTTCATCACGCTAGAGCCCTTGGTGCGCGGCGTGGCCAAAGACTTTGTCTTCATCACCAGTTTCGCCCTGCCCGCGTTTGCCGCTTACCGTGTGCTCTACGGCTACAGCACCAGCCTGAACCAGACTAAGCCCATGATGGTCATGGCCCTGGCCGCCCTCCTGCTGAATGTTTTGATCAACTGGCTGCTGGTGTTTGGCAACGCTGGCTTTCCTCGCCTAGGCGGCGTGGGTTGTGCCTGGGCCACCTTGTTGTGCGTGTGGTTCAACCTGATCGGCTTGCTGTGGTGGATGCGCCGCAGCCCAGCCTACCGCAGCACCTGGCCATTTGACCGCTTTGAAGCGCCCCACCGCGAGAAGGTGGGCAAGCTGCTGGGCTTGGGCTTACCCATTGGCGTCACGTTTTTTGCCGAGAGCAGCGCTTTCAGCCTGATTGCTTTGCTGGTGGCACGCTTTGGAAGCACCCAAGTGGGCGCGCACCAGATTGCGCTCAACTTCACCTCGCTGGTGTTCATGGTGCCGCTCAGCATGGGCACGGCCGTGTTGACCCGGGTGGGGCAGGCCCTGGGCGCAGGCGACGCGGTTGCAGCCCGTTTTAGGGCCTGGGTCGGCGTGGGGGTTGCGTTGGTATTGGCCGCCGTGTCGGCCATCGGCATGGCACTTTTTAACCAAGAAATTGCAAGGGCCTATACCAATGACACCGAGGTGGCCACCGTGGCGGCCAGCTTGCTGTTTCTGGCGGCTATTTTTCAGCTGTCCGATTCCACACAGGCGGTCACCAGTTGCGCCATTCGCGGCTACAAGGTGACGCGCTCGCCCATGGTGATTCAGCTCATTGCATTTTGGGGCGTTGCGCTGCCGCTGGGTTGCGTGCTGGGTCTGGCGCCCCAGTGGCTGCCGTGGGCCCCGGCCCAGCCCCTGCAGGCCCAGGGCTTCTGGATTGCGCTGGTGATAGGCCTTACCGTGGCCGCCATTAGTCTGGTTTTTTTGTTGCGCCATGTGGCCCACAAACACCTGCCAAAACTGCCGCACCTGCCGCATCTGCCAGCCACCTAGACCCCATGACCTTGCACACCACGACCCCCTACATCGCCCTGGCTGGCCCCACGGCGGCGGGCAAGACTGCCGCTGCGCTGGCCATTGCCCGAGCCCATCCGTGCGAGATCATTAGCGTCGATTCGGCCCTGGTTTACCGGGGCATGGACATTGGCACCGCCAAGCCCAGCGCGGCTGAGTTGGCGGCGGTGCCCCACCACCTGATCAACATCCGCGACCCACTGCAGGCCTACAGCGCGGCCGAGTTTATCAAGGACGCGCAGGCGCTGATTGCCGACATTGCTGGGCGCGGCAAGCTGCCCCTGCTGGTGGGCGGCACCATGCTCTACTTCAAGGCGCTGGCCGACGGCATTGACCCCATGCCCGCCGCCGACCCCACCGTGCGCGCGGCGCTGGAGCTTGAGGCACGTGAGCACGGCTGGCCCGCCCTGCATGCGCAGCTGGCACAGATAGACCCCGCCACCGCCGCCCGCTTGGCTCCGGGCGACAGCCAGCGCATTCAGCGTGCGTTAGAGGTCTACCGCATCTCTGGCCTGCCCTTGTCGCACTTCCATGCGCGCCAAAATGCTATCGAATCAGGAGCTACTCACGCAGGTTCCACGAGGGCTAGAACACTTATTTCCTTAGAGCCGACCGACCGCGCCTGGTTGCACGCACGCATCGCCCAACGCTTTGATGCCATGCTGGCGCAAGGATTTGTGGACGAGGTGCGCCAGCTGCGCGCGCGCGGCGACCTGCACCTGGACCTGCCGTCGATGCGATGCGTGGGTTACCGCCAAGCCTGGGAGGTGCTGGATGCGCACGATGTTCAAAACCCCGGAATGCCGCTGTCGAAGATCGAACTAGACGCCCTGCGCGAGCGCGGCATCATCGCCACCCGGCAGTTGGCCAAACGCCAGGTCACTTGGCTACGCTCTATGCCTGA